>NZ_JAYMHD010000059.1:0-2276 GCF_035656535.1 Streptomyces sp. H51
TCCCGGTCCGGGTCGGCGTAGACGGCCACGCTCGCGATACCGGCGTCCCGGCAGGCCCGGGCGACACGGACAGCGATTTCGCCACGGTTGGCGATGAGCACCTTGCGCACGATAGAGGCTCCCTCCTTGAAACAAGCCGAGTTTAGGGACTGCCGACACGGCGCATCGACCCGTCCCCAATGGTGAGCTTGCCCACACGGAGCGTGATTCGAGGCTCGCTCAACCGGCGAAATCCCTTGTCGCACCGCAATACGCAGGACTCCTCCCGGAAACCCTAGTCCCCTGATGTGGTCAAGGTCTCTGTGAGAGCGTGCTGCGGGCCACCCGGTTTCTTTGTGGAATCCCTACGAACGGCCCAACGAATCTTTGCCACCCGCCGGGGCCTTGTCCCGCGGTTTACCCGTTAGTAGCGTTCGCGATGGATCGAAAGGTACTTCGGGTAACGGGTGTTCGGGCCGAGAGTGGGTGGGGACCGGTGGTGCGCAGACCGGTGGCATGGATCGTGGCGCTGGTGCTGTTCGCGGAAGCGGTCGGCGTCGCGGCGCTGAACTGGTTCCTGGGAATCGTCGTCGACCGCCAGGACATGTCCCTGGCCGGCCTGGACCCGGACATGATGTCCGTGTCGTCGAAGGCGGGCGGGGTCGTCTTCGGGCTCTACTTCGCCCTGTGCGGACTGGTCGCCCTGCTCGTCGCCCTGCGGGACCGCCCGCCGGCCGGCTTCGGGCGGGTCCTGCTGGTCAGCGTCGCCGTCGTGCACGGGCTGCTGGGGGCCTTCGCGTGGAGCCTGGTGGGCTGGCCGGCGTTCGTGTTCATGGTGGTCGTGCTCGCGCTCGTCGTCCTGCTGCTGATGACCTACGACGCCCCGCGGGGCCCCGCGCCCGCCGAGAAGCCCCGGGACGGCGCGGGGGACGGCGGCAGCCCGGTCACGCCCGGCCCGGCGCCCACAGGTCCGTGATGCCGACGCCCAGGTGCGCCATCAGCTTGCGCACGAGGGGCAGGCTGATGCCGATCACATTGCCGTGATCGCCCTCGATGCCCTCGATGAACGGGGCCGAGAGACCGTCGAGGGTGAAGGCCCCGGCGACGTGGAGGGGCTCGCCGGAGGCGACGTAGGCGGCGATCTCCTCGTCGGTGGGCTCGCCGAAGCGGACGACGGTGGAGGCGGTGCCGGAGGAGTAGCGGCCGGTCCCGGCGACGTAGACGCAGTGGCCGGTCTGCAGGGTGCCCGCGCGCCCGCGCATCGCCTTCCAGCGGGCCGTGGCCTCCTCGGCGTCGGCGGGCTTGCCCAGCGCCTCACCGTCCAGGTCCAGCACCGAGTCGCAGCCGATCACCAGCGCGCCCTTCACCTCGGGCCGGGCGGCCACCACGGAGGCCTTCGCCTCGGCGAGGGCGAGCGCCAGGTCGGCCGGGGTGGGCGCGGTGACGGCGTCCTCGTCCACACCGCTGACGATCACCTCGGGATCGAATCCGGCCTGGCGCAGCAGGCCGAGCCGGGCGGGGGACTGGGAGGCGAGCACGAGGCGGCGGCGCGGCTGATCGGTCATGCGGTCAGCGTAGCGAGGTGTCCCCGCCCGCTCACCTCAGACCGATCACGATCATCGCCAGCACCATGGCCAGGGCCATGAGAATGCCGAGCCGCCGCAACATCTCCTGCGTGTCCCGCAGTTCCTCGGGCGGCTCGTTCTCGGGATCGGACCACAGCATGCTCCCAGCGTGCTCCGGGCGGTGGTCCGGACGCCTGAGTACGGGTACTCAGGTTCGCCCGGACTCCCGTCCCCCGCCCGTGGTCTCCTCCGGTCGTGGTCTCCCGCTCGTGGTTTCCCACGGTCGTGGTCTCCCCGCCCGTGGTCTCCCCGCCCGTGGTCTCCCCGGTCGTGCTCAGCTCGGCCAGTAGGAGCGCGCCCATGTGGTGGGTCCCGGCTGGGGCAGGCGGTGCGCCGCGATGCGGGACGGGTCCGACCAGGAGTCCCGGTCCTGCGGCTCGCTCGGCGCCGCCGCGGCCGCGGCAGCGGCACGGGCCCTGACCACCGTGAGGGCGGCGGCGAGTTCCTCGGGGGTGGGGTTTCCCCGGACGACCTTGATCACGTCGGCTCCTTACAGGGGGATGTTGCCGTGCTTCTTGGGGGGCAGGGTCTCCCGTTTGGTGCGCAGCTGGCGCAGTCCGCGGACGACGTGGCGGCGGGTGTCGGAGGGCATGACGACGGCGTCGACGTAGCCGCGTTCGGCGGCGACGTAGGGGTTGAGGAGGGTGTCCTCGTATTCCTGGATGAGCCGGG
>NZ_JAYMHD010000060.1:0-18824 GCF_035656535.1 Streptomyces sp. H51
CGAACCCGGAAGCTAAGCCTTACAGCGCCGATGGTACTGCAGGGGGGACCCTGTGGGAGAGTAGGACGCCGCCGAACTCCTTTTACAGCTCCGGCTCCTGGGCATCGCCCAGGAGCCGGAGCTTTTTGTCGTTGAGGTAGGGTCGGGGAGCATCATCGGTTCGTTTCCCACAGGAGGCCCCCGGGTGGAGGTCCAGGAGACACGCGTCCAGACGGACCGGGTCCTCACCATCCCCAACATCCTCAGCATGGCGAGGCTCGTCGGCGTACCGCTCTTCCTGTGGCTGATTCTGAGGCCGGAGTTCGGCGGACCCAAGAGTGACGGCTGGGCGCTGCTGGTGCTTGCGCTGAGCGGAATCAGCGACTACCTGGACGGCAAGCTCGCGCGGCGCTGGAACCAGATCAGCAGCCTCGGCCGGCTTCTGGATCCCGCGGCCGACCGGCTCTACATTCTCTCGACTTTGGTCGGCCTGACCTGGCGCGAGATTCTGCCACTCTGGTTGACCGCTGCACTTCTGGCGCGGGAGCTGGTTCTGCTGGTGATGGTGGGCATCCTCAGGCGGCACGGCTATCCGCCACCGCAGGTGAACTTCCTGGGGAAGGCAGCCACCTTCAACCTGATGTACGCCTTCCCGCTACTCCTGCTCAGTGACGGAACGGGATGGATCTCGTCACTCGCTGCTATTTTCGGATGGGCGTTCGCGGGATGGGGTACAACCCTCTACTGGTGGGCAGGAGTCCTCTACGTGGTACAAGTCCGCCGCCTGGTTCGTGCGGACGCCATGGCCGATTGAACTCACCGATTGTGCGGTCGTAGCGGCTCGATGGCCCCTAGCGAAAAAGTGCGCGACAATCTGGACGGGTGAAGTCGGCTAGACCGTCGTCTCTTGGAGGAGGACGCTTCCGACATGAAGGCCGTCGTGATGGCCGGAGGCGAAGGCACGCGCCTTCGCCCCATGACCTCTAGCATGCCCAAGCCGCTCCTGCCGGTGGCCAACCGGCCGATCATGGAGCATGTGCTGCGGCTGCTCAAAAGGCATGGGCTGAACGAGACCGTCGTAACCGTCCAGTTCCTGGCCTCCCTGGTCAAGAACTACTTCGGTGACGGTGAAGAGCTCGGAATGGAGCTCTCCTATGCCAACGAGGAGAAGCCACTCGGTACCGCCGGAAGCGTCAAGAACGCCGAGGAGGCGTTGAAGGACGATGCTTTCCTCGTCATCTCCGGCGATGCCCTGACCGACTTCGACCTCACCGAGCTGATCAATTTCCACAAGGAAAAGGGCGCCCTGGTCACGGTCTGCCTGACACGTGTGCCGAACCCGCTGGAGTTCGGCATCACGATCGTCGACGACGAGGGCAAGGTCGAGCGCTTCCTCGAGAAGCCGACCTGGGGCCAGGTCTTCTCGGACACCGTGAACACCGGCATCTACGTCATGGAGCCCGAGGTCTTCGACTACGTCGAAGCCGACGTGCCCGTCGACTGGTCCGGAGACGTCTTCCCTCAGCTGATGAAGGAGGGCAAGCCGATCTACGGCTATGTCGCGGAGGGCTACTGGGAGGACGTCGGCACGCACGAGAGCTACGTCAAGGCGCAGGCCGACGTGCTGGAGGGCAAGGTCGACGTCGAGATCGACGGCTTCGAGATCTCCCCCGGCGTATGGGTGGCGGAGGGCGCCGAGGTGCACCACGACGCCGTACTGCGCGGTCCGCTCTACATCGGGGACTACGCCAAGGTCGAGGCGGGCGCCGAGATCCGCGAGCACACCGTCGTCGGCTCCAACGTCGTCGTCAAGAGCGGGGCCTTCCTGCACAAGGCCGTGGTGCACGACAACGTCTACGTGGGCCAGCACAGCAACCTGCGCGGCTGCGTGGTCGGCAAGAACACCGACATCATGCGGGCGGCGCGGATCGAGGACGGCGCGGTCATCGGAGACGAGTGCCTGATCGGTGAAGAATCGATCGTGCAGGGCAACGTGCGCGTGTACCCGTTCAAGACCATCGAGGCCGGCGCCTTCGTCAACACCTCGGTGATCTGGGAGTCCAGAGGCCAGGCGCACCTCTTCGGGGCCCGCGGCGTCTCCGGCATCCTGAACGTGGAGATCACCCCCGAACTCGCGGTGCGGCTCGCCGGCGCCTACGCCACGACCCTCAAGAAGGGGGCGACGGTCACGACGGCCCGCGACCACTCCCGTGGTGCCCGCGCGCTCAAGCGGGCGGTCATCTCCGCGCTGCAGGCCAGCGCCATCGACGTACGCGACCTGGAGAACGTGCCGCTGCCCGTGGCCCGGCAGCAGACCGCGCGGGGCAGCGCCGGCGGCATCATGATCCGGACCAGCCCCGGGGTGCCGGACTCCGTGGACATCATGTTCTTCGACGGGCAGGGCGCGGACCTGTCACAGGCCAGCCAGCGCAAGCTCGACCGGGTGTTCGCGCGGCAGGAGTACCGGCGCGCGTTCCCCGGCGAGATCGGGGACCTGCACTTCCCGTCCAGCGTCTTCGACTCGTACACGGGATCGCTGCTGCGCAACGTGGACACGACCGGGGTCTCGGAGTCCGGGCTCAAGGTCGTCGTCGACGCGTCCAACGGCAGTGCCGGCCTCGTGCTGCCCAGTCTGCTGGGCAAGCTGGGAGTGGACTCGCTGACCGTCAACCCCGGACTCGACGAGTCGCGGCCCACGGAGACCGCCGAGGTACGGCGCGCGGGCCTGGTGCGGCTCGGTGAGATCGTCGCATCCTCGGGCGCGGCGTTCGGCGTGCGCTTCGACCCGGTCGGTGAGCGGCTGTCGCTGGTCGACGAGAAGGGGCGGATCGTCGAGGACGACCGCGCCCTGCTGGTCATGCTCGACCTGGTGGCGGCCGAGCGGCGCAGCGGGCGTGTGGCGCTTCCGGTCACCACGACGAGGATCGCCGAGCAGGTGGCCGCGTACCACGGTACGCAGGTGGAGTGGACGACGACCTCGCCGGACGACCTGACCCGGGTCGGCGGCGACGAGTCGACCATCTTCGGCGGCGACGGCAAGGGCGGTTTCATCGTCCCCGAGTTCAGCAGCGTCTTCGACGGCACCGCGGCCTTCGTGCGGCTGATCGGGCTGGTGGCGCGGACACAGCTCACCCTCAGCCAGATCGACGCCCGCATCCCGCGGGCGCACGTCCTCAAACGCGATCTGGCGACCCCGTGGGCCGTGAAGGGGCTCGTCATGCGGCGGGTCGTCGAAGCGGCCGGAGACCGCTTCGTGGACACCACCGACGGGGTACGGGTGGTGGAGACCGACGGGCGCTGGGTCATGGTGCTGCCGGACCCGGCCGAGGCCGTCACCCACCTGTGGGCGGAGGGGCCCGACGACGCGTCCGCCCAGGCCCTGCTGGACGAGTGGGCGGCCGTCGTGGACAGCGCCGGCCGCTGAGAAGCGCACCAGGCGGGCGTGCCGGACACGCGTCCCGGAAGGGGCCGGTCCGGCACGTCGGTGGGGCCATTCGGAGGTAGCGGGCGCGACGTGCGACGATGTGCGGCATGCCGCAGCAGCCCCCCGTTCGGAGTACACCCACGCGCCCTTCGCGGCCGGACGCGTCCATGTCGCTGCTCACCAACGTCATGGACCACAGCCTCGACGACGGCTACGCCGAGGCGGCCGACCGTAAGCGGGCCGCGGGCGCGGGCGGTGTGCCGAAGCCCCTGCGGGCCAGGCTCGGGCTGGCCGGGGGGCTGGTGCTCGCCGCCCTCGTGGTCACCGTCGGCGCCGCACAGGCGCGCGTGGCGGCTCCCGTCGTCGCCAAGGAGCGCCAGGAACTGATCGACCGGATCGACCGCGAGACCACGGCGGCCGACAAGCTCGAGAACTCCGTCGACGAGCTGCGCCGCGACGTGAGCGCGCGGCAGCGCGAGGCCCTCAGGCAGAGCGGCGGGGACCGGACCGAGTTGGTGGGCATCCTCTCGGGCGCCGTGGAGGTGCACGGACCGGGGGTGAAACTGGTCGTCGACGACGCCAAGGAAGCCACCACCGGGGGCGACGGCGACCCGCGCGAGACCTCCGGATTCTCCGACACCGGGCGGGTGCGCGACCGGGACATGCAGCGTGTGGTCAACGGGCTGTGGGAGTCCGGCGCCGAGGCGGTCTCCATCAACGGGCAGCGGCTGACGGCGCTGTCGGCCGTCCGGGCCGCGGGCGACGCGATACTGGTCGACAACAAGCCACTCGTGCCGCCGTATACGGTGCTCGCTGTGGGGGACGGCCAGAGACTCAGCACCAGGTTCCAGGACAGCGCCGACGGGCTGTATCTGCATGCCCTGCAGCAGAACTACGGCATCCGGACCGCCATCTCCGTGGAGGGGGACCTCCGGCTGCCCGCCGCACCGAGTGTGATCGTCCGCACAGCACAGCCGCACACCGAGAAGACCGAGAAGACTGAGAAGGGCACATCGTGATCGCCGTACTGGGCCTCGTCGTGGGAGTCGTGGCCGGACTGTTGGTCCGGCCTGAGGTTCCGGCGGTCGTCGAGCCTTACCTGCCGATCGCCGTCGTCGCGGCGCTGGACGCCGTCTTCGGAGGACTGCGGGCCATGCTCGACGGCATCTTCGACGACAAGGTCTTCGTGGTGTCCTTCCTGTCCAACGTCGTCGTCGCCGCGCTGATCGTGTTCCTGGGCGACAAGCTGGGCGTGGGGGCCCAGCTGTCCACCGGTGTCGTGGTCGTCCTCGGCATCCGGATCTTCTCCAACGCCGCGGCGATCCGCCGGCACGTGTTCCGGGCGTGAGGCCGATGAGCGACAAGGACGAGACGCCCGCGAACAGGCTGCGCGAGGAACTGCCCGAAGAGGTCCCGGCGCCGGCCCCGCCCCCCGCTCCCCGTACCCCCGCTGCCTCCGGGAACGGCCCGGAGAACGCCCCCGAGGGCGAAGCCGCCTCCGAGGCCGGGCTGACGGGACGGCAGCGGCTGGCGAAGGGGCTGTGGCCGCCGCGCGTGACCCGGGCCCAACTCATCGTCGCCCTGCTGCTGTTCGGTCTCGGCTTCGGTCTGGCCGTGCAGGTCGCCTCCAACAGCGACAGCGACAGCGCCCTGCGTGGCGCGCGTCAGGAGGATCTCGTCCGCATCCTCGATGAACTGGACGACCGCACACAACGTCTTGAAGACGAGAAGCAGGGGCTCGAGAAGCAGCGCGACGAGCTGGAGAACAGCTCGGACCAGGCCGAGGAGGCACGCAGGCAGACGGTCCAGAAGGAACGTCAACTGGGCGTCCTGGCGGGCACGGTGGCGGCTCAGGGCCCCGGCATCACCATGACGATCGAGGACCCGAAGGGAACGGTCGAGGCCGACATGCTGCTGGACGCGATCCAGGAGCTGCGCGCGGCGGGCGCGGAGGCGATACAGGTCAACGACGTGCGCGTCGTCGCGAGCACGTACCTCACCGAGTCGGGCAAGAGCGTGAGCGTCGACGGGAACAAGATCAACGCGCCCTATCGTTTCAAGGTCATCGGCAAGCCGGAGGACTTGGAGCCGGCGCTCAACATCCCTGGAGGCGTGGTGCAGACCCTCGAGAAGGAGCAGGCCACCGTTACCGTCGAGCGGTCGGACAAGATCGTCGTGGACGCCTTGCGAGCTGCGAAGCAGCCTGACTACGCTCGGTCGTCCGCCCAGTGAACCGGCGGTGCATGGGGGCCGTCCGGCAAGGGCATGAGGTTGCGGGGGGTCGGCGCACCGAAGGGGTGGCGCGTGGTGGAAACTGTCTGGTGGATACGGACGTTGTGAAGTTGTCCGGGTCGGCCGGCGTATGCAGTCAGGGTTCGTCCTGCCCCACGGGCGGGTCTGTTTCGGTCAAGGGGAATCGCCCGTGAAGTTGTTTGCGAAGTTGTTCGGCAAGAGCGCGCGAGAGGGCGGCGACAACGCGACGGCCCGCCATCGCGCACAGTCCGATGCGGAGGGCCAGCGCCCGCTGTTCCGGGACCAGGTCGCTGGTCCGGGCGGTGACATTTCCGGAGGCCAGGGCGCGGCGTCTGTTGACCCCGCGCAGTCCGGCGGCATAGGTTTCGGGCAACCGTCAACCTCAAGTACGGGTGGAGGGTTTTCCCCTATGTCGGCCCTGGTGTGTACGAGGTGCGGTAACCGCAACGCGGAGAGCAGCCGCTTCTGCTCGAACTGCGGCGCGCCGCTGCGGGCGGGCGCGGTCGCCGAGCGGCCGTCGGAGACGACGTCCACGATCTCCATCTCCGGTCTCGAGGCCTACGACGCCGAGGCCACCGGCCAGACGCCGATCCCGGCGCTGTCCCCGGAGGCGCAGGCGGCCGTGGACGCCCTGCCGCTGGGCTCGGCGCTCCTGGTGGTGCGCCGCGGGCCGAACTCGGGCAGCCGCTTCCTGCTGGACAGCGACCTGACCACGGCCGGGCGTCACCCGCAGAGCGACATCTTCCTGGACGACGTCACGGTCTCGCGCCGGCACGTGGAGTTCCGCCGCGCCGCGGACGGCTCGTTCACGGTGGCCGACGTGGGCAGCCTGAACGGCACGTACGTCAACCGCGAGCGGATCGACCAGGTCGCGCTGCACAACGGCGACGAAGTGCAGATCGGCAAGTACCGGCTGGTCTTCTACGCGAGCCAGCAGGGCTACTGACCCTCCTCCGGACGCGGTCCGGGGAGACCCCCAGGGAAGGTCCATGCTTCGATCACCGAGCGGCGGTGCCGGGCACGGCGCCGCCGCCAGGGACGGCGGCCTGATGAGCATCGGCTCGGTGCTGAACGTGCTGCGCGAGGAGTTCCCCGAAGTCACCATCTCCAAGATCCGCTTCCTGGAGTCGGAGGGCCTCATCGAGCCCCGGCGGACCCCGTCGGGGTATCGCAAGTTCAGCGCGCAGGACGTCGAGCGCCTCGGTCACGTCCTGCGGATGCAGCGGGACCACTATCTGCCGCTCAAGGTGATCCGCGAGCACCTGGAGGCCATGGAGCGCGGTGAGGCCGTGCCGCTGCCCGCGCTCGGCCGGCAGCGGGACGGCGAGACCGTCCAGGAGGCCGCCGAGCAGCCCACGGCGGCCCGGATCGGCCGGGCGGAGCTGCTGGCGGCCGCCGGGATCGGGGAAGAGGAACTCAGGGAGTGGGAGTCCTACGGGCTCGTCGTTCCGCTGCCGGACGGGGCCTACGACGCGGAGGCGGCCACCGTCGCCTCGCTCGTCGTCGAACTGGGCCGGTTCGGGATCGAGCCCCGGCACCTCAGGGCGATGCGGGCCGCGGCCGACCGCGAGGCCGGACTCATCGACCAGGTGGTGGCCCCGCTCAAGCGCCACCGCAATCCGCAGACCAGGGCTCACGCCGAGGCCCGCACGAAAGAGCTGGCCGCGCTCACGGTCAGGCTCCACACGGCGCTCGTGCAGACCGCCCTCGGTGTGCGCCTGCCCTGAGCGGACCCGCCACACGGCCGGGATCGGCCACCCGTTCCCTGCCCGACTACCCAAACGTCCCGGGCACGGCCTAGGGTTGCTGTGTGAACGAGCTCGATGTCGTAGGTGTCCGGGTGGAAATGCCCTCCAACCAACCGATCGTGCTCCTGCGTGAAGTGGGAGGCGACCGTTACCTCCCCATCTGGATCGGGCCGGGGGAGGCGACGGCGATCGCCTTCGCCCAGCAGGGCATGGCCCCCGCACGACCGCTGACCCACGACCTGTTCAAGGACGTGCTGGAGGCCGTCGGCCAGGAGCTCACCGAAGTGCGCATCACGGACCTGCGTGAGGGCGTCTTCTACGCGGAGCTGGTCTTCGCCAGCGGGGTAGAGGTGAGCGCCCGCCCGTCCGATGCCATAGCGCTGGCCCTGCGCACCGGAACGCCGATCTACGGCAGCGACGGGGTGCTCGACGACGCCGGCATCGCGATCCCCGACGAGCAGGAGGACGAGGTGGAGAAGTTCCGCGAATTCCTCGACCAGATCTCGCCGGAGGACTTCGGCACCAGCAGCCAATGAGGCGGGGCCGGTCCGGCGGGCGCCCCGGTGCGCCACGCGGGCCGGTGCACGGCCCGACAGGGGCCGGCCGCGGGTCTGCCGCCTGCGACGGCCTGCGGACGGTGAGGGCGTCCTGCGGCCTGCCCGGAGCGCATTCGGCTAGCCTTTCCCCGCGGTTGGCTGCGGGAAACCACTCGTAGGGTGATTATCACTCGGCGTGCCGAGTGTGGCGGTCGTTGACGCACCCCTGGTGGCTGCCTACCGTCGAGAAGGCAGGTCAAGGACGGAGGTCGGCGTGAGAAGCAGCGGCGACGGTACGGCTGGGGGTGCCCCCGGACACGGTCCCGGGGCGAGCGGTCCGTACCCTTCCCCGAGCTCTCGGCTCCGTGCGAGCGGGGAATACCCCCATCACGGCAGCGCGGCCGACCACGTTCCGCAGCGACCGGCGGCCGTGCCGAGCAGCGGAGGGGCGACGTCCATGGCGTCCGAGGAGATCGGCTACCGCGGTCCGACGGCCTGCGCGGCCGCCGGCATCACTTACCGGCAACTGGACTACTGGGCCCGTACCGGCCTCGTCGAGCCCAGCGTGCGCCCCGCCTACGGCTCGGGGACACAGCGGCTCTACAGCTTCCGTGACGTGGTCGTCCTGAAGATCGTCAAGCGCTTCCTGGACACCGGGGTGTCGCTGCAGAACATCCGCACCACCGTGCAGCACCTGAGGGAGCGCGGCTTCCGTGACCTGGAACGCATGACGCTGATGAGCGACGGCGCCACGGTCTACGAGTGCACCTCTCCCGACGAGGTCCACGCGTTGCTCCAAGGGGGTCAGGGCGTCTTCGGGATCGCCGTGGGCGTGGTGTGGCGGGACGTGGAGAACGCGCTGTCGCAGCTGCACGGGGAGCGCGTCGACACCGGCGAGACCCTCGTCGGGCACAATCCCACGGACGAGCTGGCACGGCGGCGCAACCGGGCGGTGTGAGGCCGGGCCCTCGTGCCCGCGACGTTGTCAGTGGCGTAGGGCAGCATCGGACATGTGAGAACCGCGCCCACGATCCTGCATCTCGACATGGATGCCTTCTACGCCTCGGCGGAGCAGGCAGCCAAGCCGAGTCTGCGCGGGAAGGCCGTCGTCGTGGGCGGGCTCGGGCCGCGTGGGGTGGTCGCCACCGCGTCGTACGAGGCCCGGGTCTTCGGGGTCCGCTCCGCCATGCCGATGGCGCAGGCCCGGCGGCTGGCGCCGAACGCGGCGTACCTCGTGCCGCGCTTCGCCTTCTACCGGTCGATCAGCGAACAGGTGATGGGGCTGTTGCACGCGCTGTCGCCGCTGGTGGAGCCGCTGAGCCTGGACGAGGCGTTCGTGGACCTGGAGGCCGGGGACGCCGCCTGGGACGAGGCGTCGGCGCGGCTGGTGGGGGAGCGGCTGCGCGCCGACATACGCGGCCTGACCGGGCTCACCGGGTCCGTGGGGCTCGCCGCCTGCAAGATGCTCGCGAAGATCGCCTCCGAGGAGGCCAAGCCCGACGGGCTGGTGGTGATCGAGCCGGGCACCGAGCGGGCCCTGCTCGAGCCGATGCCGGTGCGGATCCTGCCGGGTGTGGGACCGGCGACCGGGGACCACCTGCGGCGGGCCGGCATCACCACGGTCGGCGACATCGCCGAGGCGGGGGAGGACGAGCTGGTGCGGCTGCTGGGCAAGGCCCACGGACACGCCCTGTACGCCATGGCGCTGGCGCGCGACGACCGGCCGGTGGTGGCCGAGCGGGAGGCGAAGTCGGTGTCGGTCGAGGACACCTACGACGTCGACATCCACGACCGGATCCGGGTGGGCACGGAGGTGGGGCGGCTGGCCGACCGCTGCGTACGGCGGCTCCGCGCGGCCGGGCTGTCCGGACGGACCATCGTGCTGAAGGTCCGGCGCTACGACTTCTCCACGCTGACCCGTTCGGAGACGTTGCGGGGGCCGACCGACGATCCGGCGGTCGTGCGGGAGGCCGCCGCGCGGTTGCTGGAGTCGGTGGACACCACGGGAGGCGTGCGGCTGCTGGGGGTGGGGGTGAGCGGGCTGGCCGACTACACGCAGGAGGACCTGTTCGCGCAGGCGGCCGGGGAGCGGGACCGGGAGAGCGGGCAGCCGGACGAGCCCGAGGAGCTGCCGGTGGAGCGGCGGACGGCTCCGGCGGAGCGGCGCTGGCCCGCCGGGCACGACGTACGGCATGCCGGGTTCGGGCACGGGTGGGTACAGGGGAGCGGGCTCGGACGGGTGACCGTGCGGTTCGAGACGCCCGGCTCGCAGCCCGGGCGGGTGCGGACGTTCCGGGTCGACGACCCCGACCTGGAGCCGGCCGATCCGCTGCCGCTGGTGCCGCTGATGGCGGAGGGAGCGCGGGAACAGGTGGCCGGGGAGCCGTCCTATGCCTCGTCCGAGCCGGCCAGCCTGCCGAAGTCGTGGTCGGCGTCGTCGAAGGCGGACGGCGGGGCGACGTCCAGGCCGTAGTGGTGGTAGAGCTGCAGCTCCTGCTCGGGGGAGAGATGGCGGCCGACGCCGAAGTCGGGGGCGTCCTTGATCAGGGAGCGGTCGAAGGGGACGTGCAGGGCGCCCTCCACCAGTTCGCTGGGCTCCAGTGGGACGAAGGCGTCCCGGGAGAACAGTCCGGTGCGTATGGCGGCCCACTCCGGCAGACCGGTCGCGTCGTCGAGGTAGACCTCGTCGACGGTGCCGATCCTGGTGCCGTTGCGGTCGAACGCCTTGCGGCCGATCAGGTTGCGCGGATCGATGTCGGTCTGCACGGGCCCTCCTCCTGGTCGCACTCGTCATCACTACGAAAGAGCACAACGCGGCGGGCGGCCACTCGAAGGCCGGGGTGTCGTGCCCGCTGGTAGGCTGACTACGGCTGCTGACCCCGTGCGGGAGAGTCCTCCGGACATCACCGGAGGCGCCGAAGGAGCAAATCCTCCCCGGAATCTCTCAGGCTCACGTACCGCACGGACGAGGTCACTCTGGAAAGCAGAGCGGGTGTCGCCACGACCCCCGCTCTCACCGACGGTGCAAGCCGCAAGCCCTCGGGCGGCCCGGTGAAGCTCTCAGGTTGAGATGACAGAGGGGGAGGCCGTCCGGGTACCCGCGCCGTGGTGCCCCTCGAAGGTCGCGCAAGACCAGGAGGCCTCCGCAATGACCGCCCACCGCATTCCGCTCTCCGAGCTCGAGCAGGGCATCCCCTTCGAACAGCGCCACATCGGGCCCGACCAGGAAGCGCGGGCGAAGATGCTCGCCCAGGTCGGGTACGGCTCGCTGGACGAGCTCACCGCCGCCGCGGTGCCGGATGCGATCAAGAACGCCGACGCCCTCGACCTGCCGGGCGCGCGCACCGAGGCGGAGGTGCTCGCCGAACTGCGGTCGCTGGCCGAGCGCAACCAGGTCCTCGACTCCATGATCGGGCTCGGGTACTACGGCACGTTCACCCCGCCCGTCATCCTGCGCAACGTGCTGGAGAACCCGGCCTGGTACACGGCCTACACGCCCTACCAGCCGGAGATCTCCCAGGGCCGCCTCGAGGCGCTGCTGAACTTCCAGACCGTGGTCGCCGACCTCACCGGCCTGCCGACCTCCGGCGCCTCGCTGCTGGACGAGGGCACGGCGGCCGCCGAGGCCGTGGCGCTGTCCCGGCGCATGGGGAAGAACAAGAAGGGCCTCTTCCTCGTCGACGCCGACGCGCTGCCGCAGACCATCGCCGTGATCGAGACCCGCGCCGAGCCGACGGGCGTCGAGGTCGTGGTGGCCGACCTCAGCGACGGCATCCCGGCCGAGATCGCCGCGCGCGAGATCAACGGCGTGCTCGTCCAGTACCCCGGCGCCTCCGGTGCCGTACGCGACATCAAGCCGGTCATCGACCAGGCGCACGAGCTGGGCGCCCTGGTCACCGTGGCCGCCGACCTGCTCGCGCTGACGCTGCTGAAGTCGCCCGGCGAACTCGGCGCGGACATAGCGGTCGGCACGACCCAGCGGTTCGGCGTGCCCATGGGCTTCGGCGGTCCGCACGCCGGCTACATGGCCGTGCACGAGAAGTTCGCGCGCAGCCTGCCCGGGCGTCTGGTGGGCGTCTCCGTCGACGCCGACGGGAACAAGGCCTACCGGCTCGCGCTGCAGACGCGTGAGCAGCACATCCGCCGGGAGAAGGCCACCAGCAACATCTGCACCGCCCAGGTGCTGCTCGCCGTGATGGCCGGCATGTACGCCGTCTACCACGGCCCCGAGGGGCTGAAGGGCATCGCCCGGCGCACCCACCGGTACGCCGCGATCCTCGCCGAGGGCCTCCGGGCCGGCGGGGTCGACGTCGTGCACGGCGCCTACTTCGACACCCTGACCGTCCGCGTCCCGGCGAAGGCCGGCGAGGTCGTCGCCGCCGCGCGGCGGGGCGGGGTCAACCTGCACCTCGTCGACGCCGACCACGTCCTGATCGCCTGCGACGAGACGACCACGCGGGCGCGGCTGGACGCCGTATGGGCGGCTTTCGGCGTCGAGGGCGACGTCGAGGCGCTGGACACGGCGGCCGGGGACGCGCTGCCGGAGGCGCTGCTGCGCACCGACGGCTACCTCGACCACCCCGTCTTCCACCAGTACCGCTCCGAGACCGCCATGCTGCGCTACCTGCGCCGCCTGGCCGACCGTGACTACGCGCTCGACCGCGGCATGATCCCGCTGGGCTCCTGCACGATGAAGCTCAACGCGACCACGGAGATGGAGCCGATCACCTGGCCCGAGTTCGGGCAGCTGCACCCCTTCGTGCCCGTGGAGCAGGCGCAGGGCTACCTCACCCTCATCCACGAGCTGGAGGAGCGTCTCGCCGAGGTCACCGGCTACGACAAGGTGTCCCTCCAGCCCAACGCCGGGTCCCAGGGCGAGCTGGCCGGCCTGCTCGCCGTGCGCGGCTACCACCGCGCCAACGGCGACGAGCAGCGTACGGTCTGCCTGATCCCGTCCTCCGCGCACGGCACCAACGCCGCCAGCGCCGCGATGGCCGGCATGAAGGTCGTCGTCGTGAAGACCGCCGAGGACGGCGAGATCGACGTCGCGGACCTGCGGGCCAAGATCGAGCAGTACCGCGACGAACTGGCGGTGCTGATGATCACCTACCCGTCGACGCACGGCGTGTTCGAGGAGCACGTCGCCGACATCTGCGCCCAGGTGCACGAGGCGGGCGGGCAGGTGTACGTGGACGGCGCCAACCTCAACGCCCTGGTCGGCCTGGCCAAGCCGGGCCACTTCGGCGGTGACGTCTCCCACCTGAACCTGCACAAGACGTTCTGCATCCCGCACGGCGGCGGTGGCCCCGGCGTCGGCCCGGTCGGGGTGCGCGCGCACCTGGCGCCGTACCTGCCGAACCACCCGCTGCAGCCGGAGGCCGGTCCGGAGACCGGCGTGGGCCCCGTCTCGGCGGCTCCCTGGGGGTCGGCGGGCATCCTGCCCATCTCCTGGACGTACGTCCGCCTGATGGGCGGTGAGGGGCTGAAGCGGGCCACGCAGGTGGCGGTGCTGAGCGCCAACTACGTCGCCAAGCGCCTGGAGCCGCACTACCCGGTGCTGTACACCGGCCCCGGCGGCCTGGTCGCGCACGAGTGCATCATCGACCTGCGGCCGCTGACCAAGGCGACCGGCGTGAGCGTCGACGACGTCGCCAAGCGGCTGATCGACTACGGCTTCCACGCGCCGACCATGTCGTTCCCGGTGGCCGGGACGCTGATGATCGAGCCGACCGAGTCCGAGGACCTGACCGAGCTCGACCGGTTCTGCGACGCGATGATCGCGATCCGCGCGGAGATCGAGAAGGTCGGCTCCGGCGAGTGGCCCGCCGAGGACAACCCGCTGCGCAACGCGCCGCACACGGCGGCCGCGCTGACCGGCGAGTGGGAGCACGCCTACACCCGCGAGGAGGCCGTCTTCCCGGCCGGCGGCTCCCCTGCCGACAAGTACTGGCCGCCGGTGCGCCGCATCGACCAGGCCTTCGGCGACCGCAACCTGGTGTGCTCGTGCCCGCCGCCGGACGCCTACGAGGACTGACGGCGGAGGCGTGACCGACCGCGGTCACGGCCGGCCGCGGCGCCGGACGCACGGTGAGAGGGCCCCGCTTCGGCGGGGCCCTCGCGCGTCATGCCGTCGCCAGCGCGACCTCGGTCGACTTGATCAGGGCCACCACGGGGGTGCCGGTCGCCAGCGCCAGGTCCTGTGCGGCGTCCTCGGTGATCGCGGAGGTCAGCTCGCCGCCCTCCACGGCGACCTCCACCGAGGCCATCGCGCGGCCGGCGGTGATGCCGGTGACCGTGCCGGGGAGCCGGTTGCGGATGGACAGACCCTCGACCGGGCCGGTGGCGAGGGCCACCTCCGTCGACTTCACCAGCGCGTGGACGGCGGAGCCCGCCTCGAGTCCGAGTTCCTCCACGGCGTCCAGGGTGATCGCCGCGGTGAGGTCCTGTCCCCCGGCGAGACGGACCTTGACGGTGGCCATCACCTTGCCGCGGGTGACGTCGGTGACGGTGCCGGGGAACTGGTTGCGGATGCTCAGGGTCATGGTCGCCCACCGTAGTGGGCGGGGTGCGTCAGGCCGGGTAGGCGTGCGTCTGCGTCGCCTTGACCGTCGCCCAGACCGGTGCGCCGGGGTGCAGGCCGAGCTCGGCCGCGGCGACCGTGGTGAGGTCGGCGGCCAGCGGGAGCTCGCCGGTGAGGTCCACGCGGATCTGGTCGCCGTGGGTCTCCAGGCCGGCCACCTCGCAGTGCCAGAGGTTGCGGGCGCTGGAGCCGGTGGGGCGGGTCCGGTGCAGGGTGACGGCGCCGGGCGGGAAGGCCACGAAGGCCGGGCCGGAGAGCACCTCGGTCGTGGTGACGGACGGTCCGGCGTCCAGCCGGACGGTGTGGCCGTCGGCCTGCCCGCGGTAGAGGTTCAGCCCGACCAGCTGGGCGATGTAGTCGGTGCGGGGGCGACGGGCGATGTCCGACGGGGCGCCCTCCTGCACGACACGGCCGTGCTCGACGACCACCAGGCGGTCGGCCAGCACCATGGCGTCCAGCGGGTCGTGCGTGACCAGGACGGCGACGGCCTCGAAGTCGGCCAGGTGGCGGCGGAGCCGGGCGCGGACCTCCAGCCGGGTGCGCGCGTCGAGCGCGGCCAGGGGTTCGTCCAGCAGGAGCAGCCGGGGCCGGGTGGCCAGGGCGCGGGCGAGCGCGACGCGCTGGGCCTGGCCGCCGGACAGCCGGCGCGGCTTGACGCCGGCGTGGTCGGCCAGGCCCATGCGGTCCAGCAGCTCGGCTGCCAGGGCGCGGGCCTCCGCCTTCGTCGCGCCCTGGCAGCGGGGGCCGAAGGCCACGTTGTCGAGGGCGGTCAGGTGCGGGAAGAGCAGGTAGTCCTGGAAGACGACGCCGACCGGGCGGGCTTCGGGCGGCGTACGGTCCAGTTCGGCGCCGTCGAGGCGCAGGTGGCCGCCGGTGAGCGGGACGAGGCCGGCCAGGGCGCGCAGGGCGGTGGTCTTGCCGGCGCCGTTGGGGCCGAGGAGGGCGACCACGTCGCCGGGGGCGGCGGTGAGGGTGATGTCGAGGCGGAAGGCCGCGCGGTCCACGACGAGACGGGCGTCGAGCCCCGCGTCCGGGTGGCCGGGTGGTGGCTGGTGCCCGGCCTTTCCGGGTGTTTCGGCGGGGGGTCGGCTCCGGGCCGTGCGGGGGATGTCGGCGGGGGCCCCGCGGGGCGCGTCGGCCGGGGGCCGGTTGCCGGCCGTGCCGGTGGCGTCCGTGGGGGGCTCGGGGGTGCCGGGGGCCGGCGAGGGCGGGTTGGTCATGAGGTCGTCATCCAGCGGTCCCTCAGGCCCGCCAGGACCGCGATCGACACCGTCAGCAGCACCAGGCTGAGGGCGATCGCGGCGGCGGGGTCGTTCTGCAGGGCGAGGTAGACCGCGAGCGGCATGGTCTGGGTGCGGCCTGGGAAGTTGCCCGCGAACGTGATCGTCGCGCCGAACTCGCCCAGGGCCCGCGCCCAGGCGAGTACGGCTCCCGCGGCGATGCCCGGGGCGACCAGCGGCAGCGTCACCCGGCGGAACGCGGTGAAGCGGGACGCGCCCAGGGTGGTGGCCGCCTCCTCGTAGCGCGGGTCGGCGGCGCGCAGGGTGCCCTCCACGCTGATGACCAGGAACGGCATCGCCACGAACGTCTCGGCGAGCACGACCCCGGCGGTCGTGAAGGGCAGGGTGACGCCGAACCAGGCGTCCAGCCACCGGCCGACCACTCCGTTGCGGCCGAGCGCGAGGAGCAGCGCCACACCGCCCACCACGGGCGGCAGCACGAGCGGCAGGGTCACCAGCGCGCGGACCAGGCCCCGCCCGGGGAAGTCGGTGCGGGCCAGCAGCCAGGCCAGCGGCACGCCGATCACCAGGCTCACCGCGGTCGCCGCCGTCGCGCACAGCAGCGACAGCCGCAGGGCCTGCCACACCGCGGCGCTGGTCAGCTGGTCCGGCAGGGTGCTCCACGGCGCCCGCACGAGCAGGGCGGCCAGCGGCAGCAGCAGGAACACCAGGCCCACGAGGGCGGGCAGCAGGAGGGGCAGCGGAACCTGTCGCCCGCTCGCCCGCCCGGTCCGGCGGCCGTCGCGGGCGCCGTCGCGCCGCGGCCCGCCCTTGAGAAGGTCGGCCGCGGCGGCGGAGCTGTCGGGCGCGGTCACGGCTCGAGGAACCCGGCCCGGGTCAGCACCTTCCGGCCCTCGGCGGACTCGACCAGGTCGATGAACGCCTTCCCCGCCCGGGCGTTGGGGGCGTTCTTGAGCAGGGCGACCGGATAGTCGTTGACGGCGTCGGCCGACTCGGGGAACTCCACGCCTTCCACCTTGTCACCGGCGGCCTTCACGTCCGTCCGGTACACGACGGCGGCGTCGGCCTCCTTCAGCTCGACCTTGGTCAGGGCGGCCTTGACGTCCTGCTCGTAGGAGACCGGCGTCAGCTCGAGCCCGGCGGCGGCCAGCGCCTTCCGGGCCGCGGCTCCGCAGGGCACGGTCCTGTCGCACAGCACGACCTTGAGGCCCGACTTCGTGAGGTCCTTCAGGGAGGAGATCCGGTCGGGGTTGCCCGGCAGGGTGGCGATCTCCAGCCGGTTGCGCACGAAGACCGTGGGCGTGCCGGCCGCGTCCTTCCGGTCCGTCACGATCGCCATCGTCTTCGGACTGGCGGCGGCGAAGACGTCGGCCGGGGCGCCGCCGGTGATGTTCGCGGCGAGGGTGTCGCTGCCGCCGAAGCTGAAGGTCACCTCGGTGCCGGGGTGCTCCTCCTGGAACTTCTTGCCCAGTGCGGTGAAGCTCTCCTGGAGCGAGGCCGCGGCGAAGACGGTGACCGTGCCGGACAGCTTCGGCGACGAGGACGCCGCGGCCCCGGAAGCACCGGGGGAGTCCGAGCCCGCGGAGGAGCAGGCGCTCAGCAGCAGCAGCGCCGCGGCTCCCGCGCCGGCCGGCCGCAGGGTACGGCGGGTCGGGCGGGTCCGGCGCGCGCAGCGGATCGTCACAGTGGCCACTCCTTCTGTCGGTCACGGAGAGGACCGTCGGCCCCCGTCCCCTGTGCCGATCCTACTGGCGCATCTGCGAGACGTAAGCCCTCATTGGCGTCGCAAGAGCGATGGTATTGAGATTTTCAGGGGTGCAAGTGCGGTCACGCGGACGAGCTTCACGCGCGGTCGACATGAACGTTTGTCGACTTCACTCGGGCGGTGGCCTCCATGCCGACCTCCAGCCCCAGTTCCTCGACCGCCTCGCGGGTCAGCAGCGAGACCAGCCGGTGCGGGCCGGCCTGGATCTCGACCTGGGCGGCCACGTCGCCGAGTTTGATCGCGGTGACGATGCCGGGGAAGGCGTTGCGGACCGAGGTGTACGGCGTCTCCTCCTCGCCGCCGCTGCCGGACCCGGCGAGTTCGACCGAGAACGCGGCCAGGTCGCGCCCGTCGATGAGCCGTCGTCCGCTGTCGTCGCGGTGGGTCGCCACCCGGCCCGCGTCCGCCCAGCGGCGCGCGGTGTCCGGGCTCACGCCGAGCAGTCGTGCTGCCTGGCCGATCGTGTAGGACTGCATGCGGATCACGATAGGGCGGTTCACGGGCCGCGTGTGGGCCTGGGCGGGGCCGCGTGCGGGCCTGGGTGCGGGCCGCACGTGGGCAGTCGGCGCGCGCCGCATGCGGGCGCGGGTGTGGGGTCCGCGGGGGCGGTTCGCGCGTGGTCGGCTGCGTTCCCGGCGGGGTTCGCCGGTCGGGCCGAGCTTCCGCTGTTCCCACCGTAAAGTTCGCCAATGAAGTCGAAACTTTCGACAGGTCGAGCGAGTGTGACGCATGCGGACCTTCGGCGATCCCGTCATCGGCGGTCTCCGTCCCGACCCGAGCACGTGCCCGGGGCGGATCGACGTGCCGTCGCCGGGGTGCGCCTGGCGCGCATCGAACCCGGGACCGGGAAGGCGCCGGAGGGGCCGAGGGTGGCACCGCGCACGGGCAACGGCGTCTCCGTCGCCCGTGCCCGACCCGCGCGGCCCCTGCGAGCCGGCGCGGGACAACCCGGTCCTGTCGCACCGCAGCACCGACCTGCCGGTCCGGTGCGCGGGCCACGCCGATCCGGCCCAGGCGCCCGACGGCAGCCGGTGGACGGTGCTCCTGGCACCCCTGCCCGCCCGAACCGGTGCGCGACGACTTCGACGCGGCCGGCCTGGCGCCGTACTGGATCTCGCCGCGCAGTCGGCCGCGGCATCCCGACTGCCGCGTCGCGGCACGGCGAACGGACCCGGGCACGAGCCGCGGCGGGCTCTCGGTGCGCATGGGCGAGGCGCACCACTAGGGTCTGTCGTCAAATGATCTTTGGTCGGGGATCATGGTCGGGTGATACGTCGCCATGAACTGTCGGATGCCGA
>NZ_JAYMHD010000061.1:0-293434 GCF_035656535.1 Streptomyces sp. H51
CCACGGCGCGTGCGGAGCCGGCGTGCGTCGCTTCGTCGATACGGCGCTGCAGATCCGCGAGCTTGCCCGCGGTCGTGTGGATGTCGATCTCTTGACGCTCTTCCGGCTCGGACATCGGGATGCGGCTCCCTGCCTGCTCAAAAGGGGGGACGGTTACTCATCCGTAGCGTAGTGGCGTGCCCCTCGATCGGCAGTGCGGCGTGCACCACACCTAGGGTGGTTCGCATGACGCCGCCCGATGCAGCAGACGACAGCCGCTGGTCCGACCTCGACCGCCCGCCCCTGAACGCCGCCGCGCTGCGGCGCGGGCTGGTGCACGAGGGCAGTCTGTGGCGCGAGATACGGGTGGTGCGGAGCACCGGTTCCACCAACTCCGACCTCGCCGCTCTCGCGCAGTCGGGGGAGGCGGCCGAGGGAACCGTCCTGGTCGCCGAGGAGCAGACGGCCGGCCGGGGGCGACTGGACCGCCGGTGGACGGCGCCGGCCCGCTCCGGCCTCTACTTCTCGGTGCTGCTCACGCCGGGCGACGTGCCGGCGGCCCGCTGGAGCTGGCTGCCGTTGCTCACCGGTGTCGCGGTGGCCACGGGACTGTCCCGGTCGGCGGGCGTGGACACGGCACTCAAGTGGCCCAACGACCTCCTGGTCACCGTCGGCGGCGAGGAACGCAAGGCCGGCGGGATCCTCGCGGAGCGGGCCGCCGGCGACGCGGTGGTCGTCGGCGTCGGCGTCAACGTCACCCTGCGCCAGGACGAGCTGCCGGTGCCGCAGGCGGGCTCGCTGGCGCTGGCCGGAGCGGTGAGCACGGACCGCGACCCGCTGCTGCGGGCGATGCTGCGCTCGCTGGAGGACTGGTACGGGCGCTGGCGTGCCGTGGGCGGCGACCCGGCGGCCTCCGGGCTGCAGGAGACGTACGCGGCGGGCTGCGCGACGCTCGGGCGGACGGTACGGGCCGAACTGCCCGGCGACCGGTCGGTCATCGGGGAGGCGGTGGCGGTCGACGGGGACGGCAGGCTGGTGCTGGCGACGGCGGACGGAGTGCAGGAGCCGGTGGGCGCGGGCGACATCGTGCACCTCAGACCTGCGTGACGGCGCGGGGCCCGGCCGGGTGAGCGGCCGGGCGGTGGCGCGGCCGGGTGAGCGGCCGGGCGGTGGCGCGGCCGGGTGAGCGGCCGGGTGAGCGGCCGGGCGGTGGCGCGGCCGATGCGCCGAGCGGCGCCGATCGGTATGCCGTCCACTGCGCCGGCGGATGCGCCGTGCGGGGCTGTGACCACGGCTCCGACCGCGGCCGTGGCCGTGGCTCCCGCTGTTCCGGCCGGGAGTGAGCTACCGCACACCTGCCGTACAGTTGAGGCCGGTCGATACCTGACCGTGACAGATCGGAAGGGCAGCAGGCGTGACCGTCGACGACACGGGCTCCGGCGCGGGCGCGCACGACCGGGTGGACCACGACGCCGCCGACTCCGGCGAGGATCCGCTCGCCCTGCGCCTCGAACAGCTCATCCTCGGCGCCGAACGGCGCTACACCCCGTTCCAGGCGGCCCGCAGCGCCGGCGTCTCCATGGAGCTCGCCTCCCGGTTCTGGCGGGCCATGGGCTTCGCGGACATCGGCCAGGCCAAGGCGCTGACCGAGGCCGACGTGCTGGCCCTGCGGCGGCTGGCCGGCCTGGTGGAGGCCGGGCTGCTCAGCGAGGCGATGGCCGTGCAGGTCGCCCGGTCCACCGGGCAGACCACCGCGCGTCTGGCCGAGTGGCAGATCGACTCCTTCCTGGAGGGCCTGACCGAGCCGCCCGAGCCGGGGATGACGCGCACCGAGGTGACGTACCCGATCGTCGAGCTGCTGCTGCCCGAGCTGGAGGAGTTCCTCGTCTACGTCTGGCGCCGCCAGCTCGCCGCGTCCGCCGGCCGGGTCGTGCAGGCCGCCGACGACGAGGAGATGGTCGACCGGCGCCTCGCGGTCGGCTTCGCCGACCTGGTCGGCTTCACCCGCCTCACCCGCCGGATGGAGGAGGAGGAGCTCGGCGAACTCGTCGAGGCCTTCGAGACGACCGCCGCCGATCTCGTCGCCGCGCACGGCGGACGGCTCATCAAGACGCTCGGCGACGAGGTGCTCTACGCGGCCGACGACGCCGGGGTCGCCGCGGAGATCGCGCTGCGCCTGATCGAGACGATGGCCAACGACGAGACGATGCCGGAGCTGCGCGTCGGCATCGCCTTCGGCACCGTGACCACTCGGATGGGCGACGTCTTCGGCACGACGGTGAACCTGGCGTCCCGCCTGACGTCGATAGCTCCCCGCGACGCCGTGCTCGTCGACAGCGCGTTCGCCGAGGAACTGATCCGGGTCGGTGACGCGCCCGCCTCGGAGGCGGCCGCCGCCGAGGCGGCGGCGACCGCGGAGAAGGAGGGCGAGGAGCCCCCGGTGTACCGCTTCGCCCTCCAGCCGATGTGGCAGCGCCCGGTGCGCGGCCTCGGCGTGGTCGAACCCTGGCTGCTGACCCGGCGGAGCGGCGCGTCCGAGTGACGGGCCGACGGCTCACCCGCCGACGGCTCACGGGCTGACCGGCTCCCGGGGCCACGGTCGGCGGGCGGCGGTCAACGGGCGGTGGGCGGCGGGCGAGGTCAGTCGCCGTGGCCGCCGGGCAGGTCCACGCACAGGCCGATCACCGGGACGCACACATCCGGCAGGCCGGGAGCGCTCGGCTCCGGCGCGGGCGGCGCGGGGGGTGCGGTGGTGCCGCTGGGTGCCGGGGTCGCCGGCGGGGCGGTGCTCGTCGTGGCCGGTGGGCGGGGCGTCGCCGTGGGGTGCGGGCCGCCGGTGGTTTCGGGGAGGGCCGTGGCGGCGGGGACGGACGCGGACGAGGTGGCCGCGGCCGGTACCGGGACGGCATCCGGATGTGCGGCCCGCCGGGTGCTCGTACCGCCCCGAGCGGCGGCCGACGGCTCGGCCGTCTTCGACGGTGCCGACGCGGTCGTGGCGGCGGGCGACGGCGCCGTGACGGTGCTCGGGGCCCGGGCCGCCTCGGGGGCGTCCGGTGTCAGGCGGGCGAGACTCAGCGCGCCGGCGGCCAGCGCCAGGCCCCCGGCGGCGATCAGCGCCCGGCGCCGGCGAGGCCTGCGGTGCCGGCCGCGGACCCGGAGACCGGGCTCGCGCAAGCCGGGGTGAGGGATGTCGGCGGCGTCCGTCGGATCGACCGCCTCCGCTATGTCCGCAGTGCCTGTCGCGTCTGTCCTGTCCGTCATGGCAGCCCCTCCGCATCGCGCCCCGCCCCCGGTGCGCCGTGGCGGAGGCACGGTATGCGCTGCCGTGGCCGCTGGGGTGCGAGTCGGGCGGTATGTCACTCGAACGGGTTGACGGGTGCGCCTTTCGCCGCCGGGCCGGGGCTGGGATGATCGAGGCGTATCTTGTTAACCCGCGTTAACCGGAGGGCGTCATGAGCGAGGAGCGGTTCGGGGAGTTCGTGCTGGTGCGGCGGCACGGCGACGGGGACGTCGGGCATGTCGCGGAGCTGGCTCTGGACCGGCCCAAGGCCATGAACGCCGTCTCCACCGAGATGGCCCGCTCGATCGCCGCGGCGTGCGCGGCGCTGGGCGCCGACCGTGACGTGCGGGTGGTCGTGGTGACCTCGACGCACGAGCGGGCGTTCTGCGTCGGGGCGGACCTGAAGGAGCGGAACTCCTTCACCGACGCGGAACTGGTCCGCCAGCGGCCCGTCGCCCGGGGTGCGTACACCGGTGTCCTGGAACTGCCGGTGCCGACCATCGCGGCGGTGCACGGGTTCGCCCTGGGCGGCGGCTTCGAGCTGGCGCTGTCGTGCGACCTGATCGTGGCCGACCGTACGGCCGTGGTGGGGCTGCCGGAGGTGTCCGTCGGCGTGATCCCGGGCGGCGGCGGTACGCAGTTGCTGCCGCGCCGGGTGGGCGCCGCGAGGGCCGCCGAGCTGATCTTCACCGCGCGGCGACTGGAGGCCGCCGAGGCCCACGAGCTGGGGCTCGTCGACGAACTGGTCGAGCCGGGGCGCGACCGTGAGGAGGCGCTCGCGCTGGCCTCCCGTATCGCGGCGAACTCGCCGGTCGGCCTGCGGGCCGCCAAGCGCGCACTGCGCCTCGGTCACGGCCTCGATCTGCGGGCCGGCCTGGAGGTCGAGGACGCGGCCTGGCGCTCGGTGGCCTTCTCCGGAGACCGGGCGGAAGGAGTGGCGGCCTTCAACGAGAAGCGGAAGCCTCAGTGGCCGGGCGAGTGAACACACGCAGCCCACGCGTCGAGAGCCGCCGGCCGCAGGCCGTCAGCCGCCGGACGGGATGACGGGGCCGTCGGGCGACCGGTGTCGAGCAGCCGGGTTGCCGGTCGCCGGGCAGCGGCCGCCCGGCTGCGGCGGTCGGCTGCAGGGCGTCTCCCGGCCCGCTGCCGCCGCTCCCCCTGCGGGTGCCCGGCGTGCGGGACGGGATACCGGACCGGTCCCGCGTAAGAGGCGCATCGCCGGGTGTGGCCATGGCGTCGGGCGGCCGGGCCCCAGTTTCGCGCGGTGGATCCCGGGTGTGGGTGCCCGGCTGCGGCTGCGACGGTCGGCTGTCAGGGTGTCGTTGCCGGGTGCTGTGTGGCCGGACGCGTGGTCGGGTGCGGTCGCCGGACGGGGTGACCAGGCCGTCCGCCGCCCGGGGACGAGCAGCCGGGTCGCCGGGCCGCCGGGTCGCCGGGCCGCCGGGTCGTCGGGCAGCGGGGGTCGGGTGCCCGGCTGCGGCCGCGGCCGCAGCTGTGACGGTCGGTTGCCGGGGCGTCTCCCGGCGTCGGGGCTTGTGCCGCCCGGTGTCGGGGCTTGTGCCGGTGTGACGGGCGGGGTGCCGGGCCGGTCCCGCGTCTGCGGGAGCGGCCCGGTGTCGCCGCGGGGGCGGGGCGCCGGGGGGTCGGGTTCGAGGGGCGGTTGCCGGGGTGGGGCGCGGCTGGGCGAATTGAATGTCCCCAATCGCCCTGGATGTCCCTAGCCTGGGGTGATGGGTGAGGACAAGCGGCTCGCGGCTGTCGTCGCGCTGGCGCAGGGCATGGCGGCGGCCCACGGCACGCGCGAGGCGTGGCGTGCCGCGGCGGCCGGCGCGTGCCGCGCGCTGGGCGGGAGCTTCGCCGCGCTGTCCGTGTGGGAGCGCGACCTCGGCAGGCTCAGGGTTCTCGTCAACGTCGGAGAGCGGGCCGCGGGCGAGCAGGAGTTCCCGGACGACGAGTCCTATCCGGTGCACCAGTTCCCCGAGATCACCGAGTTCCTGCACGAGCGCTGGGCCGGCGGCGGTGGTCCCAACGCCTGGGTGGAGACCGCCGAGGGCCCGGCCGCCGGGGGCCGCCCCGGCTACGTCCACCAGCGCGTCGCCGCCCTGCGGCGCCGGCGCCGCGGCTGCTGCGTGGTCGCGCCGATCGTGCTGAACGGGCGGGCCTGGGGCGAGCTGTACGTCGCCCGCCGGGCCGGCGATCCCGTCTTCGGGCCGGGCGACGCCGACTTCGCCACCGTGCTGGCCGCGGTCGTCGCCGCCGGTATCGCCCAGGCCGAGCGCCTGGAGGAGGTCAGGCGCCTCGCCTACACCGACGCGCTCACCGGTCTCGCCAACCGCCGCGCCGTCGACGCGCGGCTGGACGAGGCGATCGAGCGCCACCGCGCGGACGGCACCGTCGTCAGTCTGGTCGTGTGCGACCTGAACGGGCTCAAGCACGTCAACGACACCCGCGGCCACGCCGTCGGCGACCGCCTGCTGGAACGCTTCGGCTCGGTCCTCTCCCTGTGCGGTGCCATGCTCCCCGGCGCCCTGGCCGCCCGCCTCGGCGGCGACGAGTTTTGTCTGCTCGCGGTCGGCCCGTCCGCCGACGAGGTCGTCAAGGCGGCCCGCGAACTCTGCCGCCGGGCCGCCGAGCTGGAGCTGGGCGAGGGGGTCGCCTGCGGGGTCGCCTCGACCGACGACCCGATCGGGCCGGTCGGCTCGGCCCGCCGCCTGTTCCGGCTCGCCGACGCCGCCCAGTACCGGGCCAAGGCGGTACGCGCCGCGGAGCCGGTGGTCGCCGGCCGGGAGGGCCCCGACGACCCCGTCGTGCGGATGGCCGACGAGCCCTCGGGGGAGCGGACGGCCGAGCGCCGCCGGTTCCGCGGCCGCCGCGCGTGACGGACCTGCCCCGGGTTGCCGGATGCCGGACGCCGCACGGGTGAGGGGTGCACCGACCACCCACTGGTGACATTGCGGAATTCACTGCGTACGCTCCTGAATATGGATATGCACACTGTGGTGGTGGGGACTTCCGGGGTCACCGCGTCCGACGTTCTCGCCGTGGCGCGCGACGGCGCCCGGGTCGATCTCTCCGCGGAGGCCGTGGCGGCCCTCGCTGCCGCCCGCGGGATCGTGGACGCGCTGGCGGCCAAGCCCGACCCCGTCTACGGCGTCAGCACCGGCTTCGGCGCCCTGGCGACCCGGCACATCAGCCAGGACCTGCGCAGCCAGTTGCAGCGCAACATCGTCCGCTCGCACGCGGCCGGCATGGGTCCGCGGGTGGAGCGCGAGGTCGTGCGGGCCCTGATGTTCCTGCGGCTGAAGACCGTCTGCTCCGGGCACACCGGCGTCCGCCCCGAGGTCGCGCAGACCATGGCGGACGTCCTGAACGCCGGCATCACCCCGGTCGTGCACGAGTACGGCTCCCTCGGCTGCTCCGGCGACCTCGCGCCGCTGTCGCACTGCGCCCTCACGCTCATGGGGGAGGGGGAGGCCGAGGGGCCGGACGGCGCCGTGAGGCCGGCCGGGGAACTGCTCGCCGAGCACGGGATCGCCCCCGTCGAACTGCGCGAGAAGGAGGGCCTCGCCCTCCTCAACGGCACCGACGGCATGCTCGGCATGCTGGTCATGGCCCTGGCCGACCTGGACACCCTCTACAAGTCCGCCGACGTCACCGCCGCCCTGACCCTGGAGGCCCTGCTCGGCACCGACCGGGTGCTCGCCCCCGAGCTGCACGCCATCCGCCCGCACCCCGGGCAGGCCGCCTCCGCCGCCAACATGCTGGCGGTGCTCACGGGTTCCGGGCTCACCGGCCACCACCAGGACGACGCCCCGCGGGTGCAGGACGCCTACTCGGTGCGCTGCGCCCCGCAGGTCGCCGGCGCCGGGCGCGACACCCTCGCCCACGCCCGCCTGGTCGCCGAACGCGAACTGGCGTCGGCGGTCGACAACCCGGTGGTGCTTCCCGACGGACGGGTGGAGTCCAACGGCAACTTCCACGGCGCCCCGGTCGCCTACGTCCTCGACTTCCTCGCCATCGCCGCCGCCGACCTCGCCTCCATCGCCGAGCGCCGCACCGACCGCCTGCTCGACAAGAACCGCAGCCACGGCCTGCCGCCGTTCCTCGCGGACGACCCCGGCGTCGACTCCGGCCTGATGATCGCCCAGTACACGCAGGCCGCGCTGGTGAGCGAGCTGAAGCGGCTCGCCGTACCGGCGTCGGCGGACTCGATCCCGTCGTCCGCCATGCAGGAGGACCACGTCTCGATGGGCTGGTCGGCGGCGCGCAAGCTGCGCACCGCCGTCGACAACCTCACCCGGGTGCTCGCGATCGAGCTGTACGCCGCCACCCGTGCCGTCGAACTGCGCGAGGGCCTGACACCCGCGCCCGCCTCGCGCGCCGTGATCGAGGCCGTGCGGGCCGCCGGTGTGCAGGGGCCGGGCCCGGACCGGTTCCTGGCGCCCGACCTGGCCGCCGCGGACGCGTTCGTGCGGGACGGACGGCTGGTGGCCGCGGTGGAGAAGGTCACCGGGCCACTGCGGTGAACGGGCCGGGGCCCCGCCGCGCGGCGGGGCCCCGGAGGCTCACCCGAGCTTGGCCGCCTGGGCCCGGACGACGTCGGCGGGGATGCCGTACGTGTTCTTCTCGCCGGCCAGCGCGGCCAGGCTGAGCGCGTAGTACGTGGCGACCGTGGAGCCGTGCCGCACGACCTCGGCGTGCACGGTCGTCGTGCCGCCCTCGACCTTGCTGGTCACCGCGAACGCCACCGACCGGTCACCGGTCCCGGAGGACTTCTCCTCGGCGACCTTGGTGAACGTCTGGGTGTCCTGGCCCTTGGCCGAGACCGTGAACCCGCCCGCGCAGCCGCCGACCGCGTCCGTGACCGACTTCATCGTCTCCTCGGCGCCCGCGCCGTCGTAGGAGGAGAGCGAGACGATGGTCATCGTGGAGTCCAGCACGTCCTGGAGGCCGTCCATCGCGTTCTCGAGGTCCTCGTCCGAGGTGCCCGAGGCGGTGGGCTTCGTGCTCTTCTCGGTCACCATGCGGTTGACGTAGGCGCTCTCGTCGCCCGGCGCGAAACCGGTCAGCACGTAGGCGACGGGCGCGCACTTCGCGTCCGTCACCGTCACCTGGTCCTTCGAGGCGGCGAAGCGGTCGCCGGTGTCGGCGGGCCGGACGTCGTACCCGTCCAGGTCCGCCTTCGTGACGACGAGTCTCTCCAGCTCGCCCGCGCCGAGCGCCTTCGCGCCGGCCGAGCCGGCCGCGGTGGACGAGGAGTCCTCGCCGGCCGGTCCCTTGGCGTCCTTGGCGCCGGAGTCCCCGCCGCATCCCGTGGTGAGGGCGAGCGACAGCACGCTCACGGCAACCGCGGCGCCCATGCGCGCGCCCGATGATCTCTTCATGAGCGGACTATGAAGTCCTCGTCAAGGGGACGTCAAACGAGTTCAAAAACCCAGACGTTCCCGGCGTACCGAGTAGGCGACGAACCCCGCGCCGAGGGTGAGGAGGAGCGAGCCGCCGACGACGTACGGGGTCGTGTCGAAGCTGCCGGTGTCGGCGAGCCGGGAGTCCGCCGCGGACGCCGTCGTGTCCGCCCCCGAAGCTGCCCTGGCCTGCGTCGTCGTGGCCGCCGAGGGCTGCTGTCCGGCAGGGGTGTCCTGAGTCGCGTTGGCGGACGGGACGAACCACAGGGCGCACAGCAGCGTCCCCGCGGCGGTGGCGGTCAGCAATGGACGGCGAGCGGATGACACGGAATATCGATCCCCTTGTGGCGCTGGCGAATTGGCCGTGTGGGTCGATGGTAGTGAAAGTGGAGGGTCACAGGAAAGTCACGGGAGGAATGAGTCGTACGCTCCTGGGCATGAGCACTGAAGACACGTCACGTTTTGTCCGCCTTCGCGTCGAACTCGTCCTCGAAATCGAGGACTCGGACGCCCTGACCCGGGCCGCCCTGGAGCGGATCGTGGACGATCCCGATATGCCGGCCGGTGAGCGGGTACAAGCCGAGAGTGCTGTGACGGAAGACACCGCGGAAGCCCTGGCCTACCTCGTGGATCCGTTCGACCTGGTCAGTGAGGTGCCCGGGGCCGAGCTCGCGCAGGCTTCCTGGTCGGCCGAGGGGATCGACTACGACCCCGATTCGCCGGACGGGTACCTGGACGAGGATGATGTCGAGGAGGACGACGAGAGCGAACGGGCGGGCGGCGGCGCCTGACCTCCGTCCGGGGGAATCGTGAGCCCCGGCCGGCAACCGTCTCCCGGGGCTCTTCGTCCCGCCTGGCGCACGGACCGCCATCCGCACCACCGTCGCGGCGGACGTGGCGTGCCCCACAGATGCGGTAGATGTGGAACGGGGCGCACCGGTCGGAGCGTTGGAGTTCGTTAACGGGGACTCTTGGGGTTTGGGGATACGGCAACGATGGAGAAGCGTGTGATGACGAACAGTAAGCGGCGCAGGGGCTTCGTGGTCGCGTCCGCACTGCTCGGTGGCGTACTGGTGCTCTCGGCGTGTTCCGGTGGCGGCGACAGCGCCTCCGGAAGCAGCGGGGGCGGCGACACCTCCCAGGCCAAGGCCGACGAGGCGGCCGCCGAGAAGGCGTCCGAGGCCGTCATCAAGATCACGCCAAAGGACGGCTCCGACAACGCCTCGATCAACAACTCCGCGGCCGTCACCGTCAGCAAGGGCACGCTGACCAGCGTGACGATGACGTCCGCCGACGGCAAAGCCGTCTCCGGGCAGTTGTCGGCCGACAGGACGAGCTGGAAGCCGAGCGTCCAGCTGGAGCGCTCGACCAGCTACAAGGTCGCCGCGGCCGCGAAGGACTCCGAGGGCCGCGTGGCCCACGAGAACGCCTCGTTCACCACGGTCTCCCCGTCCAACAGCTTCATAGCGAACTTCACGCCGGAGGACGGCTCCACCGTCGGCGTCGGCATGCCGGTGTCGATCAACTTCGACAAGGCGATCAGCGACAAGGCCGCCGTCCAGAAGGGCATCACGGTCACCTCCAGCAGCGGCCAGGAGGTCGTCTGCCACTGGTTCAACGCCAACCGCATGGACTGCCGGCCCGAGGACTACTGGCAGGGGAACTCCACCGTCACGCTGAAGCTGGCGCTCGACGGAGTCGAGGGCGCCGACGGCGTCTACGGCGTCCAGCAGAAGACGGTCACCTTCCGCATCGGCCGCAACCAGGTCTCCTACGTCGACGCGAAGACCAAGCAGATGAAGGTCACGCAGGACGGCAAGGTCGTCAAGACCATCCCGATCTCCGCCGGTTCGCCCGAGAACACGACGTACGAGGGCATCATGGTGATGTCGGAGAAGTTCAAAGAGACCCGGATGAACGGCACGACGGTCGGCTTCACCGACAACGACGGCAAGGCCGAGTACGACATCAAGGACGTGCCGCACGCCATCCGGCTGACCAACTCCGGCACCTTCGTGCACGGCAACTACTGGGGCGCGAAGTCCATCTTCGGCAGCGTGAACACCAGCCACGGCTGCGTGGGCCTGTCCGACACCAAGGGCGCCAACGACCCGAACACGCCGGCCGCGTGGTTCTACAACAACTCGATCCTCGGTGACGTCGTGGTCGTGTCGAACACCGGCGACAAGACGGTGGCCCCCGACAACGGCCTCAACGGCTGGAACATGAACTGGGCCGAGTGGAAGGCCGGATCGGCCGTCTGACGGCTGCTCCACGACCGACCGGTGCCGCCCCCAGGGGCGGCACCGGTGTTGCCGGGCCCCGGTCCGGCCTTCTCATGCAGCTCTTATGGCCGCCTTATCGAGTCATCACGGCGCGTACCTACCTTGCGGCCATGTTCTTCACCTACCTGAGGCGCGAACTGCGGCGCCGTAGAAAGGCGGCGCTCGTCGTCGCCTCCGGCCTCGCGCTGGGCATCGCCCTCGTCATCGTGGTCAACTCCGTGGCCTCCGGCATGGGCAAGGCCCAGGACAGGGTCCTCCAGTCGCTGTACGGCCTCGGTACCGACATGACGGTCACCAAGGCGGCCGCGCCCCCGACGAGCGGCTCGGGCCGCCCCCGCTTCGACTTCGACGCGCAGGACGCCGGCTCCGACGAGGAGCAGAGCAGCGACCGCGTCATGGTGCAGGGCTTCCAGACGCTGTCGGCGTCGACGGTGACGAAGGTCGCCGGCCAGCGCGGCGTCTCGGACGCCGTCGGCGGTCTCAGCCTCCAGGTCATCAAGGTCAGCGGCCGGTTCACGCGGGGTCAGTTCCAGCAGAACGACGACGGTGGCCGGCAGAACGGCGAGGGCGGCACGCAGGGCGGCCCCGGCGGCGGCACCGGCCGGCCGCAGGGCGAAGTGCGCGGCGGCGGTGCGAACTTCGACGTCAACAGCTACTCCGTCTACGGCACCGACGTCACCGAGCCGGCCCTCGGCCCGCTGACCTCGTCGAAGATCACCAGCGGGCGCACGTTCAAGACCTCGGAGACCGACGCCGAGGTCGCCGTCGTGGACTCCGCGTACGCCAAGGAGAAGAAGTACGAGGTCGGTTCGACCGTCACCGTCAAGGGCACCGAGTTCAGGATCATCGGTGTCGCCACCGCCGACAGCGGCGACCCGGCCGCCGACCTCTACATCCCGCTGAAGCAGGCCCAGACGCTCAGCGACTCGAAGAACAAGGTCACCACGATCTACGTCAAGGCGACCGACTCGCAGAAGATCGGCTCCGTCAAGTCGGCGATCCGGAAGAACCTTTCGGGTACGACGGTCACCACCTCCGCCGACCTCGCCGACACCGTCTCCGGCTCCCTGTCCACGGCCTCCTCCCTCGCCACCAGCGTCGGCACGTGGCTGTCGATCGCCGTGCTGGTGGCCGCCTTCCTGGTCGCGGGCCTGCTCACCTCCTCCGCGGTCTCGCGCCGGGTGCGCGAGTTCGGCACGCTCAAGGCGCTCGGGTGGAAGTCGGGCCGGGTGACCGGGCAGGTCGTCGGCGAGGCGATCGTCAACGGACTGGTCGGCGGCGCCCTCGGTATCGCGCTCGGCCTGGCGGGCGCGTACGCCGTCACCGCGATCAGCCCGACGCTGCGGGCCCGACTGGGGTCCGGTGGGGGCGGCGGAGGGATGGGCGGCCCCGGGGGCGGCGGCTTCGGCGGCGGCCCCGGCCGCCCGCCCGCGAAGACCCTGGAGGTCGCGCTCACCGCGCCGGTGAGCGCCACGACGATCGCCCTCGCGGTCGCCCTCGCGGTGGCCGGCGGCCTGATAGCGGGCGCGTTCGGCGGCTGGCGGGCCTCGCGGCTGCGACCGGCGGACGCACTGCGGCGCGTGGAGTAGCGCACCCCGCGGCGCCCCTTCCGCACGCCCCGCTTCCGCGCCCCTTCCGCACGCCCCCGCTTTGCCCCTTCCACAAGCCCCTCCGCACGCCCCGGGGCCCGCCCGGCCGGCGCGAGCCCCGATCCCCATACGTCAACGTCAGGCAGGAGCCGACCATGTACGAACTCAGAGGCGTCACCAAGCGCTACACCCGCGGCAAGGAGACCGTCGACGCCCTCGACGGCATCGACCTCACCATCGGCGACGGCGACCGGCTCGTCATCCAGGGCCCCACCGGCGGCGGCAAGTCCACCCTGCTGCAGATGCTCGGCGGACTGGACCGGCCCACCGCCGGCGAGGTCGTCCTCGACGGCGTCGACCTGGCGAGACTGTCCGAGGCCAGGCTCACCGAGGTGCGCAGCGAGAACATCGGCTTCGTCTTCCAGTCCTTCAACCTCATCCCGACGCTCACCGCCCAGGAGAACGTCGAGACCGCCCTCGTACCCCTCGGCGTGAAGGTCGGGGAGCGGCGCGAACGGGCCGCCGAGGCACTGGAGTCGGTCGGTCTCGGCGAGCGGCTCGGGCACCTGCCGTCCGAGATGTCCGGCGGTCAGCAGCAGCGCGTCGCCATCGCCCGCGCCCTGGTCAAGCAGCCGAAGGTGCTGCTCGCCGACGAACCCACCGGCAACCTCGACGAGTCGACGCGCGACGAGATCATGGAGGTGCTGGAGCGGATGTGGAAGGAGCTCGGGCTGACCTTCGTCATGGTCACCCACGACTCCTCGATCGCCCGGCGTGCCCCGCGCCTGGCGACGATCCGCAAGGGACGCATCACCGTCAAGGAGAACGCGGGCGCGTAGGGCCTGTCGCGAAGTTCCGCCACCGCTCGCGGGCGCCGCCTGTCAAGCGGCCCGCGGAGGCCCAATTCGACGAAGCTGTAACAGTGTTCGTGCGGCGGCGTAACAGTTGCCGCATACATCTGACGCCCCTCTCTCCGCCCTTGAGACGCCTGATCATCCCCCGGCATACTGCGTGTTCCCGGGGGGCGTACGCGCGCGTGTACGAGACCACCCCCGGCCGGGTGACGGGGGACGATGCCCGGTACTTCATCTCCAGGGGGAGACTTGCGTCAACAAGTGAAGAGAGCATGCGCGGCCACGATCGCCACCGCGGCCGCCGTGGCCCTGGCGGCGGGAATGACCAGCCCGGCGTCGGCCAAGCCCGAGCGGGCGAGCAGCGCCTCGAAGGCGGCCCTCACCGCCAAGCACCACATCACCCTGATCACCGGTGACCGCGTCGCCGTGGACGCCAAGGGCCGTGTCGTCGGCCTGGAGCCGGCCAAGGGCCGCGAGCACATACCCGTCCAGATCCGCAGGGCCGAGGGCCACACGCTGGTCGTGCCGGCCGATGTCGCCCGCATGATCGCCACCGGCAAGGTGGACCAGCGCCTCTTCGACGTCACCGAGCTGAACAAGGCCGCCACCCGCACGTCGCAGAAGCGCGGTCTGAAGGTCATCGTCGGCTACCGGGGCGCCGCGACGGCCGCCCGGGCCGACGTACGGGACGCGGGCAGGCTCCGCGAGAGCCTGAAGACCCTGAACGCGGACGCGGTGCAGACGCCGAAGCAGGACGCGCCCGAGCTGTGGGACGCCGTCACCGACGGCGACCGCACCGCCTCCGGCATCGCCCACGTCTGGCTCGACGGCGTCCGCAAGGCCAGCCTCGACACGTCCGTGCCGCAGATCGGCGCCCCCACGGCGTGGGCGGCCGGCTACGACGGCAAGGGCGTGAAGATCGCCGTTCTGGACACCGGCGTCGACGCCACGCACCCGGACCTCAAGGACCAGGTGATCGCGGCCAAGAACTTCTCCACCTCGCCCGACGCCACCGACAAGTACGGCCACGGCACGCACGTCGCCTCCATCGCGGCCGGCACGGGCGCCAAGTCCGGCGGCAAGTACAAGGGCGTCGCCCCGGGCGCCAAGCTGCTCAACGGCAAGGTCCTCAGCGACGACGGCTACGGCGACGACTCGCAGATCCTCGCGGGCATGGAGTGGGCCGCCGAACAGGGCGCCGACGTGGTCAACCTCAGCCTGGGCGGCGGCGACACCCCGGAGATCGACCCGCTCGAGGCCGAGGTCAACAAGCTGTCGGAGCAGAAGGGCATCCTGTTCGCGATCGCCGCCGGCAACGACGGCGACTTCGGCGACCAGACCGTCGGCTCCCCGGGCAGCGCCGCCGACGCCCTGACCGTCGGCGCCGTCGACGACAAGGACAAGCTGGCCTCCTTCTCCAGCCGCGGCCCCGGACTCGACGGGCAGATCAAGCCCGACGTGACCGCCCCCGGTGTGGACATCACCGCCGCGGCGGCCCCCGGCAGCGTCATCGACCAGGAGGTCGGCGAGAAGCCGGCCGGCTACCTGACGATCTCGGGCACGTCGATGGCGACCCCGCACGTGGCGGGCGCGGCGGCGATCCTCAAGCAGCAGCACCCGGACTGGTCGTTCGCCGAGCTCAAGGGCGCGCTGACCGGCTCCGCCAAGGACGGCGGGTACACGCCGTTCCAGCAGGGCTCGGGCCGCATCCAGGTCGACAAGGCCATCAAGCAGACGGTGATCGCCGACCCGGTGTCGGAGAGCTTCGGCGTCCAGCAGTGGCCGCACACCGACGACAAGCCGGTCACCAAGCAGCTGACGTACCGCAACCTCGGCACCAAGGACGTCACCCTGAAGCTGACGTCCACCGCCACCGACCCCAAGGGCCAGGCGGCTCCGGCCGGCTTCTTCAAGCTCGGCGCCAGCACGGTCACCGTCCCCGCGGGCGGCAAGACCACCGTCGACCTCACCGTCGACACCAGGCTGGGCGGCACGGTCGACGGCATGTACTCCGCGTACGTGACCGCCACCGGCGGCGGGCAGACCGTGCGCACCGCGGCCGCGGTCCAGCGCGAGGTCCAGTCGTACGACGTCACGCTGAAGTTCATCGACCGTGACGGCAACCCGGCCAAGAACTACCTCGCGACCCTGGTCGGCGTCTCCGGCCTCGGCGACGGCAGGTTCTACTCGCCCTACGACGCCTCCGGCACCGTCACCACGCGCGTGCCCAAGGGCAACTACGTCCTCGACACCGGCGTCTTGGTGGACCCCGAGGACGTCACCAAGGGCCTTGACGCGCTGGCCCAGCCGAAGCTGAACGTCACCAAGAACACGACGATCACGCTGGACGCGCGGACCGCGAAGCCGGTCGACATCACCGTTCCGGACGCCGCCGCCAAGTCGGAGTTCGCGTCGCCCGGTTACGCGGTCCAGTCCGGCGGCTTCGGCATCTCCTTCGGCTGGTGGCTGGACTCCTACGACAACTTCCGCACCAAGGGCCTCGGCCCGGAGGTCACCGACGGTTCGCTGACCCAGCAGTGGGACGGCCACTGGACCAAGGGTGACGACGAGGAGTACGACACCACGGTCGGCGCGGTGGTCAAGCAGCTCGCCACCGGCTACACCAAGCACTACAAGGCGAGCGAACTCGCCACGGTCAAGGTCGGCATGGGCGCAGCGGCGAGCGGCAAGAAGGGCGCGGTCACCGCGGTGGGCTGGCTGCCCAACAGCAGCGGCGCCTCCTCGATCGGCATGCCGCAGACCCTGCCCGGCACCCGCAAGCTGCACCTGTCCACCTCGGGCGGCGTGCAGTGGAACCTGGAGTTCACGCAGTACGGCGGCACCGACTCCGAGGGCTTCCCGATCTCCGAGGCCGGCTACGTCATCGGCGCCCCGCAGACCTTCAAGGCGGGCCAGACCTACTCGAAGACCTTCAACACGGCCGTGTTCGGACCGCACCTGAACTACGACTACGGTCTGTACCGCGACGGCAACAGCATCTCCGGTCTCGTGCCGCTGTTCGCCGACGGCAAGGCGCACGCGGGCTCCTCGCTCTTCACCTCGGTCACCACCACGCTCTACCGCAACGGCACCAAGGTCGGCTCCAACAACGACCCGCTGTTCGGCGAAGGCGAGTTCAAGGTGCCCTCCGCTGAGGCGGAGTACAAGCTGACGACGTCGGTCAAGCGCACCGTCAAGGTCGCGGCGGCCTCCACCCGCATCGACGCGAGCTGGACGTTCCGCTCCAAGAAGACCTCCGACTTCACCAAGCTGCCCGCCTCCACGGTCCGTTTCAACGCGGCCACGGGACTGGACAGCAAGGTCGAGGCCGGCAAGACGGTGAGCATCCCGGTCGTCGTCGAGGGCTCCGCCAAGGGCAGCAACCTCAAGTCGCTGGGCGTGTGGGTGTCGTACGACTACGGTCAGACCTGGAAGAAGGTCAGCGTGGTCCACGGCAAGATCACCGTGAAGAACCCGGCGAAGGGGAAGGCCATCTCCTTCCACGCCAAGATCACCGACAAGAAGAACAACAAGTCGACGCTCTCGATCTACAACGCCTACTACGGCAAGTAGTCCGAGGGTCCTGACAAGGAACCCAGCGGCCTGAAAGGCCGACGAGGCCCGCCGGAAGAGTCTTCCGGCGGGCCTTCGCCGACTCCGTGCCTCGCGTGGCGGCGGAGAGCGCGAGCTGCCGCTTTCCCCCGGCCCGTTCGCCGCCGAACCCGGACAGCGCCGCGACGGCGAGTGCCGCGACGGCGGGCGCCGCGACGGCGAGTGCCGCCGTTTCCGTGCTCGCGAGAACACCCCTGGTCCCGATCGGGCAGAGGCGGGTGGATCAGGGCCGGGCGGAGGAGGCCGGCCGGGGTGCGTCCGCCGCCCAGCTGCCGAGCAGCCGCAGCGCCTCCGCCGACGGCGACCCCGGCTCCGCGTGGTAGGTGACCAGGACCTGCTCCGCGTCGTCGGCCAGGCGGAAGGACTCGTACGACAGCGTCAGGTCGCCCACCAGCGGATGGCGCAGGTTCTTGACGCCGTAACCCTTCTCCTTGACGTCGTGCATGGCCCACAGGCGCCGGAACTCCTCGCTCTTCACGGAGAGTTCGCCCACCAGGGAGGACAGACGCGGATCGTCGGGACTGCGGCCCGCATCCATGCGCAGGAAGCTGACGACGTCGCTCGCCTTCTGCTCCCACCGCACGAACAGGTCACGGTAGTCGGGCCGCAGGAACACCAGCCGCGCCCAGTTCCGCTCCTGCGCCGGCAGCTCCGCCCAGTCGCCGAAGACCGCGGCGGCCATCCGGTTCCAGGCGAGGATGTCCGAACGCCGCCCCGTCACATAGGCCGGCACCGTGTCCATCGTGTCCAGCAGCTGCCGCAGCGCGCCGCGCACCTGCTGCGTCCGCCCGGCCGGCTTCTTCTTGTGCTGCTTCGGCTTCGCCAGGTGCACCAGATGCGCGTGCTCGGCGTCGTTCAGCCGCAGCGCCCGCGCGATCGAGTCGAGCACCTCCGCGGACACGTTCTGCCCGTTGCCCTGCTCCAGACGCGTGTAGTACGCCACGGACACCCCGGCGAGCTGCGCCAGCTCCTCGCGGCGCAGCCCCGGCACCCGGCGGTGCCGGCCGAAGTCCGGCAGCCCCACGTCCTCCGGCTTCAGCCGGGCTCGCCGGGTGCGCAGGAACTCGCTGAGCTCGGCGCGCGGGTCCAGGGCCGACGCGGGCTCCCGCACGGTTTCGGGCTGTTCCTCCATGCCTTCCAGTATTCACGGTCGTACGCACAGCAGCCTGACCCCGCCAGTGGTAGGCACACCGGACGTAGGCACAGGCGTGGCCTGGGTGAGCCGCGATCCGCTGGGCACACTGGACGTCGTGCCCGGCGCGAAGGCAGCCGGGCGCACACGACCTTGCTAGGAGAACCCCCGGCATGACCACTGTTGCTGCGTACGCCGCACCCGCCGCCAAGGCGCCCCTGGAGCGCACCACCATCGAGCGCCGAGCGGTCCGCGAGCACGACGTCCTGATCGACATCAAGTTCGCCGGCATCTGCCACTCGGACATCCACCAGGCGCGCGAGGGCTGGGGCGAGGCGATGTTCCCCATGGTCCCGGGCCACGAGATCGCGGGCGTCGTCTCCGAGGTCGGCCCCGGCGTCACCAGGTTCGCCGTCGGCGACCGCGTGGGTGTCGGCTGCATGGTCGACTCCTGCCGCGAGTGCGAGAACTGCCTCAAGGGGCTGGAGCAGTACTGCCTGGCCGGCAACGTCGGCACGTACAACGCCATCGGCAGGGACGGCGAGCCGACCTACGGCGGCTACTCGGAGAAGATCGTCGTCGACGAGAACTACGTCGTCCGCATCCCCGACGGCCTGGCGCTGGACGTCGCCGCGCCCCTGCTGTGCGCCGGCATCACCACCTACTCCCCGCTGCGGCACTGGAACGCGGGCCCCGGCAAGAAGGTCGCGATCGTCGGCCTCGGCGGGCTCGGCCACATGGGCGTCAAGCTCGCGCACGCGATGGGCGCCGAGGTGACTGTCCTGTCCCAGTCGCTGCGCAAGAAGGACGACGGGCTGAAGCTGGGCGCCGATCACTACCACGCCACCAGCGACCCGAAGACCTTCAAGGCGCTGCGCGGCACGTTCGACCTGATCATCTCGACGGTGTCGGCCCCGATGGACTTCGGCGCGCTGCTGTCCCTGCTCCGGACGGACGGCGCGCTGGTGAACGTGGGCGCCCCCGAGGAGCCGGTCTCGCTCAACCTGTTCTCGGTGATCGGCGGCCGCAAGACCCTCGCCGGGTCCGGCATCGGCGGCATCCAGGAGACCCAGGAGATGCTCGACTTCTGCGCGGAGCACGGCATCGGCGCCGAGATCGAACTGATCCGCGCCGAGCAGGTCAACGAGGCGTACGAGCGGGTGCTGGCGAGCGACGTCCGGTACCGGTTCGTGATCGACGCGTCGACGATCTGACCCGCCGCGCTCCGGGGCTCCGGCGGCGTCACGCCGGAGCCCTCGACGCCGGCCGGCCACCGCCGGCCGGCCGGGTGCGATCAGCCGGCGGCGGCGAACTCCTCGCCGTCGCCGTAGGCCCGTACCAGCGCGCCCCCGTCGGCTCCCGGCCGCACCGAGTGCGCGCGCCCGAGCCCGGCGACCCGGACCCGTCCGTCGGCCGTGACCTCCGCCATGGTGTTCTCGTCCAGCGCGACGCCGTGGGCGAGCCCGTGCCGGGCGGCCGCCGCGATCAGCCGCGGCAGGTTCCCCCACTGCGCGGCGTGCACGTCGACGGCGAAGGGCACGATCCCGAGCCCGGCCCGCACCTCCACCTCCTCCAGGTCCTCCGCGCTGTCCTCCGGACACACCGCGACGCCGTCGTCGAGCCAGCCGCCGACGACGGCGTCCCGCGCCGCCACCGCGGCGCCCGCGGAGAAGCCCGCGTACGGGATGCCGTACTCGGCGAGCAGGCCCGGCAGCCGGTCGAGACAGTCGCTGAACACCTCCTGGTACGCGGGCGTGAGCCCACCGCAGACCAGCAGTCCCTGCACGTCCCGCAGGAGACCGACGTCGAACCGCTCGCCGAGCGGCACGAGCAGCGGGACCGGGACGCAGTCGGCGACCTTGCGCAGGACGGGCTCGTAGCGGGCGAACTGCCCCGCGCCGTCGCCCTCGTCGACGATCACGCACCCGATCCTGGGCACACCGTCCCCGGCGGTGTCCGCGGCGGCGCGCAGGAAGGGCCCGTAGACCGCTGTCGCGGCGGCCGCGTCCCAGCCGCCCCCGATGAGAAACGTACGAAAGCTCATGTGCTCCCCCGATTGATCGAACCGGAACTTTACGGGCTTGACGTGCTGATCGTCGAGCGGATCGTCGAACCGGCCCCGGCGGAACCGGTCCGGGGCGCATCCCCGCCCGGCCGCCCACCGCGTTTGCGCATGATGTGCACCCATGGTGACATTTCGACCACGGATGGTTGTCGTACTGGTCAGGAGGGACGGCCATGGGCCACATCGCGCCGAGAGTCCGGTATTCGCTGACGTGCGTGATGCTTCTCGCCGTAGCCGGATGCGGTCAGTACCGGGCCGGCGCCGGGTCGGGCGCGGCCGGTGACGAGATCACCGAGGGGCTGGTCGGCGACCTGAAGAAGAGCGGGTTCCACGTCGGTCCGGGATACGCGCGGCTCTACACCCAGCAGGACTGCAAGGAGTACACCTACCCGCTGCTGAAGAACTGCCTGGCGAACAACCCCGCGGCCCCGTACGTGCTGCCCGTCGTGAAGAAATGGCCGAACGAGTACGTGGATCCGGCGGCGGTGAACGTCTTCGGCCGGCCGCGCCCCGGCTACACGACGGCCTACCGGCTCGATCCGCGGGACGCCGTCGTGATCTACGGGAAGATGCCTCCCCCGGCCCGCTACATGGCCCTGCAGACCTGGGAGTTCAGCCGGCGCGGGCACTGGACGGCCGAGGACTACCGGAAGTGGCAGCACACCGTCGTGCCCGAGCAGTACCTGTTCGACACGATCCCGCCCGGCGACCGGCGGTCGGAGCGGACCCAGAGCGTGTCCGCGCTCGGCGACACCGTCAACAACGTCGTCATGCAGCGCCGGTCCGGCTATCCCTTCGGGAAGAACCGGTACTTCATCGTCACCCCCAGCGCCACCACCGACCAGGCCGTGCGCCGGGCGCTGAAGGCGCAGGGCGTTCCCGGCGAGGACATCTTCACCGAGCAGATCCCCGCCAGCGACGCCTACGGCCCGGTCGGACCGCTGGGCATGGGCAAGGACGCCATCGACTTCACCACCCCGTTCCGGTACGCCGTCCCCGATCCCGGCCAGGCACAGGCCGCCGACAAGTGGCGGAAGAACCCCCCGCTGACGGTGATGCGCGTGCGCGCCCCCGAGTCCGCGGGGCCGGTACGGCGCTACGGGCCGCTGACCTTCGAGAAGCGGACCGCGAACAGCGAAACCGGCCTGGCGGGCGACCTGCAGAAACTGATCAACGCGGTCTGCGACCGCACCACCACCGCGGCCCACCTCCGCGCCGACGGCTGCAAACAGCCCTCGGCGTCCTCCCGGATGGTCGACCCGGTGCGGGAGCACGGGTGGGCAGGACCGTACTGCCGTTCCATCGACATGAACTGCCTGGGCGACGAGCAGGACGCGATCTACTACCTGGGACGGCCGCTCCCGCTCGACTCCGGACAGGTGTACGCGGTGGTCGACACCCTCGCCACCGAGACCGGCAACGCCACCTACTCCGCCCTGTCCGTCAACGACGCCTCGCTGCTGGCGGGGGTCGCGAACATCCTGGACACCGGTCTCAAGGGCTCCGCGGACGGCTACGCGAAGACGGTCCGGAACAGCGGAAAGTTCTTCGTGCACTACTTCACCAGGGACTGCCAGGTGCTGCGGGGCGTGCCCGGCTGGCCGAAGAACTGCACCGAGATCACCCCTCGGATGCTGCCGACGCGCTCGGACACGGCAGCGCAGGGCGACCCCGCCCTGCACGGCAAGTTCATGCCCTCGCTGCGGGACTACATCAAGCCGGGAACCGCCCGCGGACCGTACTCCGCGGAACTCCTGGCGCCGAGGATCCTGACGTTCACCCAGCCGGGGAAGTAGGCCGGGGCCTCTCCCCGACGCTCGGCGCAAAGCGCCCAGGGCCGGGTGCGCCCGCTGCCGGCGCCGCGCCGATCGGCAGCCGCTCCAGCTCGACGGGACAGCCGTACGGGCTGGCCAGGTCCTCCGGCCACAGGGGGGTGTCCACGCCTGCCTCGAAGAAGAACCGCAGGTATGGGTCACACGGCCTGCTCTCGGGTAGCCCGACATGCCGTCGGCAATCATGTGCGACCTCGTCGGCGGCGATGCCCTTCAGTCTGTGTCGTGGCTGATGAGGAGGCTCAGGTGGCGGCCGCGCGGGCTGAGCGCGCCGACGGCCAGGTGCAGGTCGTCGAAGTCCTGAGACCTTTCAGGGCGGTCGAAACAGAACCAATTCCATCGGGCGGCAAGTTCGTTCACCCGTTCGATCGGAGTGTCCAGGGGTGCGCGAATCATGCCCGCGACGGACCGCCAGACGGCCGCCCGCCCATATGCTCCACCGATTCCCCGATCGTAGGAGCCCTCTCGGTAGGTCGCGTCCAGCAGAATCTCGAACACGCGGTGCAGTTCGGTCCGCACACCCGCGCCGAGTTCGCGGCCGCTGTCGCGCAGTGCCCCCCTGGCCGTTCCGCAGCCGTCGGGCAGACAGCGGTTCGCGCCGACCGGGACGAGTTCGTCCACGGTCAATGGCTCGGCCGCCTGCAGGAGGAGCACCTGGGGGGATCCATTCCAGTGCTTCACGACGGCTCCGATTGCCGCGACCTGCTCAGCGGTGGCTGTGTCACGACAGGGTATGGGGCTCTTGATGAGATGCCTGCCCGCCTCGGGCGGGGATTTCGGAATGAACCCGCCGGGCGGCGGGCAGGACCGCCACATTGTCGATGACGTGCAGGAAAGCGCGGGTGGAGTGGCCCGGCGTTCGGTCCTGGTGAGCTTCGTCGGCAGGAACGCCAATGGATGTCTCAGCTGCCGCAATGACCGTATGCATTCCATGACGACCGGACGGTCACTCCAGCGGACCCCGCGGAGGAGCAGCTCCTGAGCCAGGCATGCGAGAAATTCCGCCCAGGAGTCACGCCTCTCCGGCACCTGCTCGAAGAGGGGCAGGAGGTGATGGGACTTCCGTGCGTCGGCCATTCGAGCAGCGAGGTCCTGCGCGTCATGCATCTGCCGGTAGCTCCGCACGATGCGCACAAGTGACCGGGTGTCACCCGGCACACAGCGCAGGGCGGCGGGATCGTAGGCCATGAACGCCGAACCTACCCAGCACGCTCCGGCCGGTCATCTGTATTTCGTTTCCGCCTCTCGGAAGCCTGGCAGTGGATCCTTCCACGGTGATTCTCGTCCTGTCCCGGTGATGTCCGGGCCCGCCCCGCGTGCTCTGCCGAGGGCCCCGCCGGACCCGCCGGAACAGCGACCGCGAGGTCGGCCGAGCGGGCACGGAATCGCCCGGCGGCCTCGTGCGTTGAGACGAATGCGTACCGGATGCCGGCAACGTGCGAGCCGGGCAGCGCTGGTGACCAAGCCGACAAGTAATGGGAGGGCCGCGATGGCTGCGCAGACGCAGAGGGCCGTGCTGGCGGGCGGATGTTTCTGGGGGATGCAGGAGTTGATCCGCCGGCTTCCGGGCGTGACGGCGACCCGGGTCGGCTACACCGGCGGTGACGTGCCGAACGCGACGTACCGCAACCACGGCACGCACGCGGAGGCCATCGAGATCCTCTTCGACCCGGCGCAGACCGACTACCGCGCGATCCTGGAGTTCTTCTTCCAGATCCACGACCCGAGCACCGAGAACCGCCAGGGCAACGACATCGGCCTCAGTTACCGCTCGGCGATCTACTACGTCGACGACGAGCAGAAGCGGATCGCCGAGGACACGATCGCCGACGTGGACGCCTCCGGCCTGTGGCCGGGCAAGGTCGTCACCGAGGTGGAGCCGGTCGGCCCCTTCTGGGAGGCCGAGCCCGAGCACCAGGACTACCTGCAGCACTACCCGAACGGCTACACCTGCCACTTCCCCCGCCCGGGATGGCGGCTCCCGCCCCGCACGAAGGACTGACCACGAGAGACGGCCCGGCGGAAGGCCGGGTGACGGTCAGCGAGGGCGACGCCTTCTCCCGCACGGGACGAAGGCGACCCCCTCGCCCACCGGACACCCAAATAACGCGCCCCTGTCCAAGCGCCGGCACTTCCCGCCCCGCACGCCGTGTTCAGGACTGCGCACCGCCGTCAGTCGCAGCACTGAGCGTCCGCAACGCGCCATCTGCTTCTGCCAGAACCGTGGACGTGACTTCGCCGATGACCAGTGCCTGAACGATGACATCATTCGCCTGACGAGCCCGGGTCATGCCCATGATGATCAAGACGGCTGACATGGTCAAAAAGAACAGAACCCAACCCGAGACTCGGGCGGAGAGCGTGATCGCCAGGACTGCGATTCCTGCGCCGACATTGACGCGGAGATCCGCCTCCGCCATCAGGCGATCGTGGTCAGCGTACAGAGCGGAGCTTTTCGCATGCAGGCGTGTGCCCAACTGGCGCAGTTCATCGAGAACATTGCGCAGGAGGATTCTCTCGCCGGCATCCCGATGCCGCTCGGACATGTTGGAACCAAGCCATGTGATGAGTGGGCCGGCACTCACATGCCGTTGCAGGTCTGCCAGAGCTTGGCTGGTCAACAGCCGTGTGTTCGCGAAGGCCGGGTAAGCGGCACCGGTCCCTGCCGCGGTCGGGCCGACGAGCAGAGGCCGACCCTGGATGACGGGCCATGGGTCCGGGAGCAGGGCTCAGACCCCCCAGGTGATCGTCTGTGATCAGTCTCAGGGCTCCCGACACTCGCGCCAGGCCTTGTGGTTCATGCAGAGGGCTCCTTCAATGCCGCTGTGACCATGGAACCAGTGCACGGCTCAGAGAACATTGCCGGACGTACATCGCTACGCGAGGTCATGGCGCGGTTGCGTCGGCACAGGCCGGTCTTCCACTCCGAGGCCGATCTTCAGCACAGTTTCGCTCGTGTTCTGTGGGAGGTGGCGCCGGAGGTCGAGTCCAGGCTCGAGGTTCCGCAGCGGTTGTCGGCCAGGGCCGAGTACCTGGATCTGCTCTGCATCGGCCCGCAAGCCCGTACCGCGATCGAGTTCAAGTACTTCACCCGTGGCTGGACGGGCACGTCCGGTACCCCAGGAGAGGACTATGTCCTGAAGACGCACGGTGCCGGCGACCTTGCCCGCCTGGGTTTCGTCCGGGACATAGCCAGGCTCGAGCGCTTCTGCGGCGAGTCCGCGCTGAACGGCATCGCGCTCATGCTGACCAACGAGCCTTCCCTGTGGACGCCGCCCGGCCCGGGCCGTCGGCCCACCCGAGACCAGGAGTTCAGGATTCACGAGGGGCGTGAGCTCGCCGGGACGCTGCTCTGGGCCGAGGGGAGGTACAAGCCCAACACATGCAGACTGACGGGCAGCTACCCCTTGGCGTGGGAGCGGTACTCCCGGCAGGACGGACCCGGCGGGGAATTCCGGTACGTGGCGGTGTTCGTCAGCCCTTCGGCTGGCGGGGGTGGCGATGGAGTCGTGGACGCGTGAGGGCACGGATGCCCTCCGCCCCTTGGGTCGGAGCCGGCCGTCGGGTGGGCCGGTCCGTCATTCGCTCAGGTGGGCAAGGAGTCCGTTCTGGACGGGACAGGGACGTTCTTCGGGCAGCAGTCGGGCGGCGGAGTCCAGATCGCCACCGTTCACCAGGGCATGGATCTCGTGGGCCAGTGGCGTCACGTCGCGGATGGAGACCGTCCACTCGTCCGCGTAGCGTCGTGCGGCCTCACCGCGGAGGCCGAGTTGCAGTGAGCGGTACGGCAGGGGCTGCAGACGCAGATCCCTCTCGGGGTCCCACTGCACACGCGCGGGCGCGCGTTTCAACTGGCGCTGCCACGCGGCCCGGTCGGGGTGTACCCCGTGGACGTAGCTCGACAGGCACGCGCGACCCAGCGCCCACTCGAAGCCGTCACGGCTGATCTCGACAGCCAGGACGGTCTCCTGCCCCTCCTTGGTCCCCCAGCCGCAGCGGTACATCATCCACAGGAACGACGGCTTGATCCACGTCATCCTGTCCCGCTTCCACGCCGCGGGGAAACGGCCGTCGCGGACGGCGGGCAGGCCGATGTGCGGGGGGTAGGCCTGGTAGACGGTGATCGTGGAGTCCGAGTGGGCGGCACGGATCCCGCGTTGCGGTTGTTCCATGGCGTACAGCGTGGAGCCGACAGGTTCGGGCGGCCACTGAATTTCGCTGCCGTTCGCTGCCGTTCGCTGCGGGAGAGCGCCACCGGTGCCGTGCGCACTGCCGTCGCCGGTGTGCCGGTGTGCCGGGGCCGCCGGGCGGTTCCGGCCGCCCCGGTTCCGCGCGGTCAGTGCGGCAGGGTTGCCGGGCTGCCGCCGTTCGCCTCGTAGCCCGCCACCGCCATGGCGCGGTACAGCGCGAACTCCGCTGCCGGGTCGGCCGACAGGGTCCAGGGCAGGGCGCCGACGTGACCGTCGATGTGTATGAGCTGGTTCATGGCCTCGGACCAGCGTTCGGCGCGCACCAGGAAGAACACCAGCAGGTGGCGTACGTGCGCCAGCATCGGGTCGTCCGGGCGGGCCGAGTGGACGGCGTGCAGCGCGCCGTGGATCGCCTTGGTGACGACCTCGCTCTGGTAGAAGCTGCTGACCAGGTTCACCTCGGGGAGGTGCTCGAAGACCGCGAAGAGGGGCATCGCCGCGAGGAGGGAACCCCGCGGGGCGCGGGCGGCGGCGGCCTCCGCGAAGGAGTACGCCAGCTCCCGCGAGCCGTGCCACTTCTCGCACCAGTAGTGAAGTGCCGCCAGGTGCGCGCCCATGTGCGCCGGCGCGCGGTCCAGGATCTTCAGCCAGAGCTGCTCGAACTCGGGCCGCGGGTAGGCCAGACCGCGTGCCACCGACAGCTCGACGATGTACGGGATCGGATCACCGGGCGCGAGGAGCGCCGCGTCGGCGCACGCCGACCTCGCCTCCTCCATGATGATGCGGAACTCGTCGGTGCCCGGCGTCGACGTCCGCCACGCCTGCTGCACCAGGAACTCCGCGTGCACGGCGGCCCCGCCCGCGTCCTTGGGCTGCTCGGCGCGCCACACCCGCAGCCACTGCCCGCCGGGCGTCTCGCCGACCCCGCCCGGCCGCTGCTGCAGCTCCAGCGACGCGGCGCCCGCGAAGGCCTGCACCCGCTGCCAGCGCGCCTCGCCCTCCGTCTCCGTGCCGGCCAGCAACTGCGCCGCCGCGTGGTAGTCCTGGGTGCGCTGCACCAGGTCCAGGACGTCCAGCAGGTCCTGGTCGGATCCGGGCATGCGGACGTCCAGCTCCTCTTCCCGCACGAACCCGTAGTTCTCCGGGTCGGCGGCGTCCGGGTGGCCGGCCGGAACCTGCTCGATCATGCCGCGCCGCCGCCGCAGCACGGGAAGCAGCACGAAGCTGATCATGATCAGCGCCATGAGGACCCACAGAATCTCCATGCCTCAAGCGTTCCAGACACCGCCGACAATTGGCCAACCCGGTCCGCGGGCCTGTGGAAAACCTCCGCGCGTGGTTCGGGTGACGGGAGGCCGCGCCGCCGTCCGTTTTCCGCCGGATGTCGTCCCGTCCGAGAGCGCACCGGCCGTCACCCGTCGCGCGGGCCGCGAGCGCACTAGTCTCGGTGCGCATGAGTGACAGGCATATGAGTCAGCACTTCGAGACCCTCGCGATCCATGCGGGTAACACCGCCGATCCCCTCACCGGCGCGGTCGTCCCGCCGATCTACCAGGTCTCGACCTACAAGCAGGACGGCGTCGGCGGTCTGCGCGGCGGCTACGAGTACAGCCGCAGCGCCAACCCGACCAGGACCGCCCTGGAAGAGAACCTCGCGGCCCTGGAGGGCGGCCGCCGCGGTCTCGCGTTCGCGTCCGGACTGGCGGCCGAGGACTGCCTGCTGCGTACGCTGCTCAGCCCCGGGGACCACGTGGTCATCCCCAACGACGCGTACGGCGGCACGTTCCGGCTGTTCGCCAAGGTGGTCTCCCGGTGGGGCGTGGAGTGGTCGGTCGCCGACAGCTCCGACCCGTCCGCCGTCCGGGCCGCCATCACCCCGAAGACCAAGGCGGTGTGGGTGGAGACGCCCTCCAACCCGCTGCTCGGTATCACCGACATCGCCGCCGTCGCCCAGGTCGCCCAGGACGCGGGTGCCAGGCTGGTCGTCGACAACACCTTCGCCACGCCGTACCTCCAGCAGCCGCTGGCGCACGGCGCGGACGTCGTCGTGCACTCCCTGACCAAGTACATGGGCGGCCACTCCGACGTCGTCGGCGGTGCCCTGATCGTCAGCGACCCCGAGCTGGGCGAGGAACTGGCGTTCCACCAGAACGCGATGGGCGCGGTCGCCGGGCCGTTCGACTCCTGGCTGGTGCTGCGCGGCACCAAGACGCTGGCGGTGCGCATGGACCGGCACAGTGAGAACGCCGCGAAGGTCGCCGACATGCTCAGCCGTCACGCGCGCGTGACGCGCGTGCTGTACCCGGGGCTGCCCGACCACCCCGGACACGAGGTCGCCGCCAAGCAGATGCGGGCGTTCGGCGGCATGGTGTCCTTCCAGGTCGAGGGCGGCGAGGAGGCGGCCGTCGAGGTGTGCAACCGGGCCGAGGTGTTCACGCTCGGGGAGTCCCTCGGCGGCGTCGAGTCCCTGATCGAGCACCCGGGGCGGATGACGCACGCGTCCGTGGTCGGCTCGGCCCTCGAGGTGCCCGCCGATCTGGTCCGCCTGTCCGTCGGCATCGAGAACGTCGACGACCTCCTGGAGGACCTGCAGCAGGCGCTCGCCTAGGCGACGCCCGGCCCGGCACGGGCCGGCAGGGCCTGGCGGGGCACGGGGATCACCAGTCGGTGAGCGGTGGGGTCGTCTGCGAGGGCGGCTCCACCCACGGGCGCGCGGTCAGCGCCCACACCAGGAAGGCCACGCTCGCGGCGAGCAGCAGCAGGTACAGCAGGCGGCGGGCGGCCGCCTTGCGGCGCAGCAGGCGCGAGCCGCGGCGCACCACCTCCGCGTGCAGGTCCGGCGGGACGGGCGGCGGCACCCGTTCCATGATCTGCCGTACGGCGGCCTCCCGCTGGGCCCGGTTCATTCCCGCCACCCCCTGTCGGCGTCCCTCATGACGGCACCGCCTTCGCGCCGCCCCGCACCGCCGGCGCGGCCGGCCGGCGCGGCGGATGCAGCAGGGTCGCCGTCGCCCGGTCGCAGATGGTCCGCACGCGTTCCGCCGGCAGGCCGAGCAGTGCCGCCGTCTGTTCCTCGCCGACCCCCTCGTACAGCCTGAGGACGATGATCAGGCGCTCCTGCGGTGCGAGCAGGGCCAGCGTGCTTCCCGGGGCCGGGCGGCCCCGGCCCAGCGCTCCGTACTGGTGCCAGGCCGTGTGGGCGAAGCGGGTGGCCAGGTACTGGCGGGCGCGGTCGTACGGATCCTCGCCACGCAGCCGTTCCCAGCTCGCGTACGTGTGCGCGAGGGCGTGGGTCAGCAGCCGCCGCGCGCGCGGGTTGTCTTCCGGCGCCTCCGCGGTGAGCAGCGTGGCGGCGTGCAGCAGCCGTCCTGCCGCACCCGCGACGAACGCCTCGAACTCCCGCTCTCGGCGCTCGCCCCGGGACGCATGCCGTCGTCGCACCGCTCCTCCCGCCCGAACGCCCTGAGGGACCCGGGCCCGGCCGCCACGGCCCGGCGGAACCGCGTGCGACGGGGGCCCGGTCTCATATGAGGCCAGGCGTGGCCTTTCGGTCAAGAGTAAGGGGCACACGGGTACGCCGGCCGAGCGGCGGGACTCCGCCGCGCCACCCGCCTCGGCGGCGCCTCGCGCCCTCGTCCGCCCCCGAGCACCTGCGAACTCCGCCACGCCGGTGTTCGGCCGCGACACGCGTGCGCGGCGGCCGGGCCGGAGGCGGAGGGGGCACTTCCGGCCGGTCTACGAGGCCGGCGGGGCCTCCTCCGGGCCGGACACCCCCTGCGCCGCCATTCGGGCGGACAGCGCGCCGTTGAAGCGGGTGAGGAGCGCGCAGAACGCCTCGCGTTCCTCCGGCGTCCAGTCCTGCGTCAGCTCGGCCATCAACTGCCGCCGGGAGGAGCGGACTTCCGCCAGGCGGGACTGTCCGCGCGGGGACAGCTGGAGGACCACGGCCCGCCCGTCGTCGGGGTGCGAGGTCCGCTTGACGAGCCCGGTGTCCACGAGCGGCGCCACCTGCCGGGTGACCGTCGAGGAGTCGATGCCCATGCTCGCGGCGAGCGCCTTGACGCCCATCGGGCCTTCCTTGTCGAGGCGGTTGAGCAGCAGGTAGGCGGCGCGGTCCATGGAGTTGCGCACCTGCCCGACCCCGCCGAGCCGGGTCTGTTCGGCGCGGCGGGCGAAGACCGCCACCTCGTGCTGCAGCGTTTCGAGGAGACCGGTGTCACCGACGGTCGTCATGTCCATCGACATTTCGGGTGTTGTGGGCATGGCCGGGGGCTCACTTCATGAAGGGGGGCTGGAATGGGGGACAGAGTACGCGGCCGGGGCGCGGGCCGTACCGGCGCTGCGCAAACCAGTCTCGGAGCGTGGTCATTGCCGTGCCGCCCGCCCGTGAACTGCGATGCTTGAGTCATGAGCTACAGCACGGCTGACTTCTATCGTCCCGTGACCCTCGACGACGTGCGCGGTGCCCAGAAGATGCTCTCGGGCGTCGCGCGGGTGACGGCGATGGAAGGCAGCCGGCACCTGTCCCAGCTGGTGGGCGGGCCGGTCCACCTCAAGTGCGAGAACCTCCAGCGGACGGGGTCCTTCAAACTGCGGGGCGCCTACGTCCGCATCGCCGGGCTGCTGCCCGAGGAGCGGGCCGCCGGGGTGGTCGCCGCGAGCGCGGGCAACCACGCGCAGGGGGTCGCCCTGGCGTCGTCGCTGCTCGGGGTGCGCGCGACGGTGTTCATGCCGAAGGGCGCCCCGCTGCCGAAGATCAGCGCGACCCGGGAGTACGGCGCCGAGGTGCGGCTGCACGGGCAGGTGGTCGACGAGACGCTGGCGGCCGCGCAGGCGTACGCGGCCGAGACGGGCGCGGTGTTCATCCATCCGTTCGACCACCCCGACGTCATCGCGGGGCAGGGCACCGTGGGCCTGGAGATCCTGGAGCAGTGCCCGGAGGTGCGCACGATCGTCGTCGGCATCGGCGGGGGAGGCCTCGTGGCCGGCATAGCGGTCGCGGTGAAGGCGCTCAGGCCGGACGTGCGGATCGTGGGCGTGCAGGCGGAGGGCGCGGCGGCCTACCCGCCCTCACTCGCGTCCGGCCGTCCGGTGTCGATAGGGAACCCGGTCACCATGGCCGACGGCATCAGGGTCGGGCGGCCCGGCGACGTGCCGTTCGGGATCGTCCGCGACCTGGTCGACGAGGTCCGCACGGTCAGCGAGGACGAGCTGTCCACCGCGCTGCTGCTGTGCCTGGAGCGGGCCAAGCTGGTCGTCGAACCGGCCGGGGCGAGCCCGGTCGCGGCGCTGCTGAGCGCTCCGAGGACCTTCGAGCCGCCGGTCGTGGCGGTGCTGTCCGGCGGGAACGTCGACCCGCTGCTCATGCAGCGCGTGCTGCGGCACGGCATGGCCGCGCAGGGCCGCTACCTGGCGGTCCGGCTGCGCCTGACGGACCGGCCGGGCGCGCTCGCGACGCTTCTCGGGGCGTTGTCAGTGGTGGACGCTAACGTGCTCGACGTGAGCCATATCCGGACCGACCCACGGCTCGGGCTCACGGAGGCGGAGGTCGAGCTGCACCTGGAGACGAAGGGGCCGGAGCACTGCGCCGAGGTCGGCAGGGCCCTGCGCGAGGCGGGTTACACGGTCATCGAGTGAGCCGCCGGGCATGCGGTGGCGGCCCGGCTCCAGCTCCGGGAGACACCGGTTCCGGGGCTGAAGGCCCAGCTCAGAAGCTTCTTCGTCGCTCGTTCGAGTAAATGCGTTGAGCGACGCGATACATCGCGTTACTGTGTGTCTCGTGCCATCGCCACCTTCGCCGCCCGCCGGGCGGAGCAAAAAGCACGAATCCAGGCTTTCCGGAGCATTCCCGACGACGTGGAGACTGTTATGCCAGGCGCCATCTATGCCGAAGGTCTGAAGAAGACCTTCGGCGACGTAAGAGCACTGGACGGCGTCGACCTCGATGTCCCCGAGGGCACCGTCCTGGGCCTGCTCGGGCCCAACGGCGCGGGCAAGACGACGACCGTCCGCTGTCTGACCACGCTGCTGCGTCCCGACAGCGGCAGAGCCGTCGTCGCGGGCCTCGACGTGCTCAAGCAGCCCAATGAGGTGCGGCGCTCGATCGGCCTGTCCGGCCAGTTCGCCGCCGTCGACGAGTACCTGACCGGCCGGGAGAACCTCCAGATGGTCGGGCGGCTCTACCAGATGAACGCCAGGGCCGCGAAGGCCAGGGCCGTCGAACTGCTCGACCAGTTCGACCTCGCGGACGCCGCCGACCGCCCCGCGAAGACCTACTCCGGAGGCATGCGCCGCCGGCTCGACCTCGCGGCCGCCCTGGTGGTCTCACCGCCCGTGATGTTCATGGACGAGCCCACGACCGGTCTGGACCCGCGCAACCGCCAGCTGCTGTGGGACGTCATCAAGCAGCTCGTCTCCGGCGGCACGACCCTGCTGCTGACCACCCAGTACCTGGAAGAGGCCGATCAGCTCGCGCACGACATAGCGGTCGTCGACCACGGCCGCGTCATCGCCCGCGGCACCTCCGACGAACTCAAGGCACGCACCGGCGGTGAGCGCGTCGAGGTCGTGGTGCACGAGCGCGAACGCATCCCCTCCGCCCGTACGGTCCTGGGCGGATTCGGCAAGGGCGAGGTCACCGTCGAGGAGCACACCCGCAAACTCACCGTGCCCGTCGTCGGCGGCGCCAAGCTGCTGGCCGAGGTCATCCGCGAGCTGGACGTCCTCGGCATCGAGATAGACGACATCGGCCTGCGCCGCCCCACTCTGGACGACGTCTTCCTCTCCCTCACCGGCCACGTGGCCGAGGCCGAGGACGAGGGGAACGGCGAGACGGCCGACGCCGCGGCCAAGGACCGCCGACCCCAGAAGGAGGCCGCCAAGTGAGCGCCGTGAGCGATTCCCTGGTGATCACGCGCCGGAATCTGATCCGCATGAGCCGGATTCCCGAGATGGTCATCTTCGGGCTGGTCCAGCCCATCATGTTCGTGGTGCTGTTCACCTATGTGTTCGGCGGCTCGATCCAGGTCGGCTCGTCCACCTCCACCCAGGCCTACCGCGAGTTCCTGATGGCCGGCATCTTCGCCCAGACCGTGACCTTCGCCACGGCGGGCGCCGGTGCGGGCATCGCCGACGACATGCACAAGGGCCTCATCGACCGCTTCCGCTCGCTGCCCATGACCCGGGGTGCCGTGCTCACCGGCCGCACCATCGCGGACTCGGTACAGACGGCGCTGACCCTCGTCGTCCTGGCGGTCGTCGCCCTGCTCGTCGGCTGGCGCACCCACGAGAACTTCGGCAAGGTGCTCGCCGGATTCGGGCTGCTCCTGCTGCTCGGGTACGCGTTCTCGTGGATCGGCGCGCTGATCGGCCTGTCCGTGCGCACTCCCGAAGCGGCGACCTCGGGCGGTCTCATCTGGCTGTTCCCGCTGACGTTCATCTCGAACGCGTTCGTGGACGCCAACCAGATGCCGACCTTCCTGCGGCACATCGCGGAATGGAACCCGTTCAGCGCCACCGTGCAGGCGTGCCGTGAACTGTTCGGCAACCTTCCGCCGGGCTTCAAGACGCCCGACGCGTGGCCCATGCAGCACCCCGCGCTGGCCTCGCTGATCTGGTCGGTCGTGATCATCCTGGTCTTCCGCACGCTCGCCGTGCGCAAGTACCGGTCGGCCACGGCATGACAGACGCCCCCGGCGTCAGCGCGATCCGCGCGACGCCGGGGGCCGTCACAGCACAGGTGGAGCCGGGTCAGCCGTTGTAGGGCTCGGCCTTCAGGATCGTCACCGAGGCCTTCTTGCCGTTGGGCAGCTCGTACTCCGCGTCCTCGCCGACCTTGTGGCCGATCACGCCGGAGCCCAGCGGGGACTGCGGCGAGTAGGTCTCGATGTCCGAGCTCGCGTACTCACGGGAAGCGAGCAGGAAGGTCAGCGTGTCGTCCTCGTCGCCGTCGAAGGCGATCGTCACGACCATGCCCGGCGCGACGGCGCCGTCCGCCGAGGCCGGGGCCTCGCCGACCTTGGCGTTCTCCAGGAGCTGGGTCAGCTGGCGCACACGGAGCTCCTGCTTGCCCTGCTCCTCCTTGGCCGCGTGGTACCCGCCGTTCTCACGCAGGTCGCCCTCTTCGCGCGCGGCTGCGATCTTGGCGGCGATCTCCGTGCGCGCGGGACCAGTAAGGTACTCAAGCTCGTCCTTGAGCTTGTTGTACGCCTCCTGAGTCAGCCAGGTGACGTTCTCGCTGGTCTGGGTCACAGGTGCTCCTCGTAGGTACTGGGAAGACAAAGCATCGCCCTACCCAGAAGAATGTTCCTTCACAGATGGGCGAAACCACGAGCCTAACAATTCACGGACCGAAGGGGGAGGACATAAGCCACCAGAATCACGTCGGTGCAGGTCAGCCCGCTGGTATTCGGTGAGAGGCCCGGTGGTTTCAGTCGGTGTGACAGCCGAGCAGCTCGGCCGTCGAGCCCCGGGACGTGGTACGCAGCGTGACGACCTTGTCGATCCGCGTGGCGTGCCCGTCGAAGCGGAAGTCGGCCCGGCCCACCTCGGCGCCGTCCGCGGACTGAGACCTGAGGGTGCAGTAGCCGCTCGCGCCGGCGTCCTTGCGGACCTCCAGGTGCACCTGCACCGCGTTCTGCCGGGTGTCGAAGGCGATCACCTCGGCGCTGATCCTGCTCTGGCCGACGTAGTGATAGGCGAAGTAGCCGACCAGCGCGAGCAGCAGGGCGCCGAACACCACACCGGCGATCTTGAGCTTTCGGTCGGCACGCTCGTCCGAGGAACGGCCGTAGCGGCCCTCCGGCAGTCGCGTGCTCGCCGTACTCATGATCGTCCTCTCGGCAGGGTCGGGACTGATGTCCCGAAAGGGGCTCCCGAAGCCGTACCCCGGAATTATCCGCCCCCCGATTCGGTCACTATAGAAGCCTTCGCACGCCAGCCGACCGCCGCCCCTCTACGACGTCCCTCGGGGACGGCACTGTTGGACCGCGCCTCACCGGGCGCCGACTTACCGAGGATTGAGTCTTGACTGACCAACTGCGACTGATGGCCGTCCACGCCCACCCCGACGACGAGTCGAGCAAGGGCGCGGCCACCATGGCGAAGTACGTGTCCGAGGGGGTGGACGTGCTGGTGGTGACCTGCACGGGCGGGGAACGCGGCTCCATCCTCAATCCGAAGCTCCAGGGCGACAAGTACGTCGAGGAGAACATCCACGAGGTGCGCAGGAAGGAGATGGACGAAGCCCGGGAGATCCTCGGCGTGCGGCAGGAATGGCTCGGCTTCGTCGACTCCGGCCTGCCCGAGGGCGACCCGCTGCCGCCGCTGCCGGACGGCTGCTTCGCCCTGGAGGACGTCGACAAGGCGGCCGGCGAGCTGGTGAAGCAGATCCGCGCCTTCCGCCCCCAGGTCATCACCACCTATGACGAGAACGGCGGCTACCCGCACCCCGACCACATCATGACCCACAAGATCTCGATGGTGGCGTTCGAGGGCGCGGCGGACCGTGAGAAGTACCCGGAGGCGGAGTACGGCGAGGCCCACCAGCCGCTGAAGCTCTACTACAACCAGGGCTTCAACCGCCCCCGCACCGAGGCGCTGCACAACGCGATGCTCGAACGCGGCCTGGAGTCGCCCTACGGAGAGTGGCTCAAGCGCTGGAACGAGTTCGAGCGCAAGGAGCGCACGCTGACCACGCACGTCCCGTGCGCCGACTTCTTCGAGATCCGCGACAAGGCACTGATCGCGCACGCCACGCAGATCGACCCCGACGGCGGCTGGTTCCGGGTGCCGATGGAACTCCAGAAGGAGGTCTGGCCGACGGAGGAGTACGAGCTGGCGAAGTCGCTCGTCGACACCTCCCTCCCCGAGGCCGACCTGTTCGCGGGCATCCGCGACAATGCCTGATATGAGCGCAAGCGTGAGCCTGGCAATGACGCACCTCGTCCCCCTCGCCAAGGAGGTGGACGAGAACAAGGTCACCCCCGGCGTCCTCGGCTTCATCGTCTTCGCGGCGATGGCGCTGGCGGTGTGGGGCCTGATGAAGTCCATGAACCGCCACATGGGCAAGGTGAAGTTCAAGGAGCCGGCCGACCCGGACGCCGAGGCGGGCACCGACGCCGCCGACCGGAAGGCGCACCGGAGCTGACGGCCGGGCGCGGGCCGCGGCCGGGCCACCCGCCCCGGGAGGGCGGAGTGCCCGGCGGCCCGCCGGCCGCGTCGGATGGGCCAGGCCCGCCGGCCGCGTCGGACCGGGCCGGGCCTGCCTGCCCCGCAGGCGGGGAGGGCCCGCCCGCCTCGCCCCGCCCTGTCCCGAGGGGCCGGCGTCGGACCGGCCCAGGCCCGCCGGGCCCGGCGACTGATCGGGCCTGGGGACTGACGGGCCCGAGGGCTGACCTGCCCGGGAACTGATCGGCCCGGGAACTGATCGGCCCGGGGACTGACGGGCCCGAGGGCTGACCTGCCCGGGAACTGATCGGCCCGGGAACTGATCGGCCCGGGGACGACGGGCCCGAGGGCTGACCGGCCCGGGGGCCGCGACGCTGGTCAGTGCGGGGGTGGGGGTACCGCCACCCCCATCACCTCCCGGGCATGGCGGCTCGGCACCATGCCCAGCCGCCACGCCTGCCAGCCCGCGTCCAGGTTCACGCCCCGCTCCAGCAGGAGCTGATAGGCGTCGACGTACTCGTCGAGCTTCTCGTCGCGCAGCCGGTGGCCCGTGCGGGACAGCTCGGCGAGTTCCTCCTGCGCGACCGCCGTACCGACCTCCACCCCGCCCGGGGCCGCGTACGGAAGCAGCGTGCAGCGCAGGAAGCGGGCCCAGTCCTCCCCGCGCCGGTCACCGTACGAGGCGAACAGCCCGGCCGCCTCGTCGCACAGGGCCAGCGCCTGCTGCGTCCGCGCGTTGCCCGCGTCCACCACCGCCAGCTCCAGACACGTCCACGCCTCGCCGTGCGCCACCCCGATGCGCTGGAAGTCGGCCCGCGCGTCCACCAGGAGCTGGCGGGCGAACCCCGAGTTGCGCAACGACCCGGTCTGCGCCGCGCGCAGGTCACGGGTCACCCGCGCCGAGTGGTGCCGGGCACAGGCCAGCCCGTACACGTCCCGCATCCGCGAGAACATCGTGCGTGACCGCTCCAGCTCGCGCACGGCCAGGTCCAGGTTCCCCGTCTCCTCCAGCGCCTGGCCCAGGTAGTACACCGTCCAGGCCTCGCCGCGCGCGTCCTCGTTCTCCCGGTGGCGGGCCGCCGCCCCGCGCAGCCCGTCCACCGCGGGGGACGGGTCGCCGGCCACCAGCCGGGCGCGGGCCAGCTGGGTCATCGCCCAGGCCTCGCCGCGGGCGTCGCGGGTGCGGCCGTACCGGTCGAGGGCCGCTCGCAGCTCCGACTCCGCGCGCGGCACGTCGCCCCGGCGCAGGGAGAGCTGGCCGAGCTGGAAGTGCGCCCACGCCTGGCCGTGCACGGACTCGCCCGCGCCGTGCAGGACCAGGGACTCGGTGAGCAGCTCCAGCGCCTCCGCCAGCCGGCCGCGGTCGCGCTCCACCGCCGCGAGCGCGTGCATCGTCCACGCGCGGTCCGTCGCCAGCTCCGGCGGCGCCTGCAGCTCCAGCGCCTCACGCAGCTTCGCCGCGGCCTCGGTGAGGTTGCCCTGGTGGTGGAACGTGATGCCGAGCGAGCACAGGGCGCGGGCGGCACCCGCGTCGTGATGGGCGTCCCGGTACAGGTCGACGACCGACGCCAGCGTCGCGCGCGCCTTGTCCAGCTCGCCCAGCTGGCGGGCCGCGATGCCGGTGCGCCACTGCACCGAGCGGACCAGCAGACCCTGGTCCACCTCCTGCGCCAGTTCGCTGATCTCGCCCAGGCGGTACAGGTCTCCGCGCAGCAGGCAGTAGTCGCACAGCGCCCCGAGCAGGTTCAGCACCGCCCCCTGGTTCACGCCCTCCGTGTGCCGCAGAGTGGCCGTGATGAAGCTCGACTCGTCGTCCAGCCAGCGCAGCGCCTCGTCCAGGGACGTGAAGCCGTGCGGGCTGAAACGGTCGGAGCGGGTGGACATGTTGCCGTCGACCAGGCGCAGCACCGAGTCCGCGAGCTCGGCGTAGTTCACGATCAGGCGCTCCTGGGCCGCCGTGCGCTCGGCCGGGTCCTCCTCGTCCATGAGGCGGGCCTGGGCGAAGGCGCGCACCAGGTCGTGCAGGCGGTAGCGGTTGCCGCGCACGTGGTCGATCAGGCCCGCGCGGGACAGCGCGGTCAGCCGGCGGGTCGCCTCCGCCTCGTCCGTCGCGAGCAGGGCGGCCGCCGCGGCCGCGCCCAGTGAGGCGCGGCCCGCCAGGGCGAGCCGGCGCAGCAGTCGGCGCGCCGGCTCGGACTGGTCGGTGTAACTCAGCCACAGCACCCGCTCGACCGGCGCGACCGGACCGTACGCCCCCAGGTCCGCAGCGAGCCGGCGCGGTGAGCGCGGGCCCAGTGTCGAGCCGGCGACGCGCAGTGCCAGCGGCAGCCCGCCGCACAACTCCCGGATCCGGTCGGCGGACTCGGCGTCGTACGGCCCGGAGCTGTCCTGCGCCGCCGCGCCCAGCAGTTCCTCGGCGCCGGCCGCGTCCAGCGCCCGCACCGGCAGCTGGTGCACCCGGGCGTGCAGACCGGCGGGCAGGTCCAGCGGGTGCCGGGCGGTGACCAGGACGAGGCTGTCGGAACGCTCGGGGACGAGCAGGCCGACCTGCCCGGGGTCGGCGGCGTCGTCCAGGACGACCGTGACCGGCACGCCCGTCAGATGCTGCTGGTACAGCTCGCTCAGCCGCTTGACCTGCTGGTCGGGCGATGAACGCTCACGGAACAGCAACTGCTCGCGGGGCGCGCCGAGCCGGTTGAGCAGGTGCAGCAGAGCGTCGCGGGTCGGCAGCGGCGGCTCCTCGGGGCTGCCGCCGCGCAGGTCCACCACGCACGCGCCGCGGAAGTAGTCCTTCAGGTCGTGCGCGGCACGCACCGCGAGCGCCGTACGGCCGCTGCCGGGCTCGCCGTGCAGCACCACGACCGTCGGCCGGGTCTCGGTACTGGCACGCGAGGCCTGCACCCACTGCCGGATCCGCGCCGTCTCCGGCCGGCGTCCGGCGAACGGGCCGGCCGCCTCCGGGAGCTGGCCGAAGGACTGGGCGAGCACGCTGCGGCCGCGGGCCGCCGCGCTCTTGTCCGCGCCCCGCAGCTGCGGACCCGCCTTCTTCGGGCCCGTGGAGGCGGCGAGCACGCGCTGCTGGTCGAGGAAGGGACGGATGCCACGCACCTCCAGAGCGGTCAGCCACTGCAGCCGCAGCTGCTCCGGCCCGCCCGGCTGACCCACGGCGCCGGCCCGGTGGTGCGCGGCGGGCAGATGGGAACCGGCCACCTTCACGACGGTCGCCGCCGCGCCCGCCACGCCCACGGTGGCGCCCGCGCCGAGGGCCGTCCCGGCGCCGGTGCCGAGGGCCAGGTCGGCCGCACAGGCGGCCAGCGCGGCGACGGCGGCCACCAGCAGCGGGGTCCCCGAAGCCTCTCTGGCGTACCTCTGCGCGAAGGTGAGCCGGCCGGCCTCGGCCTCGTCCAGCGCGCGGGTGTACATCTCGTACTCCTCGGCGGCCGTCCGCGCCATCCCGTCCAGCGCCCCGCGCGCCCGCGACAGCAGCACACCTGCGTCGACGCGTCCGCCCGACCGCCGCACCTCCTCCTCGACGGCCCGGGCCAGCAGCCGCTCGGCCTCCGCCCGATGACTCTCCCGCATGCCACGTCCCCCTCCGGCGGCAACTCCTTTGCGTACGAGTGTCCTTCGGGCCGCGCGGCAGCGCGAGAGGGCGGCGATCACTCACCGGAGGGAGCTCACCGGCGAGCGGCGCGCCCCGCGCGCTGCCACGCGGCGCCCGGGCCCGTGGGAGAGTGGAACGGTGAACCGACTGGCCCATGAGACGTCCCCGTACCTGCTTCAGCACGCCGACAACCCCGTCGACTGGTGGCCCTGGTCGCAGGAGGCCTTCGAGGAAGCCCGCAGGACCGGCAGACCGGTGCTGCTCAGCGTCGGGTATTCGAGCTGCCACTGGTGCCAGTGAGTTCACAGACCCAGTAGTCCGCGGCCCTCGCGTCTGTCTGGGGCGCGGTGCGGCACACTCAGGAGGCGGTGGCTACCTGGAGGTGGAAATACTGAGCCCAAGCGGACCGCAAGTTGACGGATGTGCAAGGCATCCGACACCAGAGGCATCAAGGGGGGCGGAGCTGTTGCTGGCCGCAGGTGATGTCGACCGTGCCCTTTCCAGGAGGTCCAAGGGGCGAGCCAGGCCGCGGCCCGGGGAAAGCTGATCGGCTGGCTGCACTTCCTGGCGCTCAGGCCCACAGCCGCGCGGAGCACCTCTGCCGCCCAGGGGAGGATTGTTGTGTGGAGGCTGTCTCGCCAGATAGCTGGAACTCCGAGGCAGATGTCGGGCATCTCCGGAGCTGGAAGAGCGAAGCTCGGGTGCCGGCTTCCACCGTCTGAGAGTATTGCCGCGGCTAAGCGGCGCGCCGCTGGAGCGGCGTTCGCTGAGGTCGGCACGGCCTCGCCAGACATGGTTTGACCGAACGGGAGCCCAGGTGTCGTTGGAACGGTTCTCACTGGAGAACTATCGCTGCTTCAGGGAGAGACAGGAGGTGGAGCTTGGAAGGATCACCGTGGTGCTGGGCCGGAACAATTCCGGCAAGAGTGCGGTCGTGCGAGCGCTCCCGCTCCTTTCCCTCGGTATCCGCGGCGACTCCCCGTACCCTCTGGACCTGGACCTGATCCAGGGCTTCACTCCTTCGTTCGCCGATCTGATCCACGGCTCGTCGCCCCATGGGCACATTCGCCTGGGAGTGTCGATCGGGCGCGAGGACGGCGAGACCGTCAGTGCCACCGCCGAGGTTCAGAACATCGCCAACCAGGGAATGCAGCTGGTCTCCTCGGTGCAGATCTCCTGCGGGACGGAGGTCGCGAACCTCTCCTGGATCCCTGGCATCGACGCCTACTCCCCGGAGAAGCGCGCGTATCTTGTCGACGGCCAGGAGGCCAAAGTCGGATTTCGCGGGCTGTTGCCCGATCCGGCCGACTGGCCGGACTCCGTCGGCGGTGTCAGCGGCGTCACTGGGCTCATTCGGGAGGGCCTCGACGAGATCCGTTATCTGGGTCCGTTTAGGAAGAGCCCGGAGCGCTTCTTCCGGTCTCCGGCCAGAAGCCTGGGCAGCGTCGGTTATCGGGGCGAGAGGGCGCTCGGCATGCTCGCCGCGGACGAGGTGTACGGGCGCGGTCTGATTGGCCGTGAGGTGAACACCCTGCTGGAAAGCATCCTGCCCGGGTGGCGCCTCGAAGTCACCGACGTCGGCTCCGGGATGTACATCCCCAAGCTGCGTTCCCTGCGCGACCCCGATCTCGTCGTCCACATCGACGACGTCGGTACCGGTGTGGTCCAGTTCCTGCCGATAGTGGTCCAGCGGGCCGCGGACCGCGTGGAACCGCCCGCCGGGCCGGTGATCGAGATCGTGGAGGAGCCCGAACTCCATCTCCATCCTTCGGCGCACGCCGCGGTTGCCGATCTCTACGTCGACGCCGTGCAGGAGTCGCAGGTGCGCTTCCTGGTGGAGACGCACAGCGAGAACTTCCTCCTCAGGCTGCGCCGACGGGTCGCGGAGCGGAAGCTGGCGCCGGAGGACGTGAGGATCTACTTCGTCGAGCAGGCCGAGGGGGCCGCCACCCTGCGGAAGATCGAGGTGGACGCCCTCGGCAACCTCGACTACTGGCCGCGGGGGGTCTTCGCGGAGGACTTCGAGGAGGTACGCGCCCTCGCGGACGCGCAGGCGAATCGGATCGATGATGCGCGTTGAGATTCCCGTCGACCTGTTGAAGGACCGTCAGGGCGATGAGAACGCAGAACTCATATTGAAGCTGATCGCGTTCTTCAGGGAGGCGCGGCACGAGTGGGCGATCTCCCCGCGTGATGTGGACGCCGTCCATACCTTCCTGGAGCGTCACCTCCCGGTCCTGGCGGAGAGCTACCTGCTGCTCGCGCAGAAGGCGAGCATGGCGCAGGCCTGGGCGCCGCAAGGGGGGACCACGGGCGTGGTCAGGGTTGCCGGCGAGACGCTCGCGGCGGACATCCGCGACCTGGAGCGGCCAGCCGTGCTGGTCGTGGAGAACGCGATCTACGACTGGCAGATGATCGAGGCGCTGGCACGCCTGCTCGGCTGCGAGGACGTCATCGACGCCAAGGAGGACAGCCGCCTCGGCGTGTACAACGGAGGCGGCAAGGACGGGGCGACCCGCCACGCCGTCGACCATGCCGCGCAGTTCTCCCGTACCAAGCGTGTGGTCCTCGTCATCGACAGCGACAGCTTCCACCCCACGGACCGGACCGTCAATCACGAGAAGGCCGAAGCCGCGGCCCGCGAAGGTGTGAGGGCGCACGTCCTCAGCTTCCGGGAGATGGAGAACTACATTCCCAACCGGGTCCTGGCCCGGCAGCCGAAGAAGACGGTGGGAATGTCCTCCATGGCCAAGCGCCTGGAGTCCCTCAAGACCTTCTCGCCCGAGCAGCGTGCCCACTTCGACATGAAGCACGGGTTCAAGGGGAAGCCGCAGAAGGGTGCCGACCAGAAGGGGCGCCACTCCGGGAAGGCGGGGACCACCTACGTCATCCCGTCGCGCCACGGTGATCTGTACGACGAAGTGGCGGAGCAGGATCTCATCACCCTCCAGGAGGGATTCGGAACGGACTTACCGGATCTGTTCCTGCAAGAGGTGAAGCGCGGCGGCATATCGGAGCGGGACCTGGACGGCCTGGGCCCCGGAGCGAAACAGGAATTGCGATCGATGTTCGAAACGATTCGGGGCGTGATCTGAGCATGGGAGACATCGAGGTGGTCAAGGATATCTCCGTAGTGCCGGAGGTCCACTTCCTGGAGCAGGTCCTGGAGCGGATCGCGCAGGGCGAGCTGCGGGTGCCGAAGTTCCAGCGCCCGTTCCTGTGGCGCCCCGAGCAGATGCTCCAGCTCTTCGACAGCATGGAGCGCGGCTACCCGATGGGCAGCCTGCTCATCTGGGAGACCACCATGCCGCTCGAAAGCCTCGACACCATCGGTGGGCGCAGGATTCCGCCAGCACCGGAAGGGGCGAAGGTCGCCTACGTCTTGGACGGTCACCAGCGGCTCTCAACGCTCTTCGGCGTCCTCCACCGCTCGGCCGACGCCCCGCGGTCCGCCCGTCAGGAGGACTGGATGTGGTGGGTCTACCGGCCTCTCGTCCGGTCGGAGCACGACGGCGTGCGCTATCGCCACTGGAAGAGCGGCGAGCCGGTGCCCAGCCACTTCCTGCCCATGCGGTCCGTACTGGGGACCCTGGACTTCCTCGAATACGCACGGACGCTGTCCGACGTCGCCCACTCCCGTGAGGAAGCCGACCGCCTCACCAAGGAGAGTGAGCGCATCGCGAAGCGGGTGAAGAACTACAAGGTCTCCGTGGTGCGCATGGAGGGCGGCACTCTCCAGCAGGCCATCGAGGTCTTCTCCAGAATCAACAGCAGCGGCCAGAAGATGCGTCCCGACCAGATGGTCTCCGCACTGACCTACGGGACCATCGGCTCGGAGACGCTCAGCGACAAGATGGAGGAGATCAAGGGACGGATCGCCGCTTCGGGCTTCGGGGAGATCCCGATCATGACGATCTTCCAGACCGTCCTCGCGCTGTCCGGCGAGGAGGACGTGCAGCGGGACACCTCCTGGGAGACGATGGCCCGCAAGGTCCAGGGCCAGCTCATGACCGCGGTGAAGGACACCGACCTGATCCTCCAGAAGGTGGTCGAGTTCCTGCGGGAGGAGGTCCGGGTCCCGCTGGCTCGCCTGGTTCCCTACAACATCCAGATCATGCTGCTCGCCGTCTTCTTCCACTTCTCCGACAAGGTCGAAGCGGAGCAGCGGGTCAAGCTCCGGCACTGGTTCTGGACCACATCCCTGGCGGGCACCTTCGCCGGGTCCACCACCACCCAGGTCCGGAACTTCATCACGGAGATGAAGGCCTTCGCCCGGGGCAAGGGCGGCCTCAGCTATGCCGCTGAGCGGGCCCGTTCCTTCCCCGAACGCTTCGACCTGCGCAGCGCGCGCGTGCGCGCCTACCTCCTCTGGGACCTGCAGACGTTCCCGGATCGGAAGAACCTCGACGGCGGCACCGCCAACGTGCTGGAACAGCTGGCGACGGCGCACAGCGAGACCTATCGACACGTCATCACGCAGAGCGGGGTCCCCGGGGCTTCCAGTCCCGCCAACCGGATCGTCATGACGACGCCGCCGGGTGTGTCGATCCGGCAGGCGCTCATCAGGCTCGCGGAGGACGGGCGGACCGACATCCTGGACTCGCACGGAGTCAGCCTCGCGTCCATCGAGCACCTCAAGGCCGACGAGTTCACTGAGTTCATCCTCGCCCGGCAGCACGAACTGGCGGCGCGGGAGCGGCAGTTCATCGAGAGCCTGGGCATCAAGTCGGCCGACAAGGAGGTCGGCGAGGCCGACATCGACACCGAGTGAGGGGGAGCGATTTCAGGCTTGTGAAGCCTTGAAAGCGCAACGCGGCTTTCCTGCCCTGGAGCCGCAGTCGGCATGGCGATCATCACCTACTTGAGCCCTGTCTGAACCGACCTGGCCGTGAGGGATGCCTCTGCACTGTCCAGCACGGCCAGGATCATCACACGAGCTTCTACGCTCGACTCGTGAGGATCGGCCTACCTTCCCGTGTCCTCCTGTATCGCCGCCGACAGTGACGTCCGCATGGATGGTCAGCTAGTGGCCGAACATGTTGCCTGCAGCGCCATGGTTCGAGTTTGAGAGTGGAGCGTCACTCGGCGGCGATGGCAAAGCGGGACAGTCGTAGCCCGTCAGCGTCGATGAACCGCAACTGGATACCAGGACTTGGGTCGCCCTTTTGGACGGCTGCCCTGTCGGTGCGACCGTCAGCCAACGGGCCCTTGAGTAGTTCTTGACCGGGCACGGCTGAACGATCGTGTACGGGCTGGAGTGGCATCCGCACGTGGTGCATCTGGTTCGTAGTCGGAGAATGCCCTAATCGGTCCGCGAAGCACCGTGATGCGGGCGCTGACGGTCAAGCGTCGATGGCGGGGTGGCCTTCTCAGTACCTTACAAGAGCCCAAGATCGACCGTGATGGAGAAAGGTGCGGTGGCTTTCACCGTGCCGGTGAACATCTCGCCGTCCCTGTAAGCCTTGGTGGCGGGGTCGAGGACGTAGGTGTAGACGATCGGGACACCCGTGGCGGCCTGCTCGACACGCCAGTAGAAGGGGATGCCAGCTTTGGCGTACTGGTCCACCTTCACGATCCGGTCAGTTGTTTCCGAGCCGGGCGACACGACCTCGACAACCAGGAGTACGTGCTCGGGGCGGGTGGGTGTGAGGTCGATGGTTTCCGCCCGGTAGACGGTGACGTCCGGGCGGCGGTTGGTGAGTGGAACGTCCTGCAGGCGGACGTCGAAGTCCGTGTCTGCGCTCCAGTCCGGGCCCGCGGCGGCGTCCAGGGCATTGGCCAGGATCCGAGCCAGTCGGTTGTGCCGCTTGGAGGCGCTCGGGCTCACGACGACCATCCCGTCTACGATCTCGATGCCGGCGCACTGCTCCTCGGACCAGGAGTCGTACTGCTCCGCGCTGATCTGTGAATGCATCCACGCGGGCGCCACCATCTCGGCGGTCATGTGTACCTCCTTCGAGGAGCCTCGGCAGGGCTGGCACTGCTGCGCCCAGCTTACTGTTCCGAGGTGTCGGGACGCCCGGCTCGGAGGAAGTCCGGCGCCGACTGTCAAGGCCAGGAGTTGCCCAGCGCGAGGCGGGTCCGTGAGGGTTTCGCCGGCCGTGCCAGCCGCTGTGAGAGGCTGGGTCGTATGAACCGGTTGGCTCGTACGACCTCGCCTTATCTGCTTCAGCACGCTGACAATCCAGTCGACTGGTGGCCGTGGGGACCTGAGGCGTTCGAGGAGGCGAAACGGCGCGATGTGCCCGTTCTGCTGTCAGTCGGATACTCTGCGTGCCACTGGTGCCACGTCATGGCTCACGAGTCGTTCGAGGACCGGGCCACCGCCGAGTTCCTCAACGAGCACTTCGTCAGCGTCAAGGTGGACCGTGAGGAGCGGCCCGACGTGGACGCCGTCTACATGGAGGCCGTGCAGGCCGCCACCGGGCAGGGGGGCTGGCCCATGACGGTGTTCCTCACGCCGGACGCCGAGCCCTTCTACTTCGGCACCTACTTCCCGCCCGAGCCCCGCCACGGCACGCCGTCGTTCCGGCAGGTGCTGGAGGGGGTGCGGGCCGCCTGGGCGGACCGGCCGGGGGAGGTGGCGGAGGTCGCCGGGAAGATCGTGCGCGACCTGGCCGGCCGGGAGATCGGCTTCGGCTCCACCCAGGCGCCCGGCGAGGCGGAGATCGCCCAGGCGCTGCTCGGCCTGACCCGGGAGTACGACGCGCAGCGCGGCGGGTTCGGCGGCGCGCCGAAGTTCCCGCCGTCCATGGTGCTGGAGTTCCTGCTGCGCCACCACGCCCGCACCGGTGCCGAGGGCGCCCTGCAGATGGCCCAGGACACCTGCGAGCGGATGGCGCGCGGCGGGATCTACGACCAGCTCGGGGGCGGCTTCGCGCGCTATGCCGTGGACCGCGGCTGGGTGGTCCCGCACTTCGAGAAGATGCTGTACGACAACGCGCTGCTGTGCCGGGTCTACACCCACCTGTGGCGCGTCACCGGCTCGGAGACGGCCCGCCGGGTCGCCCTGGAGACGGCCGACTTCATGGTGCGCGAACTGCGCACGGCCGAGGGCGGGTTCGCCTCCGCGCTGGACGCCGACAGCGACGACGGCAGCGGCCGGCACGTCGAGGGCGCGTACTACGTGTGGGATCCGGCGCAGTTGCGGGAGGTGCTCGGCGACGACGACGCCGAACTCGCCGCCCGGTACTTCGGCGTGACCGAGGAGGGCACCTTCGAGCACGGCCGTTCGGTGCTGCGACTGCCGCAGCAGGAGGGCGTGTTCGACGCGGAGCGGCTGGAGTCGGTCCGCGGGCGGCTGTTCGCCGCGCGCGCCGGGCGGCCCGCCCCGGGCCGGGACGACAAGGTCGTCGCCGCCTGGAACGGTCTCGCCGTCGCCGCGCTCGCCGAGACCGGTGCCTGCTTCGACCGTCCGGACCTGGTCGAGGCCGCGGCCGGCGCCGCCGATCTCCTCGTACGGCTGCACCTGGACGAGCACGCCCGGCTCACCCGTACCAGCAAGGACGGGCGGGCAGGCGCCAACGCGGGGGTGCTGGAGGACTACGCCGACGTCGCCGAGGGCTTCCTCGCGCTGGCGTCCGTCACCGGCGAGGGCGTGTGGCTGGAATTCGCCGGGCTGCTGCTCGACCACGTCCTCGCCCGCTTCGTGGACGCCGGTTCGGGCGCGCTGTACGACACCGCGGACGACGCGGAGCAGCTGATCCGCCGTCCGCAGGACCCGACCGACAACGCCACGCCGTCCGGCTGGAGCGCGGCCGCGGGTGCCCTGCTGAGCTATGCCGCCCACACCGGTTCCGAGCCCCACCGGACGGCCGCGGAGCGGGCGCTCGGGGTGGTGAAGGCGCTCGGGCCGCGGGTGCCCCGGTTCATCGGCTGGGGGCTGGCCGTCGCCGAGGCGTGGCTCGACGGGCCGCGCGAGGTCGCGGTCGTCGGTCCGTCCCTGGACGACGAGGCGACGCGGACCCTGCACCGTACGGCGCTGCTGGGCACCGCCCCGGGAGCGGTCGTCGCGGTCGGGGCGGTGGACGGTGACGAGTTCCCGCTGCTCGAAGGGCGTCCGCTGATCGACGGAGGGGCCGCCGCCTACGTCTGCCGTAACTTCACCTGCGACGCCCCGACGACCGACCCGGAGCGGCTGCGCACCGCGCTGAGCAGCTGAAAGAGCCAGAACGCGGTGCCGCGGCGCGGCCGATGTTCGAATTGTTCACTCTGGGGACCCGTTGTGGCGAAACGCGCTCTTCACTGAAAGGCCCTGCGCGCTTCACGGTTCCCCCCTAATCTCTGCACAGTGGCGCGAGAGGGACAACTCCCTTTCACGCCGGGGGGCTTCGGGGATCTGGGGGGATCTTTTGCTGACGTCGTTACTCATCGCTGCCGTTTCGCTCGCCCTGTTCTGGATGGCGGCGTTCACCCTGTGGTGGCAGATGCACGCGTGGCGCACGCCCGAGGTGCTCGCCTCCACCCGGTTCAGCAGACCCGACGGGGACGAGCACGTCTCCTTCTCGCTCCTGCTTCCGGCGCGGCACGAGCAGGCCGTGCTGGACCACACCGTCCAGCGGCTGCTGGAGTCCACGCACACCGACTTCGAGATCATCGTGATCGTCGGGCACGACGATCCGGAGACCACGGCCGTCGCCGAGCGGGCGGCCGAGCGCGATCCGCGGGTGCGGGTCGTCGTGGACACCCACGAGAAGAAGAACAAGCCGAAGGCCATGAACACGGCGCTGCCGCACTGCCGCGGCGACGTCGTCGGGGTCTTCGACGCCGAGGACCAGGTCCATCCGGAGCTGCTCGCGCACGTCGACCACGCCTTCCGCACCACCGGAGCGGACGTCGTCCAGGGCGGCGTCCAGCTGATCAACTTCCACTCCAGCTGGTACAGCCTGCGCAACTGCCTGGAGTACTTCTTCTGGTTCCGCTCCCGCCTCCACCTGCACGCCCAGAAGGGGTTCATCCCGCTCGGCGGCAACACCGTCTTCGTGCGGACCGGCGTGCTCCGGGAGGCCGACGGCTGGGACCCCGACTGCCTCGCCGAGGACTGCGACCTGGGCGTGCGGCTGTCCAGCGTCGGCAAGAAGGTCGTCGTCGCCTACGACTCCGACATGGTCACCCGGGAGGAGACCCCGGGCACCCTGATGTCGCTGCTGAAGCAGCGCACCCGCTGGAACCAGGGCTTCCTCCAGGTGTACCGGAAGGGGGACTGGAAGCAGCTGCCCGGCTTCGGGCAGCGGCTGCTCGCCCGGTACACGCTCATGACGCCGTTCCTGCAGGCGTTCTCCGGCGTCGTCATCCCGCTCAACGCGGCCGTCGCGCTGTTCCTCGACGTGCCCGTCGGGATCGCGTTCCTGACCTTCCTGCCCCTGGTCACCGCCGCGGTCACGTTCGTCTTCGAGGTCGTCGGACTGCACGACTTCGGCAGGCAGTACGGGCTGCGCATCCGCTTCGTCCACTACCTCAAGCTCATCGTGGGCGGCCCGTTCTACCAGGTCCTCCTCGCCGGGGCCGCGATCCGCGCCGTCTGGCGTGAGCAGCGCGGCCGCAACGACTGGGAGCTGACCACCCATGTCGGCGCGCACCTCGCCGAAGCCGCGGCGAACCGCGACCTGAGAGAGGACGTCCCCGCGTGACCTCGGCCCTTCCCGCGGTGACCGCCGTCCAGGTCACCGCGCAGCGCCGGCCTGCGCCGGAAACCGGTCCGGCCGGCCGGACGAGCCCGCCGCGGCTGCGTTCCTCCCGGCCCGACCTCCTGCTGTGCGGCGTGCTGCTCACCGCGATCCTCGTCGTGCAGGGCTGGAACATCGCCGCGTACCCGGCCCTCAGCGACGACGAGGGCACCTACCTCGCCCAGGCCTGGGCGGTCCAGCAGGGCCGCGGCCTCGGCCACTACACCTACTGGTACGACCACCCGCCGCTGGGCTGGATCCAGATCGCGCTGCTGACCTGGATCCCGTCGCTGGTCAGCCCCGGCGCGATGACCGTCGCCGGCATGCGCGGCGCGATGCTGGTGATCAGCGCGGCCGGCGCCGTCCTCGTCTACGTCGTCGCCCGCCGCCTGTCGCTGCCGCGCTGGGCCGCCGGGCTCGCCATGGTGCTGTTCGGGCTCTCGCCGCTGTCGGTGGTCCTTCAGCGGGAGATCTTCCTCGACAACATCGCGGTGGTGTGGACGCTGCTGGCGTTCGCCCTCGCCGCCTCCCCGAGCCGCCACCTGTGGCACCACTTCGGCGCGGGACTGGCGGCCGCCACGGCCGTCCTCACCAAGGAGACGATGCTCGTCGTCCTGCCGGCCCTGCTGCTGACCATGTGGCGGCACAGCCACCGCGACACCCGCAAGTTCGCCCTCACCGGCGCCGTCACGGCCTGCGTGCTGATCGGCTTCTCCTACCCCCTCTTCGCCCTGCTGAAGGGCGAGCTGATCCCCGGCGACGGGCACGTCTCGCTTCTCGAAGGGCTCAAGTACCAGATGACCAGGCCCGGTTCGGGCTTCATCCTGGATGCGGGCTCCGGTTCGCACGGGGTGCTGCGGTCATGGCTGTACTACGACCACGTGCTGATCGTCGGCGGCCTCGCGGGAGCCCTGCTGCTCCTGGTCACCTGGCGGTGGTCGGTCACCGCCCGCGCGCTGGCCGGACCGTCGCTCGCGGTGGCGGTCCTGGCCCTGGTCGCCATGCGCCCGACCGGCTACCTGCCCGCGATGTACGTCATCCAGGCCCTGCCCTTCCTCGCCCTGGTGCTCGCCGGGGGCGCCGCCTCCGTCGCCCACGCCGTGCTGCGCAGGCGCCGTTCGGCGGGCGAGAGCCGGTACGTCACCGGCGGCCGGTACGCGCTCGCCGCCGTCCTCGCCGTCGCCGCCGGCGCCTACGTCGTGCCGCGCTGGTACGACGGCGACCGCACCGCCGTCACCACCGACGCCAACGCCCCCTACCGGGCCGCCTCGCACTGGCTGGCCACCGAGGTCGAGGACCCGCGGAGCACCCGCGTCCTCGTCGACGACGCCCTCTGGCTGGACCTCGTGCACCAGGGCTACCGGCCCGGGCTCGGCGTCATCTGGTTCTACAAGGCCGACCTCGACCCGGCCGTGGCGAAGACGATGCCGCGCGGCTGGCGGGACCTCGACTACGTCGTCGCCTCCCCGACCGTGCGGCGCGACGCGGTCGACCTGCCCAACGTCAGGGCCGCCATCGAGCACTCGACACCGGTCGCCACCTTCGGCACCGGGCCCGACCGCATCGAGATCCGGCGGATCGAGACGACCCCCGGAGGCGTCCGATGACCCACGAGCACACCGCCGCCGGAGAACTCCACGACCCCGCCGCGCGGGCCGTCGAGGTCCCCGAACCCGGCGCCGTCACCATCGTCGTACCGACGTTCAACGAGTCGGCGAACGTCCGCCGGCTGCTGCACCTGATCACCGAGTCGGTGCCGTCCCGGCTGCCCTGCGAGGTCGTCTTCGTCGACGACTCCACCGACGACACCCCGCGGGTCATCCGCGAGGCGGCCGAGGACTGCCCGTTCCCGGTGACCGTCCTGCACCGGGAGGAACCGGTCGGCGGGCTCGGCGGCGCGGTCGTCGAGGGCATGAAGGCCGCCGGGTCGGACTGGATCGTCGTCATGGACGGCGACTGCCAGCACCCGCCGTCCCTGGTGCCGGAGCTGGTGGCCACCGGTGAGCGGGCGAACGCCGGCCTGGTGGTCGCCTCCCGCTACCTGAAGGGCGGCAGCCGGGCCGGGCTGGCCGGCAGCTACCGGGTGGCCGTCTCGCGCGGCGCCACCTGGCTGACCAAGGCCCTCTTCCCGCGCAGGCTGCGCGGCATCAGCGACCCGATGAGCGGCTTCTTCGCCATCCGTCGCGGCGACATCGCCGCGGGCGCCCTCGAGCCCCTCGGCTACAAGATCCTCCTCGAGCTGGCGGTCCGCACCCGTCCGCGCGAGGTCACCGAGGTGCCGTTCGTCTTCCAGGACCGGTTCGCCGGGGAGTCGAAGTCGACGGCGCGCGAGGGCCTGCGCTTCCTGCGCCACCTGGTCGGCCTGCGCACCGCCTCGCCTCTCGCCCGGATGCTGGTGTTCGGCCTGATCGGCGCGAGCGGCTTCGTGCCGAACCTGCTCGGCCTGTGGGCCCTGAACCGGGCCGGGATGCACTACGTGCCGGCGGAGATCCTCGCCAACCAGTTCGGTGTCGTCTGGAACTTCCTGCTCATCGAGCACCTGCTGTTCCGCGACCGCCGCCGGCACCGCGGCGGGTGGGACCGCGTCGGCCGGTTCGCGCTGCTCGCCAACGCCGACCTGGGCTTGCGCATCCCGCTGATCGCGGTGCTCGTCCACCGGTTCGGTCTCGGCGCGCTGCCCGCCACCGCGCTCGCGCTGGTGACGACGTTCGTCCTGCGCTTCATGGGCACCGAAGCGCTGGTCTACCTCCCGCGCCGGACACCGCGGTCCGGGAAGGACAGCAGCCGCACCGCAGCAAGGAGAGCCGTGTGAACAAGCGCCGAAGAAGGACCGCACTGGTCGGGGTGGGGGCCCTGACCGCCGGTCTGCTCCTCACCTCGCCCCAGTCCGCCCAGGCCGCCAACCTGGTGAAGAACCCCGGCTTCGAGACGGCCGGCACCGACGGGATGCCGTACTGCTGGGAGAAGTCCGGCTGGGGCGACAACGACTTCACGTTCGAGACGACGACGGACGCGCACAGCGGCTCGGCGGCGATGAAGGTGTCGCTGACCCGCCGGGCCGACGGCGACCGCAAGGCGCTGATCACCGAGTCGGCGGAGTGCGCGCCGGTGGTGACCGCGGGCAAGCAGTACGACCTCGGGCTCTGGTACCGGACGACCACGCCCGACGCCAACGTCACCCTCTTCCGGCACGACACCACCGCGGGCTGGCAGTACTGGACCGACCTCAAGACCCTGGAGATGCAGTCGGCCTGGACGCAGGCCACCGTCCGCACGCCCGAGGTCCCGGCCGGCACCGACCGCATCACCTGGGGCGTGTCGGTCTACGGCACCGGCTCGGCGACCACCGACGACTACACCATGGAGCAGGTCCCCGACACGCTCCCGCCGGCCACCTGCACCGCCACCGCCGACGAGTGCGCCGACGGCCGCTGGGACGTGCTGCCGACGCGGAACCCGGTGCGCTCCATGCACTCCGTCGTGCTCAGCAACGGCAAGGTGCTGCTGATCGCGGGCTCCGGCAACAGCGAGGAGAACTTCGACGCGGGCAGCTTCACCTCGGCGGTCTACAACCCGGCCGACGGCAGCTACAAGATCATCCCCACGCCGAAGGACATGTTCTGCGCCGGGCACGTCCAGTTGCAGGACGGCCGGGTGCTGGTGATGAGCGGCAACAAGGCGTTCCCGGCGGCGGACGGCTCGCACGGCTACGAGGGCTTCAAGGACTCCTACGTCTTCGACCCGGCCACCGAGACGTACAGCAGGACGAACGACCTCAACGACGGCCACTGGTACCCGTCGGCGACCGAACTGGGCAACGGTGACGTCATCTCCTTCGGCGGCCTGCGCGAGGACTCGACCGGTTCGGTGACCGCCGAGTACTGGTCCGACGGGCAGCAGAAGTGGCTGCCGCTGTGGCAGGTCAACCAGACCTGGTCGTACTGGGGTCTGTACCCGTCGATGATCCTCATGCAGGACGGCCGCCTGTTCTACTCGGGCAGCCACGTCTTCGGCAACAACATCCCGGGCACCGGCAGCGCGATCTACGACTACGCCGCCAACACCGTCACGCAGGTCCCCGGCCTGCAGAACAAGGACCAACGCGACCAGTCGGCGAGCGTGCTGCTGCCGCCCGCGCAGGACCAGCGGGTCCTCACCCTGGGCGGCGGCAACATCGACTCCAACCCGGACGCGAACCGGCTCACCGACGTCATCGATCTCAAGCAGGCCGACCCGTCCTACGTCGCCGGCCCACCGATCCCGCAGGGCACGGTCGACCTGGGCGCCGGCAAGGTCGCCGAGACCGGCGGCCAGGGCAAGATGTACGTCTCCGCCGTGCTGCTGCCCGACGGCAAGGTGCTGGAGACCGGCGGCGCGCTGCACAACCGCGCCGACCCGGTCTACGAGTCCTCGATCTACGATCCCGCGACCGGCACCTTCGACCCGGTGACCGCCGACCCGGAGGCCCGCGGCTACCACTCGTCCGCGTTCCTGCTGCCCGACGGCCGCGTGATGACCACCGGCGACAACCCGGGCAACGGCACCTGGAACCACAACGTGTCGATCTACACGCCGCCCTACCTGCTCAAGGGCACCCGGCCGACGATCACCTCGGTGATCGACACCGAGTGGAACTACGGCGACACCCAGCGGATCACCGTCGACCGGCCCATCGCCAAGGCCGAGTTGATCCGCCCGGCCGCCGTGACCCACTCCGCCGACCCCAACCAGCGGTTCGTGGACCTGCCGCTGTCGGTGGGCGGAAACGACGGAAACACCGTCGACCTGAATGTCACGAGCAACCCCGACCTGGCCCCGCCCGGCTGGTACATGCTCTTCGCGGTCGACGCGGGCGGGGTGCCGTCGGTGGCCAAGTGGGTGCACCTGCAAGGCCCGCGGGCGCTCAGCGCGACCGACGCCTCCGCGCACGTCCACTCCTTCGCCGACTCCCTGTCGGGCAAGGTCGCCGGGCCCGGCACGAGGCGCGCCTCGCAGAAGGTCGGCGCCTTCGTCGCGGGCTGCGACCGGCACTACGGCTCGGTCAACGTGTGCGTGCCGACCGCCTTCCCGCCCGGGGTGAAGAAGTCGGCGGCCGCGCGGTGCGACTGGCTGAAGAGGAACGACTACGGCCGGCTGAAGCTCAACGGCCGCGACGACCCGCTCGGCCTGGACCGGAACAAGGACGGGACGGCCTGCGGAAAGGGCGACGTGAAGAAGAGGTGACCCGGACCGGCCCCGGGCTGACCCGGACCGGCCCCGCACTGATCCCGGACCGGCCCCGCGCTGACCCTGGACCGGCCCCGCGCTGACCCTGGACCGGCCCCGGGCTGACCCCGGACCGGCCCCGGGCTGACCCTGGACCGGTCCTGCGCTGACCCCCGGACCGGTCCCGGGCCGACCCTACTCGCCCGGGCCGGTCCCGGGTCAGCCCGCGAATTCGGCGAGGGCGCGCTCCACGATGGCCACCAGCTGGTCGTGGTGCGCGCCCTTCCAGTACACGCGCCCGCAGTCCAGGCACCGCGCGAAGACGTCGTACGACCGCTGCGTGCCGCCCTGAAGCTGATGCGCCACCTCCTCCTTGCCAGCCTCCCGCAGCAGCCCGTTGCAGGCGGTGCACCGGGTCCAGGGCCGCAGTTCGGGCCGGAACCGGTCCAGGACGTCCCGGAGCTGGTCCTCGGGCCGGGTGCTGTAGACGTACGCGCCGGCCCACAGTTCGCGGCGGCGCAGCAGGCCCCGGTCGCGGCTGAGCATGACCCGCTGTTCGGCGGCCGAGCGGGCGGCGAGGGCGGGGTCGCCGATGTCCGTCGACTCGTAGGCGGTGTCCACGCCGAGCAGGCGCAGACGGCGGGCGAGGGTGCCGAGGTGGACGTCGAGCAGGAAGCGCAGGGGCGCGCCGGGGACCTGCTGGGGGCGCTCGACGGGCCGGACCGAGACCTGGTCGCCGGCCGCGGGTACGTACGAGGACGGCACCTCGCGGCCGTTCACCCACAGCGACCCGACCTCGGTCAGCGGGACGCCGGCCGACTCCACGACGTGACCGAGGGAGGAGACGCCGTCGGTGGTCAGGGCGGTGGCGGCGCCGCGGCGCCCGTGCGGGACGAACAGGGCCAGGCCGGGGGCGAACTCGACGTGGATCTCGGGACCGTTCACCCGGTCAGGATGTCATGGGAGAGGGGCCCGGTCTCAGGGCTTTTCGGTGGGCAGGCCGTGCTCCAGGACGTCCAGGGCGCGCTGCACGAGGTCCCCGAGGTCGCCCGTGAAGTCGTGCTCCGCCCAGTACATGTTGACCTCCATGAGGCCGCCGATGAGGGACATCGCGTAGACGCGCACCTCGAGGCTGTCCGGGTCCAGGCCGAAGCGCTCGGCCATGGCCCCGCGCATCAGGCGCGCGGTCTGCGACATGCTCTCGAAGATCCGGGAGCGGACGGCGGGGACCTGCGCCCCGAGGTGCGCCCGCATCCGGACCACCTCGGGACTCTCCTGCACGAGCAGGTCCAGCACCTTGCCCATGATGTGCCGCACCGACTCGATCCACGGCTCGTCGACGGGCCGCGCGCGCAGCTCCTCCAGCATCACCGGGGCGTGCTCGTCGGTGAGGACGATGTCCTCCTTGGCCGGGAAGTACCGGAAGACGGTCGACGGCGACACCTCGGCCCGCTCGGCGATCTGGTCGATCGTCGTGGAGTCGTAGCCCTGCTCCCCGATCAGTTCGAAGGTCGCGGTGCGGATCGCCTCGCGGGTCTTGATCTTCTTGCGCTCGCGCAGGCCCAGCCGGGGGCGGTCGGAGGGGGAGAGGGGGGAGGGTGCGGCCGTCATGGCCCTCATTGTCGGGCATCCGCGGGCGGCACGGCCACGTCCGGGACCTGCGGCTCGGCGGGGGGACCAGCGCGCCGCCGACGCCCATGAACGCCCGGACCGCGATCATCCAGCGCACGTCCCCGGCCGGCGCGCCCACCAGCGGACCGGCCCGGAGGGCGCACGAGAAGCGGCCACGGCTGGGAGGCCGTGGCCGTGCGGTGGGGGAGGGGCGGTCAGATGTGGGTGTACGCCACCAGCGAGATGCCGACGTAGTGCACGATGAACGCGGCCAGCGTCAGGGTGTGGAACACCTCGTGGAAGCCGAACCAGCGCGGTGAGGGGTTCGGCCGCTTGATGCCGTAGATCACGCCGCCCGCGCTGTAGAGGAGGCCGCCGACGACCACCAGGACCAGCACGGCGATGCCGCCGGTGCGCATGAAGTCGGGCAGGAAGAAGACGGCCGCCCAGCCCATCGCGATGTAGCACGGCGTGTACAGCCAGCGCGGGGCGCCGACCCAGAAGACCCGGAAGATGATGCCGGCGGCCGCCGCGCCCCAGATGCCCCACAGCAGCCACTGCCCCTTCGCGCCGGGCAGGAGCAGCAGGGTCAGCGGGGTGTAGGTGCCGGCGATGATCAGGAAGATGTTGGCGTGATCCAGCCGGCGCAGGACGCCGTCCATGCGGGGGCTCCAGTTGCCCCGGTGGTACAGCGCGCTCACGCCGAACAGCAGGCAGGCGGTGAGGGCGTAGATCCCGCAGGCGATGCGGCCCCGGGCGGAGTCGGCGAGGGCGGTGAGTATCAGGCCGGAGATCAGCGCGGCCGGGAACATGCCCAGGTGCAGCCAGCCGCGCAGTTTCGGCTTGAGCGGCTCGGCGAGGTGCTGGGCGTGCTGCTTGATCTGGCGGGGCACGGAGTGCGCGGCGGGACCACGGCCGTCGGCCGGCGAGTCCGTGGCCGCGTCGGGGGCGGACGCAGTCATACGGGCCATCGTACCTACGCAACCGTAAGTTGAGGGGCTGGCCCGCTCGTTGACCGGGCCGGGAGCCGCCATCCTCTCACGCGGCCGGAGGTGCGTTACGCAAAAGAACCTTCAGGTGAACGCTACGTACCGGCAAATAAACGCGGTGAACACGAAACGGACGTGGCGATCCTCACTCCGCTCACCTGTGAGGTCCTCTGGACATATGGGCGGTATGATCGGATGATCAAATGAGTGTGGTCGGCACCGGATGAGCGCTGAAGATCCAGCCACGAAGCATCCGGGTCGCAGCCCCCACGGGGCCTCCAACAAAAAATCCCTCATTTAGGAGCAATCGTGGCGCGCGACATCGCGGCTCCCCCCGTCGTCCCCACCAACCACCAGGAACTGATCTCATGGGTGAACGAGATCGCCGAACTGACCCAGCCGGACAGCGTGGTCTGGTGTGACGGATCCGAGGCCGAGTACGAGCGACTGTGCGGGGAGCTCGTAGCGAAGGGCACCTTCAAGAAACTCGACCCGATCAAGCGCCCCAACTCCTACTACGCCGCATCCGACCCGACCGACGTCGCGCGCGTCGAGGACCGGACCTTCATCTGCTCCGAGCAGGAGCAGGACGCGGGCCCGACCAACCACTGGAAGGCCCCCGCGGAGATGCGGGAGATATTCCAGGGCGAGAACGGCCTGTTCCGCGGCTCGATGCGGGGCCGCACGATGTACGTCGTCCCGTTCTGCATGGGACCGCTCGGCTCGGACCTGTCCGCCATCGGCGTCGAGATCACCGACTCCGCCTACGTCGCCGTGTCCATGCGCACGATGACGCGCATGGGGCAGCCGGTCCTGGACGAGCTGGGCTCCGACGGCTTCTTCGTGAAGGCCGTCCACTCCCTCGGCGCCCCGCTGGAAGAGGGCGAGCAGGACGTTCCGTGGCCCTGCAACGGGACCAAGTACATCTCCCACTTCCCCGAGGCCCGCGAGATCTGGTCCTACGGCTCCGGCTACGGCGGCAACGCCCTGCTCGGCAAGAAGTGCTACGCCCTGCGCATCGCCTCCGTCATGGCGCGCGACGAGGGCTGGCTGGCCGAGCACATGCTCATCCTGAAGCTGACCCCGCCCACCGGCGAGGCCAAGTACGTCGCCGCCGCCTTCCCGAGCGCCTGCGGCAAGACCAACCTCGCCATGCTGGAGCCCACGGTCTCCGGCTGGACGGTCGAGACGATCGGCGACGACATCGCCTGGATGCGCTTCGGCGAGGACGGCCGCCTGTACGCCATCAACCCCGAGGCCGGCTTCTTCGGCGTCGCGCCCGGCACCGGTGAGCACACCAACGCCAACGCGATGAAGACCCTGTGGGGCAACTCCGTCTTCACCAACGTCGCCCTCACCGACGACGGCGACGTGTGGTGGGAGGGCATGACCCAGGAGACCCCGGCCCACCTCACGGACTGGAAGGGCCGCGACTGGACCCCGGACTCCGCCGAGCCCGCCGCCCACCCCAACGCCCGCTTCACCGTGCCGGCCTCGCAGTGCCCGATCATCGCGCCCGAGTGGGAGGACCCCAAGGGCGTGCCGATCTCGGCGATCCTCTTCGGCGGCCGCCGCGCCAGCGCCGTGCCGCTGGTGACCGAGTCCTTCGACTGGAACCACGGCGTGTTCCTCGGCGCCAACGTGGCGAGCGAGAAGACCGCCGCCGCCGAGGGCAAGGTCGGCGAGCTGCGCCGCGACCCCTTCGCCATGCTCCCCTTCTGCGGCTACAACATGGGCGACTACATGGCCCACTGGATCAACGTGGCCAAGGACAAGGACCAGTCCAAGCTGCCGAAGATCTACTACGTCAACTGGTTCCGCAAGAACGACGAGGGCAAGTTCGTCTGGCCCGGCTTCGGCGAGAACAGCCGCGTCCTGAAGTGGATCGTGGAGCGCCTGGACGGCAAGGCCGACGGCGTCGAGACCCCGATCGGCGTCCTGCCGACGAAGGAGGCCCTCGACACGAACGGCCTGGAGCTGTCGGAGTCCGACCTGGACTTCCTGCTCACGGTCGACAAGGAGGTCTGGCGCGAGGAGGCGTCCCTGGTGCCCGGGCACCTGAACACCTTCGGCGACCACACGCCCAAGGAGCTGTGGGACCAGTACCACGCCCTGGTGGAGCGCCTGGGCTGAGCCCGGGCATCAAGCTCCGCGGCCGGTCCGATCTGCCCTGACCAGTGATCGTCACGGCCGGCCGCGGTGACAAGCCGGCGAGGCCCCGCACAACGGCGTGAGGGGCCCCGGGCCCGCCGTCCCGTCTCCCGTCCGCCCCGACGGCAGACGCGACGGCGGGCCCTCGCCTGTTCTCCGCCGCGGCACGCCGCCCCACCCGGCATGCCGTCGGCCCCGGTGTCCTGCCGCGTGCCGCGTGCGGCGTGTGTGCTCGCCCGCGCCCCGACGCGCCGCCTGCGTCGGGCGGGCTGTCCGCGCCCGGTGCGCTGCTCGTGCGTCGGCTCAGGCCGCGCCCTGCTCCGGCGCGCGGCCGGCCGCGGCCACAAGGCGGCGAGGCTCCGCTCACCAGCGTGGCGGGCTCTTCGCCTGCCCTCCGCCGCAGCGCGCCTCCCCGCCGGGCGTGCCGTCGGCTCCCGGTGGCCTGCCGCGTGCCGCGTGCGGCGCGTGCTTGTCCGCGCCCACTGCGCCGTCCGCGTCCGGCGGGCTGTCCGCGCCTGGTGTGTTGCCTGCGGGCCGGTGCGCTGCCTGCGCTTGGCGGGTCATCCGCGTCCGGCGGCTGTCCGCGTTCGGCTCAGGGGGTTCCGCCTCGGTCTTCCAGGTAGCGCGTGTGCGACTCCTGGCGGCGTGCCTCCGCCTCGCGCAGGGACGCGGCGAGCCGTTCCGCCTCCTCCTGCAGCAGCGTGAGCTGCCGCTCCAGATGGCGCTCGGGGGGCTCCTGTCCGGGCGCCAGCCGCGTCCACCACCGGGTCCGTACGAACGCGTCGACGGCCTCGGGGAGGTCCTGCCGTACCGTCCGGGACAGCACGTGCACGCCCTCCGGGTCCTGGGCGAGCACCTCGGCGGCCCACCCCGGGTCCAGCAGCCCGGCCAGCAACCGCGTCAGCTCGGTCAGCCGGCCGGCGGCCGCGGGCGGCAGCTCGATGTCCGCCAGGTAGCCGCCGAGCTGCTCGAAGTCGTCCCGCACCGCCTCCAGCCGGGCGGACGGATCGGGGAAGTCGGGCGGCGCCGGACGCTCCGGCGGCGCGATCAGCGCGCCCGCGCCGTACAGACCGGCCACCACGACCGGCCAGTACGGGCCCGCCGCCCCGGCGAAGGTGAGCCCGAGCCCGGCGAGCCCGCACACGCTGCCGGCGATGTTCTTGCGGGACTCCAGGTATCTCCCCAGGGATCTACTGGTAGCCACGGATCTCCTCGAAGGCGCCGTCCAGCGAGCCCTCCCGGGCGTCGAAGAGGCGGCCGCCGGTCAGGTCGGCGATGTGCGCCAGCTCGCCGCGGTCGGAGTCGCCGAAGAGGATCGGGAAGACGGGGGTCTGCCGCCGCGCCGGGGTGAGCGAGCGGTAGAAGGCGTCGAACGCGCCGGCCTTCGCGCCCGTGGTGTTCTCGCCGTCCGTCATCAGCACGATCGACGTGAACGTGTCCTCGCCGGCGCCCAGGTGCTCGTACGCCTTCTCCAGCGACGTGTAGATCGCGGTGTCGCCGTCGGCGGACAGCCGTGCGGTGTCCTCGCGGATCGCGTCCAGCCCCGCCCGCGGATCGGCCGGGTCGACCACATGGGTGCGCACGCTCTTCACGTCCGACCCGAACGGCATCAGGGTGACCTCCTCGCGGTCGCGGAAGTCGCCGGTGAGGTCGCGCAGCGCCGTCTTCAGCCGGGTCAGCCGGTCGCCGTCCATCGAGCCGGAGGTGTCGAGCACGTACACCGTGCGCGAGGGGCGGCGCAGTTCGTTCTCGTACGCGTCGAGCAGCCCGTCGGCCACCGACCGGCTGCCCGGGAAGGGCAGTTCCCGCCGCCGGCCGGGGTCGAGGCCGGCCGCGGGCCGTACGGAGGTCACGACCGGGCGGCGGTGCGTGCGCTCGGTGATCAGCCGCTGGACAGCCGGCGCGCGCAGCGCCTCGGTCAGTCGGCGGACGTCCCCGCGGGCCGCCGCGGACGCCGGACGGAGCGAGGAGAGCGGGTAGTCGGCGGTGACGACGCCGTCCCGGGGGCGGATCACGGTCAGGCCCGGCAGGGACTTCAGCACGGACTCGTAGTTGAGCAGGGCGTCGACGGTGCCGCGCCGCCGGTAGGCGGTCGCCAGCCAGCCCGACGAACCCGACGTGAGCTTCTGCCCGGCGAAGAACTCCTTCAGCCGCGGGGTGGCCTTCCCGACGTCCGCGTCGGTGAGCGCGGACTGGGCCCCGGAGAGGGCGGAGGCGACCGAGACGAGCGTGGCGAAGCCGGAGTTGGAGCGGGCCGGGTCGGTCATGCCGTAGGTGAGCCTGCCGTCCTGGACGGCCTTTTCCACCTGGGACCAGGTGACGTCGTCCGGGCGCCAGCCGAGCGCCTTGACGGTGGCCGTCCGGACGCCGACGGCGACCGGGCTGGACATGACCGGCGTCTCGGAGACCACCCGGCGGGCCGCCTCGGGCCGCAGCCGCAGGTAGTCGTTCGACGACAGCCACAGCGCGTCGTACCGCCCGTCCGCCTTGCCCTCCGCGAGCAGGTTCACCGCGTCGAGCGTGCCCATGTAGGTGGGCCGGACCCGGATGCCGGTGTCCCGGCGGACCCGGTCGAGGACCGGGGTCATGTCGCCGAGCTCGCTGGAGGCCAGGACGCGCAGCGTGCCGGCTTCGGCGGCGCCGGGGTCGCCCCGGTCCTCGTCCCGTGGCGCGGAGCAGGCGGTGAGCAGGGCGACGGCGGCGAGGACGGCGGCCAGCGGGCGTCTCATGCGAGCCCTCCGTCCAGCGCGCCCTGCGACCGGCTGCGGTCCAGGTGGGCGCTCGCCTGCCGCAGTTCGGCGCTGAGCGACTCCACCGTCGCGGCCATCGCCTCCGTCGCCTGCACCTTGTAGCTGTCGATCGCGTCGAGGGTGCGGTAGATCTGCTGGAACGCCGACCGCAGGGTCTCGGCGCCGACGGCCGGGTCGGCGGCGATCCGCTGGATGTCCCCGCTCTGCGTGGCCAGCATCTCGGCGTTGCCGCGGATCAGGTCCTCCGTGGTGCCGCGCAGGGCGTCCACCTGGTCGGCGACCTTCTTCTGGTGGTCGAGCGCGGAGGCCAGCATCACGGAGATGCGCAGCGCGGACACCGTGGTGGTGGCCGCGCGGTCCACGCCCTTGATCAGCTCCTCGTTGTTGCGGCGTACGACGTCCATGGCGAGGTAGCCCTGGGCGCACACGGCGAGCTGGGTGAGCAGGTCCTGGTGCTTCTGCCGGACGGGGAAGAGCACGTCGGCCCGCAGCGAGTCGGCCGCCTGCGGATCCGCGGTCGCGTCGAGGTGCCGTTCGACGGCCGCGTCCAGCGCCTCGGTCAGCACCACGTACTCCTGCAGCTTGCCCATGGTCTCCCACAGGCGGATCCGCTCGGTCTGCAACGCGGCGTTGTCGCGCCGCAGTTCGTCCTGCCCGCCGCGCAGGGAGCCCACGATGGCGTGCAACGTCCCCTGCGCGGAGGCGTACTTGGCGACGTGGTCGCGCAGCCGGTTGCCGCCGGGCAGCCGGGACAGCAGCCTGCGGCCGCGGCCGGCCGGCTGGTCGCGCGGGTCCAGGTCCTCGACCACCCGCCTGAGTTCGACGAGCGAGCCGGCCACCTTCGCGCTCGCGTCCCCGCCCTTGGACGGCAGGCTGCGCACCGTGCGCTCCAGCATCCGGTTGGACTGCGCGGCGGCGGCCCGCATCTCGCCGGAGCCGAGGGCGGTGATCTCGCCGACCTTGCCGGCGAACTCGGGGGAGCGGGCGTCGAGGGCGGCCAGCCCCTGGACGTAGGCGGCGGCCTTCTCGGCCATCGCGGTGCGGACGTCGTCCGCCACGGGTACCAGCCCGCCGGCCTTCTCGGCCGGCACGGGCGTGACGGCCTCGGGCGGAGTGAGGGTGAAGTCGTTTCCGTTGTCGGTCACTTGTCGTCCCCCCTGGCCCGGCGCGCCATCTCGTGCAGCACCGCGGAGGTGGGCACGGGCGCCTGCCGGACGCCGGTCAGTTCCTTCTTCAGATAGGTCTCGGAGGTGCCGAATCCGGCGGCCGCCCCCTGCGGGCGGAACCCGTGCCGCACCGCGAGCTTGCGCAACAGAGGGTCGGCGGACAGCAGTTGTGCGAGGGCCCGGCCGTCCTCGGTGAGCGGTACGACGGTGTGGTCGCTGTCGACGGTGGTGTCCGGGTAGAGCACGACGAGGTCGTCGGGCCGCTGACCGTCCGCCAGGAGAGAGGCGACCTGCGACTCGTAGACCAGCACCAGAGGGTTGCCGGCGCCGCTGACGAAGTCGCGGAACAGCGCGTCGCTGCCGGCCTGCTGGGCCCCCTGGACGCTGACGAGTCTGCGCAGCAGCGGCGCGGTGCGGTCCAGGTCGGCGTCACTCGCGACCACCCGGCCGTCGTTGGCCACGTAGGAGGCGGCGGCGAGGTAGAGGGCGCCGGAGTTGGACGTCTCCGGGTCGGTGCTGGCGACGAAGAGGGTCCCGCCCAGCTCGCCGTACGCGCCGGCGCCCTTGAGCTGCTGCCAGGTGCGGTCGTGGCGGGCGGCGTCGAGGTAGGCGGCCATGTCCAGGGTGCCGCGGTGGGCGGTGTCGAGGGTCGCCAGGCCGTTCGCCGCCAGCACCTCGGCGGCGCCGCGGTGAGCGACCACGACGAGCGGCGAGTAGAAGGGCCGCGGCAGGCTGCCGTGCACCTTGTACCGGGCCGCCAGCTGGGCGGCGGGCGCCTGGCTGGACGGGAACGCCAGGTCGTAGCCCTTGAGGTCGAGCCCCTCCATGGCCCAGGACCCGGAGGTCTCGGCCTGCACGGTGTAACCCTTGGCGGCCAGGGCCTTCACCACGTCGGGATCGGCGAAGTAGTCCGCCTTCTCCGATCCGATCACCATGCGCACGGTCTTCGCTGCCGTGCTCGTGTCCTCAGCCTTCCGGCCCGCCACGACGGCTGCCACCACGCCGCCGATCAGCAGGACCGCGAGGACGATTCCCGCGATGCGTCTCACAGGCTGATCGTGTGCGCGGAAGGGGACGTTCCCGGGCCGCGGGGGTGAACGGGGAGTGAAGTGGCCGTCCCGGTACGCAACCGGAACGGCCGTCGTCACTTTCCCGCCGTCGTCTTCGTGGCGCCCGGTCCGCGCGTCGCTGCGGGTGCACGCGGACCGGGGCCGTTCGGGGGAGCCCTCGGGGGCTCAGCGGGACGCGAGTTCGCGCGGTTCCAGGGCCGCCGCGTGGGCGTCCATCTGCTCGGCGGCCAGGATCGCGGCCCCCGTGTCGGCGCGGGAGGCCGCCACCACCAGGGCGCGGCCGGCCAGGGCGTGCGCCCGTCGGTGCAGGGCGGTGGGATCGGTGTCGGCGGGCGCCGCGGACGTGCGGGCCGGCGGCCGGCCGCCGCGCAGCCGGGCCACCTGGCCGGCGACCCGCTCGGCCGCCTCGTCCCAGGCGGAGCAGGGACTCAGCGCCCGCAGTTCGTCCGTGACGGCGAGCAGGGCCGCCAGATGGCCGGCGAGCTGGATGTCCAGCTCCTCCTCGCGGGAGCGGTGCGGGAAGTCGGTGTTCGTCTTCGTGTTCGTGCCGGCCATCGCGCCGTGGACGGACCGACTGGACGGAGCAGTGCGGATCGGTTCGTACATGGATGGCCTCCTGTGCGCTGACAGGAAGCCATCCTAGCTTGGATTTCGTCTAAAGTGGCGCCGTTCGGGAGACGGGGCCGTTCGTCCTCTTGCGCGGCCTCAGGGCTGGCTGTAGCCGTCCAGGAAGGTGCCGATCCGGCCGACCGCGTCCCGCAGGTCACCCACCGTGGGCAGGGTCACGACCCGGAAGTGGTCCTGCTCCGGCCAGTTGAACCCGGTGCCCTGGACGACCATGATCTTCTCCTGGCGCAGCAGGTCCAGCACCATCCGCCGGTCGTCCTTGATCTTGAACACCTTGGGGTCGAGGCGCGGGAAGAGGTACAGCGCGCCCTTCGGCCGCACGCAGCTCACCCCCGGGATCTGCGTCAGCAGCTCGTACGCCGTGTCCCGCTGCTCCTTCAGCCGCCCGCCCGGCAGCACCAGCTCGTTGATCGTCTGGCGCCCGCTGAGGGCGGCCACGACCCCGTGCTGGCCCGGCATGTTCGCGCACAGGCGCATGTTCGCCAGGATCGTCAGGCCCTCGATGTAGGACTCGGCGTGCGCGCGCGGACCGGAGATCGCCATCCAGCCGACCCGGTAGCCGGCCACCCGGTAGGCCTTGGACATGCCGTTGAAGGTGAGGGTGAGCAGATCCGGGGCGATCTTCGCGGTGGGCGTGTGGGTGGCGCCGTCGTACAGGATCTTGTCGTAGATCTCGTCCGAGCAGACCAGCAGGTTGTGGCGGCGGGCGATGTCCGTCAGGCCCTTGAGCATCGCCTCTTCGTAGACCGCGCCCGTCGGGTTGTTCGGGTTGATGATGACGATCGCCTTGGTGCGGTCGGTGACCTTCCGCTCCACGTCGGCGAGGTCGGGCATCCAGTCGGACTGCTCGTCGCAGCGGTAGTGCACGGCCGTGCCGCCGGCGAGCGAGACCGCGGCCGTCCACAGCGGGTAGTCGGGTGCGGGTACGAGCACCTCGTCGCCGTCGTCCAGCAGGCCCTGCATCGCCATCACGATCAGCTCGGAGACGCCGTTGCCGATGAAGACGTGCTCGACGTCCGTCTCGATGCCCAGGGTCTGGTTGTGCATGACGACCGCGCGGCGGGCCGCCAGCAGGCCCTTGGCGTCGCCGTAGCCGTGGGCGGTGGAGACGTTGCGGAGGATGTCCTCCAGGATCTCCGGCGGGCACTCGAAGCCGAACGCGGCCGGGTTGCCCGTGTTGAGCTTGAGGATGCGGTGGCCGGCCGCCTCCAGGCGCATCGCCTCCTCGAGAACCGGGCCCCGGATCTCGTAACAGACGTTGGCGAGTTTGGTCGACTGGATCACCTGCATGACAGTTGAGCTTACGGCCCGGTAACGCCTTTTGGGCCGTGTTTTCCGCCACGTGAGACGCGGTGGTTTGTGCGGTTATCGCCCACGGCTGTCCCAGGGGCCCCACCTGTCCCTACAATGCGCGGCCATGTCCTGGCACCCTCAGCAAGAAAACGGGGCGCACGGCGCACAAGCCGCGAACGGCGCGACCGGTGCGCACGGCGGCGACGGCGCGTATCCGGCCATGGACGAGCCCCAGGTGCCGCCGAACGTGTACCAGCCGATTCCCCATTCGGCCCCCCGCTACGAGGAGTACGCCGATCCGGCGGCCGCCCACGGCTGGCAGAACGCGTTCGACCGGACGGCGGAACTGCCCGTGATCGCCGCCCCGGCGGACGCGTATCCGCCGGACGTGTACCCGTCTGACGGGCACTCGGCGGACGCGTTCCCGCCGGAGGGGTACGCGGCGGACACGTATCCGCCGGACGGGCATTCGGCCGGTCCGGGCGTGCTCGAGCAGTACGAGCAGTACGTGGGCTACGGCGACCCGGCGCGGCCCGGTGAGCCCGCGGCGGACGACGGGCCGGCGGTCGCCGGCGGCTCGCGGCGGCACGGACGGCCGACGCGCCGGGTCCCGGTGGCCGTGGGCGGAGCGTGCGTGCTGCTCGTCGCCGTCGTCGCCGGTCTCCTCGGCTCCGGCTCGGGCGACGGACCGCGGCCGGGGACGGGGGGCCAGGAGGAGGGGGCGAAGAAGAAGGACGGGGTGTCCGTCGCGCCCGTCTCGCCGCCGTCCGGCGGCGCCGAATCGACCGGCTCCGGCGACGCGCACCCGTCCGCGAGCCCGTCGCCCACCGCCGCTGAGAAGTCCGCCTCCCCGACCGCCGCCGCGGGTGGCGGCACCGCGGACGCCACCACGGCGCCCGCGGCCACGTCCGCCGCCGCCACGACCGAGCCGGCCCGTGGCAACGGAGGCAACCCGGGCCGCGGCAGGGGGGCCACCAAGGGCCCCAGGTGAGCCCCCTCCCGGCCCCCGCCCGTCCCTCCGGCCTCGCCCCGCCCCCGGAGCCGGCGCGCCGGTGCCCGAGCCGGTGCGCCGGCTCCCAGCCGGCGAACCCGCCCTCAGCGGCCCGGTCGCTCCGGCGGCACGTCTGCGCCGAGCCGCCGGCACCGCCCCAACGCTCCCGGCGGTTCCGACGGCACGCCCGTGCGGGATCGGCACGGCCGCCGGAGCGGGCCGCCCGTTCCGGGCCGGCGTGTCGGTCCCGCACGGAGGGCGGCGGTCCGACCGTGGCGCTGTGCCGGACGGTCGTGCCCGACCGCGGTCCGGTCGGCGGTGACGGTCCTGCCGGTCAGCCGTCCGCGGCGCTCCGACGCCGTCCCCATGCGGCGGAGGCGTCGTCGCGGCAGTCGCCGCGGAACCGCGCGGTGGGACGGTGATCAGCCCGGGCCGGGTGTGGGGCGTCGGCGTCAACTTGCGTGGGCGCTGCGGCAGGCGTGCAACGCCTTGACGCCTGGCCGGTCGACGTCGGCTTCCTCGACAGGGGTTCGTCGTCCGGCCCGGCGCCCCTGGTGGAGGCGCCGGCCGAGGACGGCCCGCAACACCGAACTCGCCGGGCGGCTGGAAGCCCTGGGCTTCGCGCGTGCGGCGGGCCCAGGGCCGGCAGCGGGCCGAGCGGGTGCTGGACCCGGTCCGGGCCGACCCGCCGGTCTCCGAGTCGCGACGCGGACTCGGCCGGGGCGCGGGCGTCAAGGGCCTGCACGGCCGGCGCGGGCGCGAGCGGCACCTCGGGGCGGCAGTGTCCTTTTCCAGCCGCGTCTCCGTCAGCCGCGAGGCGCTGCTCGACCGGTACGCCGACGACGCGCCGGGCGCGGGCCGGGTCACCGTAGGCCCGCCGGGAGCCCTTGCGTCCGCCGCGAGTCCTGGCGCCCGCCGCGAGTCCCGGCGACCGTCGGGCGCCCCGAGGGGCGCCCCGGGGAGTGCTCCGAGGGGCGCCGCGGCCGTCCGCGCCGCGGCCGGAAACACCTTCTTGCCCATCCACCCCTCACCCCTCACAATGCACATGACAAATTCGTGGGCGGCCGGAGGATCTCCGGTCGCCCCGTCGCAAGAGGGGACCCCACATGAAGAAGCCTCTCGGCGCCGCGCTCTTCGCCCTGGTGATCGCCGGGGCGGGCGCGGCACCCGCGGTCGCGGCACCGGCGCCCACCGAGCGCGCCGCCGCGCCCACCCTCCAGGCCGTCAACTTCGCCGGCACCGTCTCGCTCAGCAACTGCTCCGGCTCGGTCGTCCGCTTCCCGAACTCCGCGGACACCGACCCGGCGCTCGTGCTCACCAACGGCCACTGCCTGGAGACCGGGTTCCCGGCGCCCGGCCAGGTCATCGTCGACCAGGCGTCCAGCCGCTCGTTCGGCCTGCTCAACGCCTCCGCCACCCGGGTCGGCACGCTGCGCGCCAGCAAGGTCGCGTACTCGACGATGACCGACACGGACGTCACGATCTACCAGCTCACCACCACGTACGCGCAGATCAGGAGCACGTACGGGATCAGCGCGCTGACGCTGAACGACACCCACCCGGTCGCCGGCACCGCCATCACGGTCGTCTCCGGCTACTGGAAGAAGACCTACGCCTGCAACATCGACGGCTTCGTCTACCGCCTCAAGGAAGGCGACTGGACCTGGAAGGACTCCGTCCGCTACACCTCCGCCTGCAACACCATCGGCGGCACGTCCGGATCGCCCGTCGTCGACAACGCCACCGGCAAGGTCGTCGCCGTCAACAACACCGGCAACGAGAACGGCGAGACCTGCACCGTGAACAACCCCTGCGAGGTCGACGAGAGCGGCAACGTGACCGTCCGTCAGGGCATCAACTACGCCCAGGAGACCTACCAGATCCCGGCCTGCTTCGGCGCCGGCAACAAGCTCAACCTGAGCGCGGTCGGCTGCACGCTGCCCAAGCCGTAGCACGTCGACGGCGGGCGGTCACACCGGAGTCCGGCGGACCGCCCGCCCCGCGAGCACGTCCGTGCGCCGGCCGTCCTCGATCACGAACCGCCCGTCGACCAGCACGTACGGAATGCCCGTCGGCAGCCTGCGCGGCTCCTCGAAGGTGGCGCCCGCCGCCACCGTCCGCGGGTCGAACAGGACCAGGTCGGCCCGGAACCCCTCGCGGACCAGCCCCCGGTCCGGCAGCCGCAGCCGGGCCGCCGGGCGCGAGGTGAGGTGGGCCACGCACTCCTCCAGCGACAGCAGGCCCGACTCCCGCACGTAGTGGCCGAGGTAGCGCGGGAAGGTGCCGTAGGCGCGCGGGTGCGGCCGGGCGCCGTGCAGGAGGCCGTCGGAGCCGCCGGTGTGCGCGCGGTGGCGCAGGACGGCCCGCACGTTCTCCTCGTGGCCGACGTGGAGCAGGACGGTCGTACCGAGGCCGTCCGCCAGCAGCAGGCGGCGGGCGGTCGCCCAGGGGGCCTCGCCGCGCGCGTCGGCCGACTGTCGCACCGTGCGGCCCACGTGGTCCGCCAGCCGCGGGTCGCGCACCCCGGAGACCTCGACCGTGTCCCAGTCGACGGGCACGCCGTGGCAGCCGTCCGAGCCGACGTCCTCCAGCCGGTGCCGGATGCGCTCGGCCGTCTCCTCGTCCGCCAGCCGCTTCAGGGTCTCGCGCGGACCGCCCTCGCCCGCCCAGCCCGGCAGCAGCGCCGCGAGGGTCGTGCAGCCCGGGGTGTAGGGGTAGCTGTCGAGGCTGATGTCGGCCCCGGCGTCCAGCGCCTCGTCCAGCAGGGCCAGCAGTTCGGGCGCCCGGCCCTCGTTGACCCCGAAGTTCATGGTGGCGTGCGCCAGGTGCAGCGGGCAGCCCGCCTCCCGGGCCACGGCCACCATCTCCGCGTACGCCTCCAGCGCGCCCGCCCCGTAGGAGCGGTGGTGCGGGCAGAAGTAGCCGCCGTGGGAGGCCACCACCCGGCACAGCTCGGTCAGTTCGGCGTCGCTCGCGTACCCGCCGGGCGGGTAGGTCAGCCCCGACGACATGCCGACCGCGCCCTGCTCCAGGCCCTCCGCGACCAGCCGCCGCATCCGGTCCAGCTCCTCCGGCGTGGCCTCGCGGTCCTCCCAGCCGACGGCGAGCGCGCGCACCGTCCCCTGCGGAACCAGGTAGGCGGCGTTGACGGCGATCCCGCGGTCGAGACGGTCCAGGTACTCGCCGACGGAGCGCCAGTCGAAGTCGACGTCGTCGCCGTGGCCGTTCCAGCCGGCGATCGCGTCGCGCACCTCGGCGAGCGTGCGGTCGTCGACGGGGGCGTACGACAGCCCGTCCTGGCCGATCACCTCCAGGGTCACGCCCTGCGCGGCCTTCGCGCTGTGGTCGGGGTCGCGCAGCAGGGCGAGGTCGCTGTGCGCGTGCATGTCGATGAAGCCGGGGGACAGCACCAGGCCCTCGGCGTCCAGTTCCCGCACGGCACTGGGGCGTTGGCAGCCGGCGGCCGCGGCCTCCTTGACGATCGACACGATCCTGCCGTCGGCGATCACCACGTCCGCGCGGTACGACGGTTCACCGCTGCCGTCCACCACGTCCGCGTCCCGGACGACGAGGTCCTCCACGGTCGGCTCCCTCCTCGGACTCTCGCAGGACTTCCCGTACGCCTCAGAAGAACGTACGGATGTACTCGACGACCGTGCCGTCCGCCTCGGCCACCGGGATCAGCGGCCACTTGTCGAACGACGTGCACGGGTGGGACAGGCCCAGGCCCAGCCAGTCCCCGACCTCGAGGTCCGCCTCGGCGGTCGTGCGCAGCCAGGCGTGCTGGTCGGACAGCGCGGTCACCGAGATCCCGGCGGCCGGGCGCTCGGTCCCGTCCCGGCGTACCACCTGGGCGACGGGCAGGTCCAGGTCGTGGGCGGCGTCGCGCTTGCCCGCGTTGACGAACGCCTGGTCGGGCGAGGGACGCGAGACGACCTGCGTCCACAGGCGGAACGCCGGCTCCAGCGCGCCCTCCTCGGGCACCCGGTTGAAGGGGGTGAGCCTGCGGTACCGGCCGTCGTCGTGCGTGACGTAGGCCCCCGAGCGCAGCAGCTTCAGCACCGGCGCGGACAGCCCTGGGATCTCCGCGAACACCTCGGCCACCGCGTCGAACCAGGCGCTGCCGCCCGCGCTGACGACGATCTCGTCGCGCCCGGCGAAGCGCCCCGCCCGGTCGAAGCCGACGGCGAGCGCGACCAGCCGCCGCAGCCACCCGCGCACCCGCTCCGGGTCGGCCCGCGGCACCTCGCCCTCGTACCCGGCGACCCCGGCCAGCCGCAGGGTCCGCGTCGCCGCCACCGCGTCGGCGACCGCCGCGCACTCCGCCTCCGTCCGCACGCCGGTGCGCGCGTCGGCACCGGCCGCCAGCTCGACCACCACCTCCAGCGGGCGGGCCGCCCCGCGCAGGGCGGCGTCCATCAGCTCCACCCCGCGCACGGAGTCGACGTAGCAGATCAGCCGGAAGTCCGGGTCGGCGTCCCGCTCGGCCGCGATCCAGCGCAGGGCGGCCGGGTCGACGACCTCGTTGGCGAGGAAGGCCCGCCGCACGCCGAACGCCCGCGCCACACGCACCTGGTGCGGCACCGCCAGCGTGATGCCCCACGCGCCGCGCTCGGTCTGCCGGTGGAACAGCTGGGGCGCCATGGACGTCTTGCCGTGCGGGGCGAAGGCGAGGCCGTGGCGGGCCGCGTACGCCTCCATCAGCGCCAGGTTGTGCTCCAGGCGCTCGGCGGACAGGGCGAGCACGGGCGTGGTGAAACCGCCGGTGAACAGGTTGCGGCGCTGGGCGGCCAGCTCGCCGACGGTCAGGCCGTCGGCGTCCGGCGGGAGGCCCTTGAAACGGTGGTCGACGCGTTCCCCGGCCAGGCGCGCGAGCGCTCCGGAGGGACTGCCGGCGGTCATGGAGCCTCCCTGATCGGTCGCCACCCGGACGGGGGCGGCGCTCGAAACGGTGCTGTCGGACGCGTGGTTCGCGGTGGCGGCGGTGCTGAGCGGTTTCGTGTAGGCGTCTGATAACGAAGTCGGGGCTGACTGTCCCCGGCACAGGATCGTCGACCATACTGCCCGCTGTGGAGCAGCGCATAGGTTCGAGCAGCCAGCCCCTGAAGGGCGAGCCCGTGACGGGCGCCGGGTTCGACCCGGCCTTCATCCCCGGGCTCACCTCGCCCGCGACCGGCGAGCCGGAGGAGGCCGAGGACCGGGAGACCGACGTCGAAGCCGAAGCCGTCGAGGAGACGGCGGAGCCCGATGCGGCCGAGACGCCCGTGGAGCCCGGAGCGGCCGAGCGGGAGGCCGCCGCAGACGACACCGCGGACGAGGACGAGGACGAGCCCGCCGACGGCCCGCTCTTCGAGGCCGCCGACCGCCGGGCCCGGATCGTCGCCGACCGCAAGGGAGTCCGCCTGGTCCTGGACGACCAGGAGTGCGAGTTCCGCTGGGACGAGATCGGCGCGGTGGAGACCACGGTCCCCCGCTTCGGCAAACGGCTCACCATCACGGTGCACACCCCTGACCGGCGCTGGTACCCGATCGAGATCGAGGCGCCGGCCAGGAGCCGTTTCAAGGAGTGGGACGAGCGGCTGGACGCGGTCCTCGACGCCTACTTCGAGGAGGACGCCGAGCACGCGCCGGGCGACTGAGCGGCCGGATGCCCGACTAGCCGCAGTACTGTGCCTGTTTGCCGATCGACCGGTACATGCAGTCGGCGTTCTCCAGCAGTTGCAGCACCGCGTCCCGGTTGCGTGAGGTCTCCCGCTCGATCACCTCGTCGGGCGGGTAGAAGCCGCCGCCGGAGGACGACGTGGGGTACATCTCGAAGGTGTACGAGAAGATCCTGTGCACGCCCCACAGGTAGTCGTCGATGGACCCGTCGGTGATGTACAGGTCGCTGGACTGCTCGGCGGTGTAGCCGTTGCTGGCGGCCATCTTCTGCCCGACCGTCCTGAAGGCGTTGTAGTCGTCCGCCGTCATCCCGGTCGTGGTGTCGGAGTACGTGTACCCGAACGGCCACAGCACCAGCTCGCTGTAGGTGTGGAAGTCGATCCCGGCGGTGATCTGCTGCTTGCCTCCGACGGCCCGGCTGCGCACGAAGTCGGCGACCACCTTCACCTCGGGCGCCGACTCGGCGGCTGCGCCCCGGTACGTCTCCGACGACGTGGAGCCGGAAGACCCGCCGCAGCAGCCCCACTTGTAGTTCCAGTTCCGGTTCAGGTCGGTGCCGACGTAGGAGGAACCGGAGTTGGGCTGGCGGTTCTTGCGCCAGGAGCGGTAGGAACCCGTCGCGATGTCGTACTCGCCGCCGTCCGGGTTGAGGTCCGGGACGATCCAGATCTCCCGGCTGTTCACCATGTCCGTGATCCGGGAGTCGCTGCCGTAGCCCGCCCCCAGTTCGCGCAGCAGGTACAGCGCCATCTCCACGGTCAGGTGCTCGCGCGCGTGCTGGTGGAAGGTGAACAGCACCTCCGGCTCGTTCTCGTCGGTGGCCGCGTTGTCGCTGACCTTGATGGCGACGATGTCCCGGCCCTGGTACGACGTGCCGATCACCCGCCGGCTCATGATGGCCGGGTAGGCCGCGAGCCGCTGGTCGATCTCGGCGTTCGCCTCGGCGTAGTTGTGGTACTTCGAGTCGGCCGAGGGGAAGTCGTACAGCCGCGCCTCGCCCCGGGACCTGTCCGGAACGGCGCCCACGGGCGCGACGTCGTACCCCGCCGCCCGCAGCGTGCGGATCTGGTCGGACCGCCCGGAGACGACGACCGTCTCCTCGTCCGCCTCGTCCACGGTCACGCCGGCCGCCGCGATGGCGGTGCGGGTGACCGGCGTGCTGTGGTCGACGTGGATCTCGTACTGGCGGACGTCGCCGGCCGAGGGGGCCCTCCGGTGCACGCTGTCGGCGGTCGCCGAGACGGGTGCGGCGAGGGCGAGGGCCAGCAGGCCGGCGAGTGCGGCGGTGCGTCTGCCGCCGCGGGCGCCGGTGCCTCGTACACGTAGTCGCATGACATCTCCTTGGTTCTCCGGGGGGTCCGGGGTCGCCGGACGTGGGGAGTGGAGCCGGGGGGTGGTTCAGCGACGTGCTGTGCGGGTGGCGCCATCGTCAATGAATGGCATGGACAGGTCAATAGTGGCTCAAGGGGTGGTGCGGCGGACCCCGCGCGATCCGGCCGTGCCTCGCACGCCCTCTTGTCCGCCCGCCCGCTCTGGGCTTTCTTGACCTTCATGGCGGACACCACGGGAAACACCGAGGAGACCCGGACGGCCGGCGCCCCCGCCCCCGTCCCCCGCACTTCGCGCCGACGGCTCATCGGCCCGGGCATCGTCGTCGCCGCGACCGGCGTCGGCGCCGGTGACCTGGTGGCCACGCTCATCGCCGGCGGCAACTTCGGCTACACCCTGCTGTGGGCGGCGGTCGTCGGCTGCCTGGTGAAGATCTCCCTCGCCGAGGCGGCGGGCCGCTGGCACCTGGCGACCGGCCGCACCCTCTTCGACGGCTGGGCGAGCCTGGGCCGCTGGACGACGTACTTCTTCGCCGTCTACGCCGTCGTCTGGGGCTTCGTCTACGGCGCGGCGGCGATGTCGTCCAGCGCGCTGCCGCTGCAGGCGCTCTTCCCCGGCGTGGCGGACCTGGAGTGGTGGGCGGTCGGCTGCGGGCTGGTGGGCCTGGTCTTCGTCTGGTTCAACAAGTACGCCGTGTTCGAGAAGGTGATGACGGTCCTGGTGGGCGTCATGTTCCTGGTGACGGTGTACCTGGCGGTCAGGGTCACCCCGAACCTGGCCGACGCCTTCGCGGGCCTGCTGCCGGTCCTGCCCGACGAGAAGGACTCCGTCCTGAACACCCTCGGCCTGATCGGCGGCGTGGGCGGCACCATCACGCTCGCCGCGTACGGCTACTGGGTCAACGCCAAGGGGTGGACGGGCACCGGCTGGATGAAGGTCATGCGGCTGGACAACCGCGTGGCCTACGCCACCACGGGGGTCTTCGTCGTCGCCATGCTGTTCGTCGGGGCGGAGCTGCTGCACTCCGCGCACGTGGCCGTCGCGAGCGGCGACAAGGGCCTGATCCAGCTCGGCGACATCCTCGCGGCCGAATACGGCACCGCGACGGCCAGGTTCTTCCTGATCGGCTTCTTCGCCACCTCCTTCACCTCGCTGATCGGTGTCTGGCACGGGGTCAGCCTGATGTTCGCGGACTTCGTCGCGCGCTCCCGCCGGACCGGCGCGGCGAGCGGCGAGGAGGTCGCCTCCGGCGCCCGCGAGCGCTCCTGGCCGTTCCGCGCCTACCTGCTGTGGCTCACGTTCCCGCCGATCGTGCTGCTCTTCCAGGGGCAGCCCTTCCGCCTGGTCGTCCTCTACGGCGTCCTGGGCGCGGCCTTCCTGCCGTTCCTGGCGCTGACCCTGATGTGGCTGCTCAACTCCTCCCGCACGCCGCGGCAGTGGCGCAACGGCCCGCTGAGCAACACCGCGCTGGCCGTCGCGGGACTGCTGTTCCTGGTCCTGTGCGGGAAGCAGGTCTGGGACCAGCCGTGGTCGGAGTTCTTCTAGTCGCTCCGGTCGGCCGGTCGGCCACATCAGGGTCATCGACCGTCGGTGTCTTCGGCCGGCCCTACGGCAGCGCGTGCACGTGCGGGCCCACCGCGCCGGACCACGCGTTCCCGCTCGCCGCGTCCCAGTTCGTCGACCAGGTCATCGCGCCCCGCAGGTCGGGATACGCCTTCGACGGCTTGAAGGAGCCGCAGTTGGTCAGCTTCGTCAGGCAGTCCAGCGCGTTGTTCACCACCGTCGGCGACACGTAACCGCTGCCCGCGCCGCGCGTGGAGGCCGGCAGGCCGAGACCCACCTGGGAGGGGGCGAGACCGCCCTCGAGCTGGATGCAGGCCAGCGCGGTGAGGAAGTCCACCGAGCCCTGGCTGTAGACCTTGCCGTCGCAGCCGAGCATCGAACCGCTGTTGTAGTACTGCATGTTGACGACGGTGAGGATGTCCTTGACGTTCAGCGCCGTCTGGAAGTACGCGTTCGACGTCGACTGCATGTCGATGGTCTGCGGGGCCATCGTGAGGATCATCGACGGACCGGCCTTCGCCGACAGCGCCCTGAGCGCCTGCGTCATGTAGGTGGCGTCGAGCCCGTTCTCCAGGTCGATGTCCACGCCGTCGAAGCCGTACGTCTGCATCAGCGAGTACACCGAGTCCGCGAAGTTCGCCGCCGAGGCCGCGTCGCGCACCGACACCGTGCCGTTCTGGCCGCCCACGGACACGATGACCTTCTTGCCGGCCGCCTGCTTGGCCTTGATGTCCGCCTTGAACTGGTCGACCGTGTAGCCGCCGAGGCCGGCCGAGTCCAGGGTGAAGGTCACGGCGCCCGGCGTCGTCGTGGCGTCCGCGAAGGCCACCGCGATGATGTCGTACTGGGACGGCACGTCCGAGATCTTCTGGACGGTCGCGCCGTTGTCGAAGTTCTGCCAGTAGCCCGTGACCGCGTGCTTGGGCAGGGTGCCGCCGCCGGTGCCGGTCGACGCCGCCGTCGTCCCGGTGACCGCGCCGGACTTGGCCGACTCGCCCGCCGCGTTGGTCGCGGTGACCTGGAAGGAGTACGAGGTGGAGGCCGCCAGGCCGGTCACCGTCGCCGACGTGCCGGTCACCGCCGTCACCTTCGTGCCGTCCCGGTAGACGTTGTACCCGGTCGCGCCCGACACGGCGTTCCAGGCCAGGGAGACGGAGGAGGACGTGGTGCCGGAGACCGCGAGGCCGCCCGGCGCCGCCGGGACCGTCGGGGCCGGGTCGCCGCCACCGCCCCCGTCCGGGCCGTACACCGACACGTCGTCCGCGTAGTAGGCCGCCTGCCCGTACCACCCGTGCGTGTACACCGTCACCGAGGTGGTCGAGGAGCCCGTGGTGAAGGTCGTGGACAGCTGCTTCCAGCTCGCCGAGTCCGGCGTCCACGTCGACACGTCCGTGCTGCCGGTGCCGGTGACGCCCAGGTAGGCGTACCCGCCCTGGACCCAGGCGCTCAGTGTGTACGTCGCGCCCGGCTGCACGGCCACCGTCTGGGCGCACCGGGCGTTGTCCAGCCCGGCAGGCGTCGCCTTGAGCGCGGCGGAGCCGCCGTGGACCGGCGAGGAGACGGTGGTCCCGCTCCCCGCCGAACAGGTCCAGCCGCCCAGGCCGGACTCGAACCCGGAGTTCTTGACGTTGTTCACGTCCGCCGCGGACGCCTGGCCGGCGCCGGCCAGGCACAGGGCGAGGGCGGCGGTGACGGCTGCTGACCAGAACCGTGGCGATCGTGCCGATGTGATGTATGGGGACATGACAACAAGCTGGTCCAGACCAATCCGGCTGTCAATAGGTCCAGACCAAATCCCTCGCTCCTGGCGGCATGCGGGTCCACCGCGTGGGCCCACGGGGTGGGCCCGGCGCATGGGCCCGGGGGCCCAAATGCGGACCCAAATCCGGGACCCGGCGGCGCGAGGGGACCGGCGAGATGCTCAACCTGCCCTGGTTTGACGTGTCTTGTGAAAAGACAGTTGCCCGTCAGCTACGGAATCGCTGTTCTCCGGCCACGGAGGCGTGGATACAGTGCTGAGGTAGTCACGCAGTGAAGTCATCTCGGTGTACCGGCGTAACCCCGGTGGATCGACAGGCGTAACACGGGGAGCTGCGCGTGCCAACTGCCATTGCCGTGACCAGTGCCGACATGGCGCTGCCACCGCAGGACGAACGGACCTTGCCCGCCGTCGTCCTGGAGGACCTGGACCGGCAGCCGCTGGAGCAGGCGCTGGCCGGGGTGCAGAGCCTGGTCGACCAGCACGGGCACGTCGTCGTCGTGTGCTCGCAGGCCGTCTCCCGCGGCGTGGAGCGACGGCTGCACACCATCCGCTCCCTCCTCGAGAGCGACCGCATCGCCCTGTTCCGGCCCGACCTGCCGCCGCTCGGACTCGCGGTCCTGGCCCGCCAGTTACGGCAGCTGGCGTCCTGCGACCTCAGCCCCGGAGTGCTCGCCTCGGCGGGCCGGCTGCTCACCCACTACATCCACGCCGGGGCGCTGCTCGGTTCCGTCGCCCGGCTCGACCGCGTCCCCGTCGGTCTGAAGTCGCACGCCAAGTCCTGGGTGCCGGGCAGCCAGTTCGGCGTGCTGGCCCATCCGGAGCCGCAGCTGGTGAAGATCGGCCCCGGAGCCACCCTGTCCGGACCGGAGTTCGGCACCTGGATGCTCGTCGCCAAGGGCCAGCTCCAGTCCGACTGGGTCGCCGGAACCCTCGCCAAGGACTGGAACGTCCAAGGACTCAGGGAGACCGCCGCGCCGGCCGAGTCCGCGGTCTGGTGGGGGACCGGCAAGCTGATCGAGTTCGCCGCCTACCTGCCCGACCTGTCGGTGCTGTACCAGCTGGTCACGTCGGTGCGGCAGAGCACCTGCCACTGGTGCGGGATCGACGTCATCGGCGACCGGTGCGTCTTCTGCTCCGCCACATCGCCGTACCACGAGAACCAGATCCCCGCCGGATGAGGGCGGAACACGGGGGCGCCGCACGGGACTCGCGTCCCGACCGCCCGCTCCCGGACCAGCCGCTCACACCCCGCACGTCATTCGATTCCGCTCGACCGATATCCCCGATGAGGTTGTACGGTTCATGAACTCCCGTCAGCGCCGCGGCGTGCTGCTCCTGCTCCTGTCGGTCGTCTGCGCCCTCGGCGCGTTCGCCGGTGTCCTGTCCGTCATCAGCGACGTGAAGTCCAAGGTCGGCCCCGAGGTCACGGCCTACCAGGTCAAGTCGAACGTGGCGCCCTACACCCGGTTGAGCGAGGGCCAGTTCGAGAAGATCAAGATGCCCGAACGCTGGCTGTCCGACACCGCGGTGACCGACCTGCGCGACATCCGCGGCAAGATCGCCGTGACGACCCTGCGCGCGGGCTCCCTGCTCCAGCGGGACATGATCGTGGACCAGCCCGCCCTGCAGCCGGGGCAGCAGGAGGTCGCCATCATGATCGACGCGGCGACCGGCGTGGCGGGGAAGATCACGCCTGGTTCGACGGTCAACGTGTACGCCACCTTCGCGGGCGAGCGGGAGGGCGACCCCGCACAGTCCAAGATCATCGTAACGAACGCCAAGGTCCTGGACGTCGGCCGGATCACCGCGCTCGACCCCACCGAGAGCAGCAAGAACCGGCAGACCACCGACGCCGTCCCGATCACCTTCGCGCTCTCCACCCTCGACGCCCAGCGCATCACCTACGCCGAGTCGTTCGCCCAGCGGGTCCGGCTCGCGCTGGTCGCGCCCGGCGGCGACACGACGGTCCCCGACCGGGACCGCACGTACCAGCTCGCGAAGGACAAGTGAGAGGCCCGCATGCCCACGAGGATCCTCCCGGCAGCCGGCGACGCGGACGCCGTCCGGTCCATCACGACCCTGCTCAGCCAGCTCCCGGACGCCGAGCCGGTGGCCCCGGTCGTCGACTCCACCCAGCTCGTCGACACCCTCGCCCGGCTGGCCGCCGAGTCGATCGACGAACTGCCCGAGGTCGTGGTCGTGCACGAGCGGATCGGCCCCGTCCCGGCCCTCGAACTCATCCGCGAAGTGGCGCTGCGCTTCCCCGCGGTGGGCGTCATCCTGGTCACCTCCGACGCGAGCCCCGGCCTGTTCCAGGCGGCCATGGACTACGGCGCGCGCGGTCTGGTCGCCCTCCCGCTCAGCTACGAGGAACTGGCGAGCCGGGTGCAGGCGGTGGCCCAGTGGTCGGTCGGCGTACGGCGCCATCTGGGCAGCGGCGGCGACGTGTTCACCGGCGTCGGCGGCACGGTCGTCACCGTCAGCGGCGCCAAGGGCGGCGTCGGGGCGACGCTCGTGGCGATCCAGCTGGCGCTCGCGGCACAGGCGTCGGGACGCGGCACCGTGCTGGTGGACATGGATCTGCAGACCGGGGACGTGGCGTCGTACCTGGACGTGCAGTTCCGCCGGTCGGTGGTGGACCTGGCCGCCATCACCGACATCTCGCCGCGGGTGCTGGCGGACGCCGTCTTCCGCCACGACACGGGCGTCGCGCTGCTGCTCGCCCCCGGCGAGGGCGAACGCGGCGAGGAGGTCACCGACCGCGCCGCCCGCCAGATCGTCAGCGCGCTGCGCTCCCGCTACGAGGTCGTCGTCATCGACTGCGGCGCCCAACTGGGCGGCGCCGGCGCGGCCGCGGTGGAGATGGCCGACCGGGCGCTGCTCGTCACCACCCCGGACGTGGTCGCCGTGCGCGGCGCCAAGCGGACGGTGCGGATGTGGGACCGGCTGCAGATCCGCAAGGCGGAGGAGACGACGGTGGTCGTCAACCGGCACACCCGCGCCACGGAGATCCAGCCGCCGCTGATCCAGAAGATCACCGGCACGGCGGTCGCCGGGATCGCGATCCCCGCCAACTTCAAGGAACTCCAGGGCGCGGTGGACGCGGGCCGCATCCACGAGCTGGACAGCAAGGGCGCGGTCAAGCAGGCACTGTGGGGCCTGGCCGGCGAACTGGGCCTGGTCAAGCCCGCGGAGGGCGCCCAGAAGGGCGGACGGCTGCGGGGCGACCGCGGATCGGTGAGCTTCCGGCGCCGCAGGGAGGCAGGGGGATGAGGATGCGGACGGATCCGCGGGGAAAGGACAGGAGAAGCGACCGGGAGCGGGACCCGGAGTGGGGCCGCGGGCCGGGCCTGGGGCCGGACCGGGAGTGGGGCCGAGGGCCGGGCCTGGGGCCGGACCGGGAGTGGGGCCGAGGGTCGGGCCTGGGGCCGGACCGGGAGCGGGACCAGGAGTGGGGCCGGGCCCGGGCCCGGGCCCGGGGACGACGGGACGGCGGCCAGGTCACCATCGAGTTCCTCGGCATGACCCCGACGATCGTGATCACACTGGTGGTGCTGTGGCAGCTCGTGCTGGTGGGGTACACGTGGACGCTCGCGGGGAATGCTGCCGACGAAGCGGTACGGGCGGGGACCGCCGCCGAGGGGGACATGCAGGCCAGGTGCGCCGAGGCGGGCCTGAAGGACCTGTCGGGCGCGTGGCAGGGGGGTGCGGACGTGCGGTGCGGTGCCGGGGGCGGCTTTGTCACCGCGGACGTCCGTATCGAGGTCCCCATCCTCTTCCCGGGCACGGTCAGCTTCCCGTTCACCGTGAAGGGGCACGCGGGCGCGGTCGAGGAGGCGACGCACTGAGATGCCGTACCGGTCCACGAGAACGCCGCGCCGTCGCACCACCCGCGACCGCGGCCAGGTCGCTCTCGAATACCTGGGCTTCCTGCCCGTCCTGCTCATCGTCGGCATGGCGGTCGTGCAGCTCGGCCTGATCGCCTACACCGCCCAGCAGGCGGGAACCGCCGCGCGGGCGGGGGCGCGCAGCGCCTCCCTCGACCGGGGCGCCGACGCGGCCTGCGACCAGGCCGTCAGCGGTTTCCTGGCCGACGACACCAGCTGCGCGTCCGCCTTCGGCGGCGACGAGGTCACCGTCACCGCCACCGTGCACATCCCGTCGATCGTCCCCGGCTGGGACTTCGGCCCGGCCCACAAGACCGCCACCATGCCGCTCGACCACTGAACGAGGACAGCGCGAGGAGCACCCGACCATGAGCCTGCGGGCACGCATCAACTCCCCCGAGGAGAACGGCCACCGGGGCGAGGACGGCCACCTCGTCGCCTCCTACCGGGCCAAGCTGCTGGAGGAGATCGACCTCGCGGAGATGTCGTCGCTGGCCGCGGCGGAGCGCCGCGCCCGCCTGGAACGCGTCCTCGGGCACATCATCAGCCGCGAGGGCCCGGTGCTGTCGACGGTCGAGCGCTCACAGCTGATCCGCAGGGTGGTCGACGAGGCGCTCGGCCTCGGCATCCTGGAGCCGCTGCTGGAGGACGCGTCGATCACCGAGATCATGGTGAACGGCCCCGACGCGATCTTCGTGGAGCGCGGCGGCCGGGTCGAGCAGCTCCCGCTGCGTTTCCCCTCCCACGACCAGCTGATGCAGACGATCGAGCGCATCGTCTCCACCGTCAACCGCCGGGTGGACGAGTCCAACCCGATGGTGGACGCGCGCCTGCCGTCCGGCGAGCGCGTCAACGTGATCATCCCGCCGCTGTCCCTGACCGGCGCGACGCTCACCATCCGCCGCTTCCCCCGCTCCTTCACGCTCCAGGAGATGATCGGCTTCGGCTCGCTGGACGAGCACATGCTGTACCTGCTGGCGGGCCTGGTGCAGGCGAAGTTCAACGTGATCGTCTCCGGCGCGACCGGCACCGGAAAGACGACGCTGCTCAACGCCCTCTCCGGCCTGATCCCCGAGGGCGAGCGCATCATCACCATCGAGGACTCCGCCGAGCTCCAGCTCCAGCAGGCCCACGTCATCCGCCTGGAGTCCCGCCCGCCGAACGTCGAGGGCAAGGGCCAGGTCACCATCCGCGACCTGGTCCGCAACTCGCTGCGGATGCGCCCCGACCGCATCGTCGTCGGCGAGGTCCGCGGCGGCGAGTCCCTGGACATGCTCCAGGCGATGTCGACCGGCCACGACGGCTCCCTCGCCACGGTGCACGCCAACAGCGCCGAGGACGCCCTGATGCGCATGAAGACGCTGGCGTCGATGTCCGAGGTGGAGATCCCCTTCGAGGCACTGCACGACCAGATCAACAGCGCCATCGACGTGATCATCCAGCTGACCCGCTTCGCCGACGGCGCCCGCCGCATCACCGAGATCGCGATCCTCGACAGCCAGGGCAGCGACCCGTACCGCCTGGCGACGGTGGCCCGTTTCCACGCCCGGCCCATGGCCGCCGACGGCCGCATCTACGGCGCGTTCGAGTACTTCCCGCTCCCGCGCCGCACCGCCGACCGCCTCTACATGGCGAGCCAGCCCGTCCCCCAGGCCTTCGGCGTCGCCCAGTCCGCAGACCAGCTAGCCACCCGAGAAGCCAGGTAGGACCGACCGATGGATCTGCACACGCTCATCACGCTCACCACCGGGATCACCCTGCTGACCTGCGTCCTGGCCGTCGCGGGCCTGCACGCCTACGCCACCGGCAAGGCGCAGCGACAGGCGCTCGTCGACCGCCTGTCGGCGACCGGCCAGATCCCGGTGGCCGGCCGTCGGCGCCACTTCCCCGGCCTGGACCGCCGCCTGCGCCGCACCAAACTGGGCAGGAAGCTGGAACTGCGCCTGGCGGCCACCGGCCTGGACGTCACCCCGGGCGAGTTCTTCGCCACCATGCTCGCCGTGGTCGCCGGGCTGTGGCTGGTCGGACAGGCCGCCCTGGCGCCCTTCTTCGGCCCGCTCGCCGGGCTGCTCGGCATCTGGCTGGCGGTCCAGTTCCTCAACTGGCAGCGCCAGAAGCGCATCGAGAAGTTCATCAACCAGCTCCCGGAGATGTCCCGCATCCTGGCCAACGCCACCCAGGCCGGACTGGCGCTGCGCACCGCCATCGGCATGGCCGCCGAGGAGCTGGAGGCCCCGGCCGGCGAGGAACTCGGCAAGGTCGCCAACCAGTTGGCCCTCGGCGCGTCCATGGACGACGCCCTCGGCGAGATGGCGGACCGGCTCCCCTCCCGCGAACTGGTCGTCCTGGTCACCACGCTGGTCCTGTCGAACCGGGCGGGCGGCCAGGTCGTCAGCGCGCTGCGCAACCTCACCGAGACGCTGGAGGAGCGCAAGGAGACCCGGCGTGAGGTCCGCACCCAGCTCTCCCAGGTGAACATGACGTCGTACGCCGTTCCGGTCCTGGGCATCGGCTCGTTGTTCCTCATGAACGGCGTCAAGGACGGAGCACTGGACCGTATGACGGGCTCACCGGTCGGCCAGGGCGCGGTGATCGTCGCCTTCGCGCTCTACGCCGTCGGCTTCGTCCTCATCCGCCGCCTGTCCCGCATCGACGTCTGAGACCCGGAGGGAGGACGACCATGGCACTTCTGCTCGCACTGGTGACGGGCCTCAGCGTGTACGGCGTCTTCGCCGGCATCCGCATGTACCGCGCGGACGCCAAGCTCCCCGGCGACCTGGCCCTGGCGCTGGAGGTGGGCGCCACCCGCACCGGCGCGGTCGACTCGGTGGTGGACCGCCTCGGCATGCGCTACGCACCCGCGATCCTGCGCCTGATGGGCCCCAAGATGGTCGCCAAGTACCGCCGCAAGATCGACCTGGCGGGCAACCCGGGCGGCCTGACCATCGACCGGTACGCCGCCCGCCGCGCGGTCTACGGCTTCCTGGGCGGCGTCGGCGGCCTGGTGTTCCTGATGAAGGGCGACTTCATCCTGGCCGTCGTCCTGTTCGCCTTCGGCGCGTTCTGGACGGAGGTCGGCATCTGGTCCGCGATCCGCATACGCAAGGACGTCATCGAGCGGACGCTGCCGGACTTCCTGGACGTGCTGGCCGTCGTGGTCAGCGCGGGCCTCGGCTTCCGCCAGGCCCTGGACCGTGTCGCCGCCAAGTACGAGGGCCCGTGGGCCGACGAACTGCGCATCACCCTGCGCCAGATGGACCTGGGCATGAGCCGCCGCCAGGCGTTCGCGGAACTGCGCCGGCGCAACGAGTCGGAGCAGGTCGCCATGTTCGTCACGGCACTCCAGCAGGGCGAGGAACTGGGCGCGCCGATCGTGGACACCCTGGTGGCCCTGGCGAAGGACATGCGGCGCACGGACGCGCAGAACGCCCGCCGCAAGGCGGCCCGCGCGGTCCCCAAGGCCACCATGATGATCACGACCTTCATGGTCCCGGCCACCATGATCCTCCTCGGTGCCGGCCTGATCCTCGGCTCCGGCACGGACTTCGGCTCGATCACGGGCAAGTAGACGGCGGGTGGGTGTACTGGCGATGACGACGACGAAGGAACGCCTCGGTTTACGGCGGCGCCGCCCGCAGACACCGGAGATCACCACCCCTCCGGCGGGCACGGTCCTCCCGGCCCACGTCCGCACGGGCGCCCCCGACATCCCGGTGACCTCGGTGACCCCGGCCCTGCCACCGGGGTGGGAACGGGCGGACGGGGCTCGGGCGGGGGGCGCCGGGGCGGTGGCGGTGCCTCGGGCTGGGGCGCCCACGGACGCCTCGGGCCCTGACGTGTCCGCGGTTCCGGCGCAGTCGGGGGTTCGGCAGTCGGGGGCTCCGCGGTCGGGGGCTCGGCAGCCAGGGGCTCGGCAGTCGTCGGCTCCTCGGTCACCGGCTCTGCGGTCGTCGGCTCCGCGGTCGGGGTCGGTGCGGTCGGGGTCGGTGCAGCCCGGGTCGCCGTGGCCGGAGTCACCGCAGGAGCGGCGCCGGGTAGCGGGCGGCGGACCTGAGGGGACGGCCCCGGCGGCTCCGACGCCTCCGACGGCCTCAACGCCTCCGACGGCCTCAACGCCTCCGACGGCCTCAACGGCTCCGACGCCGCGCGCGGAAGCCGCCCACCCCGACCGTTCCCCCCGGACTCCCTCCGCCGCCCCAGTTGCCTCCGCCGCGTCCGCCCTGACACCCGCCGATCCGGCCTCGGCCACCATCCCCATCCAGATCAACGCCCTCCAGGCGATGTGCCGGCAGGTCTTCGGCTTCCGCCTCGCCATGATCGCCCTGGCCGCCCCCTCCGCCCTGCTCAACGCCTCCCCGGGCCTGGCGACCCGCCTGGTGGGCGCGGCGGTGGTCGTCACGTTCATGGGCTCGTACGTCCTGTTCCGCGACTGGGAGCGCTTCGGCCCGCTGCTCCTGCGCCACCCCACCCTCCTGGCGGTGGACACCCTCTTCGGCTCGCTGCTGCTCATCTCCGCGGGCCCCGACACCACCCTGGCCTACGTCAGCGTCTGCACCCCCCTCCTCGCCGGCATCGTCTACGGCTGGCGGGGCGCGGCCGTCTTCGCCTCCCTCCAGTCCCTGATCCTCCTGCTGGTCCACCAGACCGCGAAGGACCTGCACACCGGCCCCGCCGAGTCCCTGCTGCTGCCCGGCCTCTGCGTCGTCGCGGGCGCGGTCGGCTCGGCGCTGCGCAACCTGCTGCTCCGCTTCGGCGCCGCCACCCAGGCGCTGACCACGGTGCAGGCCCGGCTGGCGGTCACGGAGGCGGTGAGCGCCGAACGGGCCCGGCTGGCACGGGAGATGCACGACTCGGTCGCCAAGACCCTGCACGGCGTGGCACTGGCCGCGGACGGCCTGGCCGGCTCCGCGGGCGCGGCCCGGATGGACCCGCTGCTGGTCAGGCAGCAGGCCGAACTGGTCGCCCGCTCGGCCCGCCGCGCCGCGGCCGAGTCCCGCGAACTCCTCGCGGACCTGCGCCGCGAGTCGGACCCCGGCCAGGGCACCGACGTACTGGTCGAACTGGCCGCCCGCACGAACGACTTCAGCGCCCGCACCGGCCTGAGCGCCGACTACCGGCCGACCGGCGAGCACGCGGTGCCGCCGGTCCCCCCGGCGGTGGCCCGCCAACTCCTGACCATCGCCTCGGAGGCCATGGAGAACGCCCACCGCCACGCGGACCCGACCCGGGTCGACGTACGCGCCGGCGTGCACGGCGACCTGCTGCGCATCAGCGTGTACGACGACGGCCGCGGCCTGCCCCCCGGCACGAACCTCGAACAGCTGCGCAGGGCGGGGCACTTCGGCCTGGTCGGCATGGTCGAGCGTGCCGCCTCGGTGGGCGCCCGCATCCGCATCGGCCGCGGCGGACATCCCCGGGGCACGGAAGTCCGCCTGGAGCTGCCCCTGGCAGCCGTCGCGACAGCAAACACATGAGGCAAGAGTCCCTGAACCGCCGTCCCGCCCGAACCCCGACGACACGAGAGGAGGCCGCCCGATGCCGGACCCGACGACACCGCCTCCCGGCCCTCCGCAGCCGCCGCCCCACCCGTTCGACGGCTTCCCGTCCGCTCCGCCCCCCGCGCCGCTCAGGGTCGTGGTCGCGGACGACAACCCCGTGGTGCGCGCGGGTCTCACGGCCCTCCTGTCCGGCCGCGAGGACATCACCGTGGTCGCGGAGGCCGTGGACGGCCGTCAGGCCTGGGAGGCTGCCCAGCAGCACCGTCCCGACGTCGTCCTCCTGGACGTCCGCATGCCCGGCGTGGACGGCATCTCGGCGCTTCCGTACCTGGTGCGGATCGCCCCGGTGGTGATGCTGACCTACAGCCGCGAGTCGGAGATCGTCCAGGAGGCCCTGCGCCGGGGTGCGGGCGGTTACCTGGTGTACGGCGAGTTCACGGCGGACCAACTGGTTTCGGCGGTACGGGACATCAAGGAAGGGCGGGCCCACTTCACGCCGACGGCGGCGGGAGCGCTGCTGGAACAACTGCGCCGGGACGGAAGCCGGAACGCGGCACCGCTGCCCGAAGGTCTGGGCGGGGCGGATGCGAATGCACACGACGGTTCTGCGACACCCGCTGTCAACCGATCAACCCAACCCCGTTACCCGCTCGGAGACTTCCCGCCCGTCAACGCTCCCTCTCCGGCTATTTCTTCAGAAAACCTTTCGCAACTGCAACCGGATGTGGGACAGTCGTCGTCAGCATGGACGAACGGCCGACCGGCCGCTCCCGACAGGTCGCGGTACCAACTGAGCACGAGGGAGGCGGAGATCATGGACCTCATCGCGTCCGGCATGAACAACCAGCAGATCGCCGCCACCTGCTTCATCAGCGAGAAGACGGTCAAGAACCACATCAACCGCATCTTCGCCAAGCTCCACAGCACCAGCCGTTCCGAAGCCGCCGCCAAGTGGCTTGGTACGGCGCCGGGTTCAGGCCGAGGGGTGGGGTGAGGCGTGATGACATCACGGGGGAGCGCGCGGGTCTCGCATTGGGCCCGGGATTGGGTCCTGGGACCCTCCGACGGACGGGAAGTCCCACCGTACGGTTCTCGTGTCGCGAGCGGCACCGGCGGGGAGGAAGCCGGTTACGTCCACGACCCAGAGACGCAGCCGTCGGCCGGTGCCCGGCCGGCCGTACCGGGAGGGGAACACCATGAGCAACTGGATCAACACCACCGTCGCGTACCTGCAGACCCGCGCCGCCCGCAACGACAAGGGCCAGACGGCCGTGGAGTACCTCGGCATCATCGCGGTGGTCGTGGCGATCGTGCTGGCCATCACGGGTACGGACATCGGGCAGTCGATCTTCGAGGCCATCACGAACAAGGTGGACGAGGTCATCGGCGGCTGATGAGGCTGCGTAGGAACGGCGACGCAGGGCAGGCCTTCCCCATCTACATCACGGTGGTGGCGGGCCTGCTCTTTCTCGCGTTCGCCTACCTTGCGGTCGGCCAGGCCGCGGCAACCCGGAACGGTGCCCAGACGGCAGCCGACGCTGCTGCCCTCGCGGCGGCGCAGGACCTTCGCGACAAGCTCGCCGGCAAGTGGGTGGAGGACGTGCTCGACCCTACGAAGTGGCAGGACGTCTTCGACGGGAACCTGATCGGGCTCGAACCGTCGTGCTGGCGAGCCGACGCCCTTGCCGGGCGGAACGGCGCCCACGTCGAGAAGTGCACACCAAAGGGCCTTCTGGGCTTCACGGTCGACGTCGAGACCGACAAACCGGTGGGGGACACCATCGTGCCCGGCACGGAGAACAAGTACGCGACGGCTTCCGCAACCGCCGTGATCGAACCGCTCTGCACGTTCCGACTTCCCGGCGAGGAAGCCGGGAAGGACACCTTGCCGAAGCTCACATGCAAGGACCGGGACTGGGAGCTGGACCCGAAAGACCTCACCGACCTGCCGGGACCCGAGGACCTCTTCGACGTCCACCTGGCCGACTGACAAGCGAACGACGAGTGACGAAGGAAGCAGAGGCATGAGCATTCGGTTCACTGCGAAGGCCCGCAGGAGAGTGGTCGCGCTGACCGTTGCGGCCGGTCTGGCCCTCGGCGTGGCCGGCTGCGGTGGTGGGGGTGACGACAAGAAGCCCGAAGCGTCGGCTTCCGCTTCCAATGCTGGGGGATCTGACCCGAGTCCTCAGGAGGGGACGGATGAGCCTTTGGCGGAGCTCAAAGGCGAGTCAGGCCTTATCCTCAAGATCACCTCTGCCACGAGGGACTCCGGGGGATTCGTCACCGTCAACGGCGAGGTCAAGAACGACGGCTCCGAGGCGACCCGGATCCCCATTCGTGCACAGGGCGACGAAACCGAAATCATCAGGCATGGGTCATCGCTGGGCGGCGCGACACTCGTTGATTCCTCGACCAAGAAGCGGTACTACGTCCTGCGTGACACCGACGGCCGCCCACTGACCACGACGGACATGCCGAGGATCAAGGCTGGCGACTCCATCCCCGTATTCATGCAGTTCCCCGCGCCCCCCTCCAGCACGGCCGACGTCACCCTCCAGTTGCCGACCTTCGCCTCGGCGACCATCAAGATCTCCGGGTGAGGCCGATCATGACCCACACCCGGACCCGAACGGCGGCCCCCCGCCTCGCGGTGACCCTCACCGCGGTATCCCTCATGGTCGCCGCCAACATCGTCGGCGCCGTAGGGGCCCGTGCCGACGACAACCCCAGCGTTCCGCCGGGCACCGAACCCTCCGCCTCCGCTCCCGTCAAGGTCGACCCGAACGACCCCGACCTCAAGCTTCCCGAGGGCGCCACCCTCGCCGAGCCCAAGGTGCTGGACATCAAGTCGGTCGTCGAGGACGAGAGCGGCGACGAACGGCGCGAGGACACCAACAGCGACGTGAAGTTCGCCCTGCAGGCGGAGGTGCTGTTCAGCAAGGACAGCGCCAAACTCAGCGCCGACGCCAAGTCCCGCATCGCCTCGATCGCCGACGAGATCAAGAATCAGAACGCGACGAGGATCCGCGTCTTCGGCTTCACGGACAACCTGGGCTCGTCCGCGCACGGCGACGTCCTGTCCCGGCAGCGTGCCAACGCCGTACAGGAGGTCCTGGACGAGGAACTGAACGACCCCGGCATCACCTTCGAGGTGCGCGGTTACGGCGAGCAGTACCCGATCGCCGACAACTCGACGGAGGCCGGCCGCAAGAAGAACCGCCGAGTTGAGGTGTCCTTCCCCCGCTCGGAGGGCTGAGCGAGCCGAACTCCTGAGGCAGGCCCGTCCCGACCCCAACGATCGACGACAGGGACGGGCCGACGGCTGCTCGGCTGCTCAAGGGGCCGCTCCCGTCACCGCCCGCGTCGGTACGCCATCCACGCCAGCACGGCGCCCGCGGTCACCGCCAGCAGCAGCGCGCGGTTGTCCCGCGCCGCCCGCGCCCCCTCGGCCGCCTTCTGGCGCACCGGCTCGGGTGCCTTCTCCTGGAGGAGATGTCCGGCCTGCACGGCCTTGGCCCGGGCCTGCTCGGCGGCCTGGAGCGCCTTGTCCTTCACCGGGTCGGGCAGCCGTTCCTGCACCTGGTGCGCGACATCGGACGCCTTGGCCCGCAACTCCCCGGCCTTGGCGGCGGCCTGTGCCCTGACGTCCGCCGCCCTCTCCTGGGCCTGCGCCCTGACGTCAGCGGCCTTCTCCTGCGCCCGTGCCCTGACGTCGGTCTTGGCCGCCAGCGCCTCCACCGTCTGCCCGAGTTCCTTGCGGGTCTCCTCGACCTGCTCGCGCAGTTCCTCCGTGCTCGCGGCGGTCTGCTCGTCGTGAGGCGGCTGGGTCATCGGTGTGCACGCTCCTTGATCTCGGTCATGTCGGACTTCACGCCGGCGATGGCTTGTTCGGGGGCCGGTGGCGCGCCCTCGCGGATCTGCTTCCTCCCGCTCAGTGCCATGAGCCCGGTGATCAGCCCCAGCACAGCCGTGACGATCAGCGCCGCGGCCCACACCGGCAACGGCACCGCGAGCGCGGCGACGGCGGTGGCCACGAGGGCCTGCAGAGTCAGAAAGCCGACGACGCCGGCGCCGCCGAACAGCCCGCCGCCCTTCCCGTACCGTTTGCCCTTCTCCTTCATCTCCGTCTGCGCCAGCCTCAGTTCGCCGCGCAGCAGCTCCGTCAGCTGGTGCGATGCCCGCTGCACCAGTTCACTGACCGGTTCCGCGCCGGAACCGTCCGGCTCCCCGCCGCGAGGAACGGAGTGCGGTTGCGTACTCGACACGACGATCACCTCCCGTCTACCTGTTCCTGTTCCTGTTCCTGTTCCTGCGTCTGTTCGTTTTCCTGGTCCTGGTCCTGGCGGGTGGGCGGGGCCCGTCCCCGGTCGGCCCGGTCCGTCGGATGCGTCCGATCCGTTGGATCCGTTGGATCCGTTGGATCCGCTGGATCCGCTGGATCCGATGGAGGCGCGAGTACCCCGTCCTGCGAGTTCAGGACACTTCACGGCGAGCGGTTCCTGCGCTCCCTACCGCCACCGCAGGTACCGCGGCAGCAGTCCGGGCGCCGCCCGCACGAGCCAGGCGCCGAGCAGCCCGACGGCGGCCCCGCTGACGACGTCACTGGGATAGTGGGCGCCGCTCTGCACCCGCTCCACGGCCACCAACGCGGCCGGCACAGCGCACACGACGCCGGCCGACGGCCACGACGGAGCGACCGCCGCCGTGAAGGCGACCGCCGCCGCGGTGTGCCCGGAAGGGAACGACGACGAGTCGGGACGCTCGTCGGCCTCGTCGTGCGGCACCCAGTCCTTCGGCGGCCGGGGACGCCCGGTCAGCTGCTTCCCGACGCCGTTGCAGGCGAGTTGTGCCACGGCCAGGGCAGCCAGGCCCGCGGCCGCGGCCTTCCGCCCGCGCAGGCCGCCCGACCACGCCATCACGGCGGCGGCGCCGAACCACAACTTGCCGCTCTCCGCCGTCTCCTCCACCGCGGACAGCACCTTGTGCAACCCGGACGGCACCCGCGCCGCCAGTCCCTGCGTCACACGGCGGTCTGTCTCGTACACCTCAGCCAACCAGCCCATGACGTGCCGGTATCCGCCGGATCACCGGTCACACCCACGACCCGGACCACGTCGTCGGCGCGATCACCGGGACCGTGCGGCCGACGCGGCGGCGTTGGGTGCCGATTTGGGCCCACGGGCCCATGCGGCCCAGCCGTCCCCTCCCTACCGTCGACCCATGTCGTGGACCGGCGGCGGGGGAGCGGCGGGGATCCGGGCGACACTGTCCGCGGGCGCGTGAACACACCCCCGAACCGGCGGAGTTGACGAGGGGGAGGACATGTCGTCGATCGGGGGAGTGCCGGAAGGCGGGGCAGCCGTGTGGCCGTCGGGGGAGCCGGGGAGCGGGCGCCGGAGCATGCCCGCACCGTTGTCGGCCGCCCTCGTCATCGTCCACGCCCTGTTCGCGATCACGGTCGTCGGCGGCCTGGGCCTGCTGCTCACCGCGGCCTCCTACGACGCCTTCGACGGCGGCGTCCTGGCCCTGCTCGTCTACGCCGCCGCGCCCGGCGCCCTCGGCTGGTGGCTGGCCCGGCGCAGCTGGGAGGGCGGGCCGCGGGTCCGGCGCGGTCTGATCGCCGTACAGGTCTGGCTGATCCTCACCGGCCTCGCCAACCTCGTCGCCGGGTCGGCCCGCGGTGGCGTGCAGCTCGTCCTGCCGGTCCTCGTCCTCGTCTTCCTGCTCCGCGGGGAGAGCCGCCGGTGGTACGAGACCCCCGGTCTGGAGCGCGCCGAACGCCGCCCCTTCTCCCTGGCCCGCATGATCCGCTGGCGCCGCGACGAGGGACAGACGACGGTGGAGTACGCCGGGCTCGTCGCCATCGTCGCCGCGATCACCGTCGCGCTGCTGGTCAGCGGCCTCGGCACCCAGATATACGGCGGCATCCGCGCGAAGGTCTGCGAGGTCACGGGCTCGGCCTGCCCGGCCCCCACCGACGGCGGCGGCACGGACGTCCGGGCGGGGGACGACAACGGCAACCCCCGGGAGTCCACAGGCGGCACGACGGAAGGCGCCGACGGAAGCAACACCGGTACCACGGCCGGCACCGGAAACGACGACCCCGCGGACCACAGCGACGGCACCGACAACGACGGCAACGACGACAACCAGCCCGACGACGAGAAGAAGAAGGGCGACGAGAAGAAGAAGGGCGACGAGAAGAAGAAGGACGACGGCTGCTTCAGCGGCTTCGGCGCCTTCCTGAGCTGCGCCGGCGACCAGGTCAAACAGGTCGGTCAAGGCCTCTTCGTCGACGGCATCTGGGGCGACCTCACCGGCATCTGGGACATGGTCCGCCACCCGGGCGACACCTTCAGCGGCCTCGCCGACTACGGCAAGCAGCTCGGCGACGACTGGCTGAAGAACTCCGAGGGCGCCTCCGGCAAGTGGTCCAAGGGCGACTACCTCGGCGCCCTCTGGAACTGGGGCGGCGCGTCCCTGAAGACCGGCGGCACGGTCCTGTACGACATGTTCATCGGCGACGACGTGGCCGACCAGTGGAACAAGGGCAACAAGACCCGTGCCGTCACGACCGTCCTCTGGAACGTCGGCTCCCTCTTCATCCCCGGCTACGACATCGGCAAGGTCGCCGAGAAGGTCGGGGTGCTCGGCAAACTCGGCAAGCTGGGCAGGCTCGCGGAGAAGGCGGGCGAGGCGGCCGAGGACGCGAAGCGCGCCGCGAAGGCGGGCGACGTCGAGGGCGCCGAGAAGGCGGCGAAGAAGGCCGACGAGGCCGCGGACGAGGCCGAACGCAAGGCACGCGAGTCCGGCTGCACCATCGCCGCACCGGCCCGCAGGGTGCCGTACGCGGGCGGAGTGCCGTACGCGGGCGGACCCGGCGCCGGCACGACCGTGCTCGCCGCCGGCCCCGCGGACTCCCCCTACGTCGTCCTCGCCGAGGAGGGCTGCGACGAGGAGGCCAAGCAGCAGGCCCAGGAGGCCCGCAAGCAGGCCGACGAGGCCGAGCAGGCCGCCGAGGACGCCGCCGGGAAGAACAGGCCGGCGAACGAGTGGAAGGCGCGGGACGACATCCCCGGCCCGGCCCGCGGGAAGACCCTGAAGTTTCCGAACAAGCGTCACACCGTCAGCGGAGCGGCGGGCGGCCAGGTCAAGGAGCGCAACACCATCATCCTGCGGGGCAACGAGGACCTGGTCCGCTCCGACATCGAGGGCATCGCCGACGGCCGCGCCACCCTGTCGGCCGACGGCAACACGTATGAGATCAACGGCCGTACGTACGAGGTGGAAGGCAACGGTACGGTCTTCCCCAAGTCCGGTCCCGGCCTGGTCGAACTGGACCGCATCGAGTACGCCGCGCTGAAGGAGATCGCCCGGAACAAGGGCGACCTGAGCAAATCGCAGCAATTGCAGCGCGACCCCAAGTTCGTCAACAATCCCGCGAAGGTCCAGAAGGCCAAGGAGATCTACGACGGGACGTACAAATGATGGCGAACCTCTTCACCGTCGCGGACGGCGACCCGGCGCGTCTCCGGCGGGCCCTGGCGGACCTGCTCGGGCTCCCGGAGGGGTCGGTCGACGTGGCCGACGCGGACGGTGACCAGGAAGGACGTCACTGGGACGCGCCGGTGCTGTGCACCTACCGCCGGCTGCCCCCGGGCGATCTCGCCCTCGAACTGGACGTCACCGTCACCGTGGCCGGCGAGACGGCCGGCGACCTGACGGAGCCGCGACTGGCGCACGGCCTCGCGGCCGGCCTGGACGGCTCCGTCCTGTACCCGGCCGACCCCGCGGACCTCGATCTGCCGAGCGCGTACTGGGTCGCCGTACCGGACGGGCGCGCGGTCCGCTGCCGCCTGGAGGCCGTCGACACCGAGGCCGTCGACACGGAGGCCGCCGACGGCACGGCGTACCGGGTCGACGCGGTGGAGGAACCGGTGCCGGACCTGCCACGCGCACGGGTCGAGTCCCTGCCGGAGGTCCTGGACCGGGAGCCCGTCCCCACACCCGTGGCCGACGCCTTCCTCACCGGGTACCCGAGGGGTACGACGGCGAGCATGGAAGGGCGTGTGCACTACAGCCTGCGGGTATGGGAGAGGCTGGTCCGCCGCCTCGAAGCCGACTGGGGCCCCTCGGGGCGTTACCGGGAGGACCTGTTCCGCAGGGACCTGGAATCCCGGAACGAACTGGGCCGGCTGCTCACCCGGATCGACGAGGCACACGCGGACGCCCTGCGCTCAGCGCTGACACTCCTGGACCGGACCTTCCTGGACCGAACCGAGCCCACCGCCACCGAGGACCCCGAACGCTGGTGGTGGCACAGACGCCCGAGGCGCACCCCCTGGCCCACCGACGACGAGCAGCCGGCCGGTTGACACCCCGCCTCCGACCACGCGCCGCGCGCCTCACCCCGCTTCCTCCTCCACCACCTCGATCCGCACGCCGACCCGAAGCCCCCACCCGGTCATCGCCCCGGCCTCAGCCTCCAGCACGTGCCGTGAACGCGGCCGGGGCAATCCCAGCCGCCCCGGCCTCATGGTGCGCACCGCGACGACCCGCAGGCGGCGGTCCAGGTAGGCGACATCGATGGGGATGCGCATGCGGAAGGTGTGCACGCCGCTGGCGGGCGACAGCAGGATCGCCCCGTCGACGGAGTCCCGCCCCAACAACCCCTTGGTACGGGCCCGATAGGAGGTGGCGATCTCCAGCGGCACGGTGAGCGGGGCCCCCGCGCCGCCCTCCCGGTGCACGACCAGCCTGCCCCGCCCGTCCCGCCAACGCCGCCCCATGCCAGGCCCCCTCCCGCCACCACCACGTCCGCCGACCGAACCTATCCGCCCCGTCCGCGCCCGAGTAGGCCCCGCATGGGCCCACGGACCCATGCGCTGCCGACTGCCGGGCCCGTAGTGTCCCCGCCGTGCGCGTACTCCTGATCGTCGCGGCCACCCTCTGGGGAGCGGGCACGGGTCTCGTACTGCCCCGCGCCGCCCACCGCTTCTCCGTCGAACCGGACGAGCCCTGGAACTCCCGCTGCCCCGCCGGTCACCCGATCACCGGCGCGTACGGCGGCTGGCTGGGCCGGGCGACCTGCCCCACCCTCGAACCGAACGGCCCCTGCGGCGCGTACGGCCCGCACACCCCCACCACGTCCACGGCGACCGCCCTGGTCTGCGCGGCGCTGGCCACCGCGTCGGGCCCCCGCCCGGAGACGGCGGTCTGGCTCCTGCTCACCCCGGTGGCGATCCTGCTCGCGCTGATCGACATCCGGGTTCACCGACTCCCCGACGTCCTGACACTGCCGCTCGCCGCCACGACCACGCTCCTCCTGGCCGTCGCGGCCCTGCTCCCCGCCGCGGCAGGCTCCTGGCCGACGGCCCTCCTCGGCGGCCTCGCCCTGTGCGCCGCCTACTTCGTCCTCTTCCTCGCCAACCCGTCCGGCATGGGCTTCGGCGACGTCAAACTCGCCCTGCCCCTCGGCACGGCCCTCGGCTGGTACGGCTGGCCGACCCTCCTGACCGGCGCCCTCACCGGCCTCCTCTACGGCGCCCTGTACGGCGCGACCATGCTCGCGACCCACCGAGCCACCCGCAAGTCATCCATCCCCCTGGGCCCGTTCATGCTGACCGGCACACTGACCGGACTGATGCTCGGCGGCATCGCGGCCGCCTCATGACAACTTCCACCAAGTACCGCGGCGAGAAAGGCACTTGTGATCCGACACAACGTCAGTTCCCCTCAGCCGCGCTGGTGTCACCCCCTCCCCCCGGATAGCGTTGGTTCGCTCGAGAGAAGCCTCGCCTCACCGGGAGCCGACTGTGAACCCCCGCCCAACCCTGCTCGCAGCGATCGCTCTGACCGCCGCTGCGGCCCTGTCGTTGTCCGCGTGCGGGAGCGACGACAGCTCCAAGAACAAGGCCAACGACAAGATCGCGGGAGCCGACACGAGTGGCGAAGCGTCAGCTTCTCCTAGCCCGAGCGAGTTGGGCGTCGCAGGCCGCCCGGAGATCACTTTCCCCTCGGGTGCCAAGAACGTCTTCGAGGGCGCAAAGACGGGAGATGCGACGAAGGACGCGATTCTCGCGGACAGCGCACTCAGCGTCAACTCTGTCGATGAGGCCATCTTCAAGGGGAGCACCAGTACGAAGGCTCTCGGCTTCTACAACACGGACAAGGCTTTGAGCTCGTCGATCACATACGTGCAGCGGTATATCGACAGCGGTGACACGTGGATCGGGGTGACCCGGTACTTCGACCGCAAGGTGACGCTCTCCGGAGACGGACAGGCATACGTGTCCTACTGCTCCGACGAGAGTAAATCCTTCATCAAGAACAGGAAGACCAAGAAGGTCGACAAGTCGCCGGCGGATTCGGACAGCTACGTGTTGTACAACACTAAGCTCGCCAAGAACACTCACGGCATCTGGCAGACCACCGCCATTGTATCGAAGAGGGGTGCCAAGGAGTGCCAGCCGTGAGGAACTCGGTAAGGACTGCAACGGTTCTGGCGGTTGTGTGTGTCTGCTTCTTCCCTTCTCAGACAGCATTCGCGGGCCGTGGCAAGCACGGAAACAACGGCGATACGGAGCAGCACGCAGAAACCGACCATGATGGAACGGTTTCGGTGACGGTCGGCGGCGTCGTCTTCGATCGTTCGAAGAACGGCAGTGGGAGTGCTGCCGGGGCGGTGACGTCGAGGACATCGTGGACGCCGCCGGCCTGCTGGTACGCGCCCAGGTATACGCCCGAGCAGCTCGAGAGTTACCTGAAGCCGATCTGGGAGGCCGGCTCGACCGGCGCCGACTGGGACTCCCAGCAACGAGACCGCTATGTCAACGGCCATCCTTACAAGGACTTCAACAAGGACAAGGCTGGAGACGGATATTGGTGGGACTCGTACGTCAACGAAGGCTTCCCCCCAGGGTGGGACTCCTGCGATGAACCCATCTTCTGGGTGGACAAGGGCGACCAGCCCCCCGCGGACATCAAGAACGCCGTTACTCCGGAAGTCCTGGCCGAGCTTGCGTATGCCGAGATCCGCGTTCCGGGCACAAAAGTGGAACTGGCTCCGGCGCACACGACGAAGGTGAATCTCCCCACGTGGGTGTGGCTGGACAGCGCCGACTTCAAGCCGGTCTCCGTCACTGCCTCCGTGCCTGTCCTCGGGATCGAGGCGACCGCGACGGCGGAGCCGGTCTCTCTCCAGATCGAGCCAGGCACTGCGGACGCGGACACGTACCCGGCCTCCGGCGTGTGCGAGATGCACGACGGCCGTATCGGTGAGCCCTACGCGAGGGGCAAGGCCGACCAGACCCCGCCCTGTGGGGTGAGGTACCTGCGCTCCTCGGGCGACGGTTCGTACCCGCTCAAGGCCACCGTCACCTGGAAGATCCACTGGACCGGCTCCGGCGGTGCGGGCGGCGACCTTCCCGACGGCACCTTCGGCGCGACGCAGGACGTCGTCGTCCAGGAGATCCAGGCCGTCAACCGCTGACGATTCGCTCCACGTCTTCACTGTCTTCGTCACCCGCTGCCCGCTGAGGCGCTCCCCCCGGAAGGAGGGAGCGCCTTCGTGTGCGTCACGAAAGTCCGGCCGTGTCGTTTTCCCCAATGGGGCTGATGGACCGGGAGGAGGCGCCGCATGGCGGATCGACTGGCTGTGGACGGCGGCGAACTGGCGCATTTCATGAAACAGCTGCGGAGGTCGAGGACCGCGCTCGTAGGCATCCGCAGGGCGCTGCTGGACGCGAACGTCGCCGGACTGGGCACCGACGACCTCGACAGCGCCTGTGAGGGCTTCCAGGACCACTGGCGGTACGGCACCGACGAGATCGGCAAGCAGACGGAGGACCTGGCCGAGATCATCGGAAAGAGCCGGGACAGCTATCGGGAAGTCGACAGGGCGCTGGAGGAGGCGCTGAGGAAAGCCGGGCACGACAGCGGCGGGAGCCGGAAGTGAGCGTCACTCCTTCGGCCGAGCGTACCGGTGCGGCTCTCGGTCCCCTGTCCCGGGCAGATCTCGACCAGCCGCAGGCTCTGAAGTCGGCCCCGCACGTCCCGAACCCCGGTTATCCCCATCTGGGATTCAACCCAGTGCCCGGCGACACGGAGACCGTCCGAGCACTGCATAAGAAGCTCAGTGGCTGCGCCAAGATCCTCGAGGACACACACGGATTGGTCACCCGACTGCTCCACGGCAGCTATTGGGAGGGCGACGCCGCCGTCGCCTTCCGTGAACAGCTTGATGGCGGCCCCCTCCCCTTGAACCTGAAGAACGCCGCGCATTCACTTCGGAAGGCAGCGAAGCAACTCGGCCGCTGGGAAGACGAACTCGACGACTTCCAGCGTCGTGCCAGGGGACTGGAGAAGATGGCGGAGGACGCGCAGGCCGCCATCGACGCGGCGAAGGGCCGGGCGAGCAAGACCCGCGACAACTGCGATCCGAACGGTGAGGGCGGCCATCGCGGGATTGCCCGGAAAGCCCCGAGCCGCGCGGACAGGGCTGTCGAGGATGCCCAGGCCGACCTCGACAAGGTCATCGCGAAGGCCAAGCGACTCGCGGAGGAACACGAGAGCCGGGCGCTGCAGCGGGCAGTCAGGATCCGCGACGCGACGAAGAAACTCGCACCGCACGAGCCCGGGTGGTTCGACAACGCACTCGACTGGCTGGGGGAGAACCTTCCGGACATCCTCAGCGCCGTGGCGGGTGTCATCGGGCTGGTGGCAATCGTCTTCTCCGGACCTCTTGGACTCGCCATGGTGGCCGGGCTGATGCTCACCGCATCAGCGCTGAGTGCGGGGGCCCTGGCGCTACGGGTGTTCGGCGACGCGGAACTGCGCGCCTCGTTGTGGGACGGATTCTCCAGACACGAATTCGATACGGACTTCTGGAGCAATCTCGTCACGGTGGGTGGTGACGTGCTCGGGATGCTGCCAGGACTCGGGGCCGTCTGGAAAGGAGGCATGGAAACCCTCCGGGCAGCCAGCCAGGCCGAAGAAGCCCTCACCCTGGGCCGGCTGGCGACGCGGTTCGGAGCCGCCGGCTGGGAACAGGCCCGTGCCGTCGCCACACTGGACAATGCACTGCTCACCTTCACTGTCCGAGGCGCGCGGGCGGCACCGTCCATCAGGACGATCGAGGTGGGTTCCGCGTCCCTCGGCGTCGGCACCGCCGGTTTCGGCCTGGCCGATAGCCTTTTGGACGCCGACGATGACGGCATCAAGGACGGCACGGTGGCGGGTATCGACGGCGCTCGGTCCGCTGTCGACCTGGGTGCCGTCTTCGAACTCGTCCAGCACCTCCGTTCCTGATCGTGACGAACCGGGAAGAGCCTGTGTCTGTCCGTGACTGCGCAACCGCTTGGGAACATCCGCGCACCCGTCGGGTCTGGATTCAGCACGTCGCCATGACCGTTCTCCGGCTGATCGGCTGGGCAGCCGCCGCGTTCGGCCTTCTCTTCCTCATCGTGGCCACTCCGGTCGGGATCGGCTGGATCTTCTTCCCGCTCCTGGTGTACGCGTTCTTCCGCGCCTTCCTGCAGTTCTTCTGCTTTCCCTCGTCGCTGCGCATGCGGCGGGTTCTGCAGCAGTACCCCTGGCAAGTGCTGCCCGGTGTGCCGCGAGGTCTGGCTCGGCACCCGGAGGCTCAAGAAGACGGTATGTGGTTCGAGTTCGCCAATCCGGAGGATCCCGCGGAGCGCATTCCGCTGATCTTCCTTCGCTCGATGCGCACGTATTGGTGGCTGAGGAGAATCGGGGGACCTCGCACCAAGCCCGAGGTGAAGGCGCGCATCGAGCCCCTGTGGTTCGCGGGAGACCCGCGCTTTCTCGCCGTGATCGCGGCACCGGCACGGGACGGCCGTGCGCCCCAGCGGCTGCACCTCCTCTACCAGCGTCCGGCCCTGGACCGTCGGATTCCTCCCCGCGACCGGAACGCCGGCCCCGCTGCGCTGGAACGTGCCCGCCGTGCGGGCGCCCGGATTCCGGATTCGGTATCTGCCCCCGACACCGGACAGGAACTCCATGAACACTGAAACGCGCTTCATCGTTGACGAATCGGTCAGGGATCCCGAAGCGGACATCTGGTTCGCCGTGCCGGACGGCTTCACGAGCCTTCCCCACGACGCCTTGCTTCCGGAGGTCGGAACTCCCGCTGCCGACACCCTGCGGTCCGCGGTCACCCCATTCCTGGAGGCCGCACCCAGCGACCTGATCCGCGCGCGGCTCGTCGCCGATTACGCGAGAGCGCAGCAACTGCTCGCCGCGCTGTGTGTGGTCGGCACCGTCCACTGCGCCGTCGGTCTGCACCGGGACGACACGGAGGGAGGGGGCACGGCCAACCGTCAGGCGCTGTTTTCCTTCTTCACCATTACCTGGCGCGACACGGCTGTGGCCCCGCGTGGGGTCACAGCAGCGCGCGCGGTTACGTCGGCACAGGGACACACCGGTGTCGAATACGCCGAACTTCCCTGCGGGCCGGCGACGTTCAGTGAGAGCATCCTCACGCCGTCGGCGGGCAGTGGCCTGCCGCGGCAGGCGCTCCTGCAGATTCACACACACCTGCCCCACCCGGACTGCCGACGTCTCGCCGTCCTCACGCTCAGCACGACGGCCGTGGCCCGTCGTCGGCAGTACCGGGCGATCCTCCGCGTGATCGCCGAGACGGTCAGCTTCGACAATCCTCTGGAGTTCGGGGCGGAGAGCGAACACCGAACAGGTACCGGGAGAGGTCAGTCATGAGGAAGATCGTGTTGATGATGTCCGTCTCCCTCGACGGTTACTTCGAGGGGCCCGGGCACGACATCTCCTGGCACCGCGTCGACGACGAGTTGCACCGGCACCTCAACGACACCGTCCGGCGGTTCGGGGGGCTGCTCAGCGGGCGGCGCACCTACGAGCTCATGGCCGGGTACTGGCCCACCGCCGACGCCGATCCGGACGCCCCCGCGGCGATCGTCGAGTTCGCCGGGATCTGGTGGACGAGTACCGGGTCTACGTCCACCCCGTACTCCTCGGGCGGGGCAGGCGCCTCTTCCCGGAGGGCGGTGAGATCGGCGCCGCCCTCCGGCTCGTGGAGAGCCGCACCTTCGGCAACGGCGTCGTGCTCCTGCACTACGAGCGCAACGCCCCCGACCTCCACGGCGGCAGCGGCGCCCGGTCGTAAACGTGTTGTCGCTGTGCCGCCGACCGGGTTAGGAAGGGCGCATGACTGGACTCGGCGCCGTTTTCCGGCCCCAACTGCCTCCCGAAAGACTCCGTGACGTCGCTCGTGTCGCGGACGCCGGCGGGCTCGAAGAACTCTGGCTGTGGGAGGACTGCTTCATGGAGGGCGGCATCTCGGCGGCCGCCGCGGCCCTCGCCTGGACCGAGCGCGTGCGCATCGGGGTCGGTCTGCTGCCCGTGCCGCTGCGGAACGTCGCCCTCACCGCGATGGAGGCCGCGACCCTGCACCGGATGTTCCCCGGACGTCCCGTCCTCGCCGTCGGACACGGAGTGCAGGACTGGATGGGGCAGGTGGGCGCCAGAGCGGAGTCGCCCGTCACCCTGCTGCGGGAGTATCTCCTCGCCCTGCGTGCCCTGCTCCGTGGAGAACGGGTCACCCGCGGCGGACGGTACGTCACCCTCGACGACGTCGCACTCGACTGGCCGCCCGCCGGTCCCGCGCCCGTCCTCGCCGGAGCCACCGGGCCGCGTTCCCTGCGGCTCACCGGTGAGGCCGCGGACGGCACGCTGCTGACGGCGTCCACCTCGCCCGACGGGGTGCGGCACGCCCGTCGGCTCATCGAGGAGGGGCGCGAGTCGGCGGGGCGGCAGGCGGATCCGCACGAGATCGTCGTCTATCTGCTCGCCGCCACCGGGCCCGGTGCCGCCGAACGCCTGCACGCCGAACTCGTCGCCGGGGGACTGCAGTCCGTGCCGGACCTCGGAGCCGCCGGAGCCGCCGGCGCCGTCGCGGAGGCCGTTCAGCGGCTCGCCGACGCCGGGGCCGACCGGGTGATCCTCCAGCCGACGGGCGACGAACCAGACCCCGAGGGCTTCGTCCGGTTCGTGGCCGAGGAGGTCCGGCCGCTCGTGCCGTAGCCCGACGCCGACGCCGACGCCGACGCCGACGCCGACGCCGACACGACGGACGGGACGGTGCCGCCGCGACCGGCGAGACGGTGCCGACGGGACGCCGGCCCGCCGTCCGTCGGCGCGCCGCACCCCGGTACGCCGTACCCGGGGAAAACCGGCGGCGCCCGCGCGCCTGGTCCTGCGACGATCGCCTCATGGCCGCCGACGACAGTTCCAGCACCTCCGACACCTCCCGCGCCTCCCGCGCCTTCGACGACCTCGTGGCCGAGGGCGCCTCCGTGCCGACGGAGGGCTGGGACTTCTCCTGGTTCGAGGGGCGGGCCACGGAGGAGCGGCCCTCCTGGGGGTACGCCGTGTCGCTGGCCGGGCGGCTCGCACGGGCCAACGCCGCGCTGGACGTGCAGACCGGGGGAGGGGAGGTGCTGGACTTCGCCCTCGGCCGGGCCGGGAGAACGCCGCTGCTCACGGCCGCCACCGAAGGGTGGCCGCCGAACGTGGCGAAGGCCGCCGCCCGGCTCCGGCCGCGCGGCACCGTGGTCGTCGCCGCACCCGAGGACGCGCCGCTGCCCTTCGCGGACGGCGCCTTCGACCTCGTCAGCAGCCGTCATCCGGTGACGCCGCACTGGGCGGAGATCGCCCGTGTCCTGGAGCCCGGCGGCAGCTACTTCGCCCAGCACGTGGGACCCGGCAGCGCCGTCGAACTCGTCGAGTACTTCCTCGGGCCGCAGCCGGACGCCTCCCGCAACGCACGCCACCCCGACCGCGAGCGCGCCGGGGCCGAGGCCGCCGGACTGGAGGTTGTCGACCTGCGTGCCGAACGGCTGCGCATGGAGTTCCACGACATCGCCGCCGTCGTCCACTTCCTGCGCAAGGTGATCTGGATGGTCCCCGGTTTCACCGCCGAGGCGTACGCGCCCCGGCTCCACGCCCTGCACCGGCGAATCGAGTCCGACGGCCCCTTCGTCGCCCACAGCACCCGGCACCTCATCGAGGCCCGGAAGCCGCTGGGGCGGGGCTGAGGCTGCGGGACGAGGAACCGTCGGGCGAATCGGGGCATTGCACACATCTTGCGCCCGCAGTTTCGCAGGCTACGCGCGTTGATCGCATTGTTATCGACGGCGACTCGCCTCCGTCCCCCTTCTTCGCGTAAGTTCAGACCAAGGTAATTCGCGCCAGCAAAGCTGCGCGGGCGGCACCGCGCAGTGGAGGGGGCTGCGCGGTGCCGGGTTACCCGGCCGGCGTCTCGGGGCGCCGGGGTGCGGGCGGACGTTCACCCGCCGGAGGGACGCTGGGGCAAGTCGTCGTACGGCGCCCGGAGTGCGGCAGAACCGGGGATCCCACCCGGGTCTCCCGCCGGTCGTGCCGCATCTGCCCTGGTGAGCGGGCTGGACGAGGTCGGCGTGCGACGTCGTCGTGATCCACCGCGCGGGCATCGCGGCGTCGCCGCGCGAATTCGGAGAGTAATTGTGGGCCGCCGATGCACGCAGGAGCACTTACGAAGGGTTATGGTGGAAGCCCCCCCTCGGGCCGGTCCGTCTCCCCCCCACGGACCGGCCCGTTTTTTGTGCCCCGACCGACGACCGTGAGCGCCCGTCCGTCACGGACTCCGGCGTGCGGCGTCGGCGCGCCCTCTCGCCGCGGGAGACGCAATCCCCCGCAGCCGGGAGACGCAGCCCCACGGTCGGCAGACGCAGTCCCCCGCGGTCGGCAGACGCAGTCCCCCGCGGTCGGCAGACGCAGCCCCCTCCCGCTCGGGAGGAGCGGTCCCCTGGCGGTCAGGAGGCGCAGCCCCTTCCGCTCGGGACGGGCGCAGCCCCTTTCGATCGGACAGGCGCAGCCTCTCCCGCTCGGGACACACGGTCCCCTTCCGGTCGGGGGGCGCAGGCGAGGCAGGCGTCCCCCCGCCCCGCCGGCTCGCCGAAAGGCCGCCGCAGCCCCTCCCGCGGCCCTCCGCAACCCCCCGTACGGGCCAACAGCCCGTGTCCCACGGGCCCTCGGGCCCCGCACCCGTTGGCCGAGACCCGGCGCGGCGGGGGTAGGCTTCGCCTCCGGGGACCGCCCTGCGGAGCCCCCGGACCGCCAGCGGACAGGGCCCGCCCTCGGCCGAGCGCCGAGCCCGGGCCGTGCCTGTCCGATCAGTACGGAGGGGCTGACAATCACGTGAACCTGCGCGACAAGCTGCGCGGCCTGCTGGTCAGGGTCTACGCACGCCGGGTGGAAGGCCACCTGGACCACGCCCAGGTGCCCAAGCACATCGGCGTCATCATGGACGGCAACCGGCGCTGGGCGAAGGCCGCGGGTTCCACCACCGCTCAGGGTCACCAGGCCGGCGCCGACAAGATCGAGGAGTTCCTCGGCTGGTGCGCCGAGACGGACGTCAAGGTCGTCACCCTCTGGCTGTTCTCCACCGACAACTTCGGCCGGCCGCAGGAGGAACTCGTCCCCCTCCTCGGCATCATCGAGGACACCGTCCGCTCCCTCGCCGCCGACGGCCGCTGGCGCGTCCACCACGTCGGCGCGCTGGACCTGCTGCCCGCGGGGATGCAGCGCACCCTGAAGGAGGCCGAGGAGACCACCGCGAACGTCGACGGGATACTGGTCAACGTCGCCATCGGCTACGGCGGACGCCAGGAGATCGCCGACGCCGTGCGCTCGATGCTCCTCAACGCGGCGGAGCGGGGCACCTCGATGGAGGAGCTCGCCGAGGCCGTCGACATCGACATGATCGGCCGCCACCTCTACACCCGCGCCCAGCCCGACCCCGACCTCGTGATCCGCACCAGCGGCGAGCAGCGGCTGTCCGGATTCATGCTGTGGCAGACCGCCCATTCGGAGTACTACTTCTGCGAAGTCTTCTGGCCGGCCTTCCGCAAGGTCGACTTCCTGCGCGCCCTGCGCGACTACGCGATGCGCCACCGCCGTTACGGCGGCTGACGCACGGGCCCACCACGGGCCCACCACGGGCCCACCACGGGCCCACCACGGGTTTCCCGAGGGGTTCCCGCGCTCTCCCGGCAGGCTCCCCCCACGCCCCCCGGGGGGAGCCGCGTAGTGCCGTTCCTGGGGCGGAAGTAACGAGGAGTTCACCAGGGCGCCGTGGCGCGCCGTGGCATGGCGGCGTGAAATCGAGGGCATAAGGCAAGCAGGTCGACGCCCGAACCACGGGTGTCGGATCTCAGCGGGCGGCACGGGGCCGTCCGCCCGGGAGGCCCTTTGCACCAGCCCGATCGTGCGGTCACAGCACTGACGCAGCGGCGGAGGGCCGGTTCTCGGCCCGTTGTGCAACGCGGCCGTCGACCGGTCCAGCTCCTTCTCGTCGCTCCCCGACCTCATCCGAGGGGGTACGTCCTTCCGTGGTGACCAGCACAAAGCGCCACAAGCCCGACCGGCGCACCTACGTTCTCGACACCAGCGTCCTGCTGGCCGACCCGAACGCCCTGAGCCGCTTCGACGAGCACGAGGTCGTGCTCCCCATCGTGGTGGTCACGGAGCTGGAGGCGAAGCGGCACCATCCCGAACTCGGCTACTTCGCCCGGCAGGCCCTGCGCCTGCTCGACGACTACCGGGTCAGGTACGGCCGCCTCGACGCCCCCATACCGATCGGGGAACTCGGCGGGACCGTGCGGGTCGAGCTCAACCACTCGGACCCCAGCGTGCTGCCCAGCGGCTACCGCCTGGGGGACAACGACTCCCGCATCCTCGCGGTCGCCCGCAACCTGCAGGCCGAGGGGTTCGACGTCACCGTCGTGTCGAAGGACCTGCCCCTGCGGATCAAGGCGTCGTCGGTGGGGCTCCTGGCGGAGGAGTACCGGGCCGAACTCGCCATCACGGACTCCTCCGGCTGGACCGGGATGTCCGAACTGACGCTGCCCGCCGAGCAGGTGGACATCCTCTTCGAGGAGGGGCACGTCTACGTCCCCGAGGCCGCCGACCTCCCGGTGCACACGGGCCTGACGATCCAGTCGGAGCGCGGCAAGGCCCTCGGCCGCGTCGCACCCGACGGCAACGTCCGCCTCGTGCGCGGTGACCGCGAGGCGTTCGGCATCAAGGGCCGCAGCGCCGAACAGCGCATCGCGCTGGACCTGCTGCTCGACCCGGACGTCGGGATCGTGTCGATGGGCGGACGGGCCGGCACCGGCAAGTCGGCGCTCGCGCTGTGCGCCGGCCTGGAGGCCGTGCTGGAGCGGCGCCAGCACCAGAAGGTGATGGTCTTCCGTCCGCTGTACGCGGTGGGCGGTCAGGAGCTGGGCTACCTGCCCGGCACCGAGGCCGAGAAGATGAGCCCCTGGGCGCAGGCGGTCTTCGACACGCTCTCGGCGGTCACCAGCCGCGAGGTCATAGAAGAGGTCACCGCGCGCGGGATGCTGGAGGTCCTCCCGCTCACCCACATCCGCGGACGCTCCCTGCACGACGCGTTCGTGATCGTGGACGAGGCCCAGTCGCTGGAGCGGAACGTTCTGCTGACCGTGCTGTCCCGCATCGGCGCCAACTCGCGGGTCGTGCTGACCCATGACGTGGCGCAGCGCGACAACCTGCGGGTGGGCCGCTACGACGGCGTGGTCGCCGTCGTGGAGAAGCTGAAGGGGCATCCGCTGTTCGCGCACGTCACTCTGACCCGGTCCGAGAGGTCCCAGATCGCGGCCCTTGTGACCGAAATGCTGGAGGAAGGGCAGATCTGACGGCTATATGTCAGATATGACAGGTCTGACGGATGTGATGATCTATAACCCGTAAGGGGTAATTGCGCGTCAGTCGGCGCCGCCCGGCAAAGGTCGAGAGCCTAGCCGGGCGGCGTCTTCGTGTGTGGCCGTTCCTCGAAATACCGAGGGTGAAAACGGATGTGAGCTTTCACACGCAACGCGGAATTGCCACCCGGCGTCCGCTTGCGGCAGAGTCTCACTCCTGTCAGGCCCCGCATACGACACATCTGTATCTGTACCCCCTGTGGGTGCCCCCAGCCCCTTCGGGAGCCGGGGGAGGTACGGCACAACCGAAGCGCCACCGCCAACTCCATAGCGTCGTCGTATGCCGCCCGAGCACCACGCGGCGCTCCCCTCGCGGGAGTTGCCCACCGGGCCCGTGCCTCCCGTGACCCCGCAGTTGGGAGGCCAGCGTCAGGGGCACGATTGCGTCCGCCAGGGTCACCGAAGCGGGCGATGCTGGAAGGAAACCGTGTGAGCCGGATCTCGGTCCGGGGATTCGCAGTGGCCTCGGCCACCGCGGTCACCGCTGTCGGAAGCGTCGTCGGCGTTGCCTCGGGCAGCACCGCTCAGACCAACGACGCAGAGGCGGCAGCAGACGCGACGCTTCTCGCGGACATCCCGGCGGGCCAGCAGGCCCAGGTGCAGACCGCGTCCCTGACGCAGCAGGCCGACGCGCAGGCCATCGCCGCCGACGCCACCGCCAAGAAGGACGCCGAGGAGGCCGCCCGCAAGGCAGCCGCCGAGACCGCGATCGCGAAGAAGGAAGCCGCCGAGAAGGCGGCCAAGGAGGCCAAGGAGCGCGCCGAGGCGAAGGCGGCGGCCAGCCGCGACGCCACCCGCGACGCCTCCACCTTCGCCGTCCAGAGCTCCTACTCCGTCGGCGAGATCCAGGCGATGGCGCGGCAGATGGTGCCGAGCGGCCAGTTCCAGTGCTTCAGCAACATCGTGGACCACGAGTCCAGCTGGAACTACCACGCGGTCAACGCGTCCTCCGGCGCCTACGGCCTCTTCCAGGCCCTGCCGGCCTCCAAGTACTCGTCCGCCGGCGCCGACTGGCAGACCAACCCGGCCACCCAGATCAAGTGGGGCCTGAACTACATGAACAGCCGGTACGGCAGCCCGTGTGACGCGTGGTCGTTCTGGCAGGCCAACCACTGGTACTGAGCCGCCGAGGCCCGCGGCCTCGTCCCTCAACCTCGCGCAGCCCCTCCCCGTCCTAGGGGGAGGGGCTTTCGCCCTGTACGGTCGGACACGGCGGCTCCAGGGGCTCCAGGGGGGAGTGATGGGGACAGACGGGGGAAGAGGACGGATCATGTCGCGAGTGCCAGGGTGGCTCGGCCGGCTCGGCGCCGGACTGACCGAGGTGAGTGAGCGGCTCGACGAGCGTCGTGCCGAGGTGGCGCGGGAGTCGGTCGAGGAGGAACAGGCGCCCGCCGAGGACCAGATCCCGCTCCCCGACCACGTGACCGTCGTCGCGGCCCGCCCCGACCCCGCGCAGGCCGTCCCGTGGGGGGTGCGCGTCGCCGCCGAGGCCGGCTGGCGGCTGCTGGTACTGGCGGGCACGGTATGGGTGCTGATGCGGGTCATCAGCGCCGTTCAGCTCGTGGTGCTGGCCTTCGTGGTCGCCGTGCTCATCACCGCGCTGCTGCAGCCCACGGTGGCCCGCCTGCGGCGGCACGGGGTGCCGCGCGGCCCGGCCACCGCGCTGACCGCGATCCTCGGCTTCGTCGTCATGGGGCTGATCGGGTGGTTCGTGACCTGGCAGGTCATGGAGAACATCGACAACCTCTCCAGCCAGATCCAGGACGGCATCGACGAGTTGCGCAAGTGGCTGCTCAACAGCCCCTTCCACGTCACCGACAAGCAGGTCAACCAGATAGCCAAGAACCTGCGGGACGCCGTCGGGGCCAACACCGACCAGATCACGTCCGCGGGACTCGAAGGCGTGACGGTGGTCGTCGAGGCGCTGACCGGCATCCTGCTGGCGTTCTTCTCGACGCTGTTCCTGCTCTACGACGGCGAGAACATCTGGCGCTGGCTGCTCCGGCTGGTGCCGGCGGCGGCCCGGCCGGGCATCGCCGGCGCCGGACCGCGGGCGTGGCGCACGCTGACCGCCTACGTGCGCGGCACGGTGCTCGTGGCGCTGATAGACGCCATCTTCATCGGCCTGGGCATCTACTTCCTCGACGTGCCGATGGCCGTCCCGCTGGCCGTGTTCATCTTCCTGTTCTCCTTCATCCCGCTGGTGGGCGCCGTGGCCTCCGGGGCGCTGGCGGTGGTGGTCGCGCTGGTCACCCAGGGCGTGTTCACGGCGGTGATGACGCTCGCGGTCGTGCTGGCGGTGCAGCAGATCGAGGGGCACATCCTGCAACCGTTCATCCTGGGCCGGGCGGTGCGCGTCCACCCGCTGGCGGTGGTGCTGTCGGTGGCCGCGGGCGGCATGGTGGCCGGCATCGGCGGCGCGGTGGTCGCCGTACCGCTGGTGGCGGTGACGAACACGGTGGTCGGCTACCTGCGGTCGTACGCGCGCGAACAGGCGGTGCTGCGCGCCCAGCCGGTCCGGCAGGCCGCCGCCGTGCCCCAGGAAGCGGCCGTGGCGGCCGGGACCGCGCCGCTCGCGGCCGGGGACGGCGGCGGGGACGCGGAAGGCCCCGCCCACCAGGGGTGAGCGGGGCCCTCGTACGGCGGCCGGTCCGCAGAAGTCACGCGAGCTCGGACAGCACCGCTTCGGCGTCCAGGGTCGCGGCGACCGCCTGGACCACCGAGGCGATCTTGAACGCCTCCTGGACGACCTCGCGGCCGATGCCCGCCTTGCGCAGCACCTGCTCGTGCGAGTCGAGGCACGCGCCGCAGCCGTTGACGGCGGACACCGCGAACGACCAGAGCTCGAAGTCCACCTTGTCCACGCCGGGGTTGCCGATGACGTTCATCCGCAGGCCCGCGCGCAGGTTCTCGTACTCGTGGTCCGAGAGCAGGTGACGGGTGCGGTAGAAGACGTTGTTCATCGCCATGACGGCCGCGGCGGCCTTGGCGGCGGTGTACGCCTCCGGCGACAGGTTGGCCTTCGCCTCCGGCGCCAGTTCGCGCAGCACGATCGGGGAGCGCGAGGCGATCGCGGTCGCCAGCACCGTGCCCCACAACTGCTGCGCCGGCAGGTCGGAGTTGCCGATGACCGAGCCCAGGTTGAGCTTGAGGTCCTTGGCGTAGTCCGGAACGGCCGACTTCAGGGAGTCGAGCGACATCTCAGGTCACTCCCCGGCGAGCAGCTTGACCGGGTCGAGCGTCTCGTCGCCCTTGGACCAGTTGCACGGGCACAGCTCGTCGGTCTGCAGGGCGTCCAGCACCCGCAGGACCTCCTTGGGGTTACGGCCGACGGAGCCGGCGGTCACCATGGAGAACTGGATCTCGTTGTTCTGGTCGACGATGAAGACGGCGCGCTTGGCGAAGCCCTCCTCGTCCTCGATGCCCAGCTCCCGCATGAGGTCGTGCTTGGAGTCCGCCATCATCGGGAACGGCAGCTCGCGCAGGTCGTCGTGGTCCTTGCGCCAGGCGTGGTGGACGAACTCCGAGTCGCCGGAGAAGCCGAGGACCTGGGCGTCGCGGTCGGCGAACTCGTCGTTCAGCTTGCCGAAGGCGGCGATCTCGGTCGGGCACACGAAGGTGAAGTCCTTGGGCCAGGCGAAGATCACCTTCCACTTGCCCTCGTAGGTCTTGTGGTCGATCTTCTCGAACTCCTTGCCCTTCTCCAGCGAGACGCAGGCGGTCAGTTCGAACTCGGGGAACTTGTCACCGACAGTGAGCACGTGCTCTCCTTGCAGCGAAGAACCGCCGCTCTTGGCGGCGTTTCCCATGGGTTGGACGCTGCTGATGTTGGCACAGGGTGCATTGATTACGGAAATAGCTACACTCGGTCGTGTTGATCGGAGGTGGCTATCAGTGACGGTGGGCAACAAGAGGCGGCAACCCACGCTGGCGCAACTGCGCGCCTTCGCCGCGGTGGCCGAGCACCTGCACTTCCGGGACGCGGCCGCCGTCATCGGCATGAGCCAGCCCGCCCTCTCCGGCGCCGTGTCGGCGCTGGAGGACACCCTCGGGGTGACCCTGCTGGAGCGCACCACCCGCAAGGTGCTGCTCTCGCCCGCGGGCGAGCGGCTCGCGGTGCGGGCCAGGGCGGTGCTGGACGAGGTCGCGGCGCTCATGCAGGAGGCCGAGGCGGTCCGGGCCCCGTTCACCGGAGCCCTGCGGCTCGGCGTGATCCCGACCGTGGCGCCCTACCTGCTGCCCACCGTCCTGAACCTGGTGCACGAACGCTACCCGGACCTCGACCTCCAGGTCCACGAGGAGCAGACCGCCAGCCTCCTGGAGGGCCTGACCGGCGGCCGCCTCGACCTGCTGCTGCTCGCGGTGCCCCTCGGCGTGCCCGGCATCGTCGAACTGCCGCTGTTCGACGAGGACTTCGTGCTCGTCACGCCGTCCGACCACTGGCTCGGCGGCCGTGACGGCGTCCCGCGCGAGGCCCTGAAGGAGCTCAACCTGCTGCTCCTGGACGAAGGCCACTGCCTGCGCGACCAGGCTCTCGACATCTGCCGCGAGGCGGGCCGCGGAATCAAGGGGGCGGGGCGAAGCCCCTCGGCCGAGGGTGGTGGCGGGCGACGGGAGGGCGCCCCGGTGACCACGACGGCGGCCGGGCTGTCCACCCTCGTGCAGCTCGTGGCCGGCGGTCTCGGCTGCACCCTGCTGCCGCGCACCGCGCTGAAGGTGGAGACCACCCGCAGCAGCCGGCTCCTCACCGCGTACTTCGCCGACCCCGCCCCCACCCGCCGCGTCGCCCTCGCCATGCGCGCCGGGGCCGCTCGCGGCGGTGAGTACACCGAACTGGCGGCAGCCCTGCGCGAGGCGCTGCGCCCGCTTCCCGTACGGGTCCTCGGCGCCACCGGGTGAGCCCCGCGCCCGCGGGCGCGAAGGGCACACCCGGCCGCCGAGGCCGGACGGGAGGCCAGGCGGGAGCCCGGACGGCAAGCCGACCGGGCCCGGACGGGAAGCCGACCGGGCCCGGACGGGAAGCCGACCGGGCCCGGACGGGAAGCCGACCGGGCCCGGACGGGGAGCCGACGGGGAGGCCGGCCGGAAGTCCGGGCGGGAGGCCGACCGGCAGTCCGGGCGGGAGGCCGACGGGGAGCCCGGGCGGGAGGCCGACCAGCAGTCCGGACGGGAGGCCGACAGGAAGCCCGAACGGCAAGCCGACAGGAAGCCCGGGCGGCGCCGAACGGCATGCCGACCGGGAGTCCGGGCGGGAGGCCGACGGGGAGCCCGGGCGGGAGGCCGACAGGAAGCCCGAACGGCAAGCCGGCCGGAAGTCCGGGCGGGAGGCCGACCGGAAGTCCCGACGGGGGCCGACGGGGGGCCGACCGGGAGCCCGGACGGTGCCGGTGCCGTGCCGGGGCTACTCGGTGCGCAGGCCGTCCGGGCGCATCAGCCTGAGCAGCGGGGGCAGGCTCAGCAGGGTCACCAGCAGGACGACCCCCGCCCCGACACCGGTCATCGACAGGACGGACGCCCAGTCCACGCGCACCGTCGTGCCCGTCATCCGCAGCAGCACCGTGCCCAGCGTCAGCCCGACCGCGGCCGCCAGCAGCAGCCCCAGACCGATCGGGACCGCCGTCTGCCACAGCACCGACAGGCTGAGGGTGCGGCGCCGGGTGCCGAAGGCGACGAGGGACGACAGCAGCTTCCGGCGCTCCCGCAACTGCTCCAGCTGCGAAACCAGCAGGCTCGCGCCGATCAGCGCCAGCACGCAGGCGGCGCCCACGTTCAGGCCGGTGCGGATGGAGGCGAACCGGTTCGACTGCCGGCTGGAGGTCCACATCACCGGTTCCGTCAGCGGGTCGATGGCCGCCGTCGTGTTCCGCACCCGGTCGCGCGCGTCCGGCACGGACTCGTCGACGTCGAGGTAGACCTGCCCGGTCAGGGCCGGCGTCACCTGGGAGGTCACCGCCTTCGGCGTGGCCAGGAAGCCGTTCCGCCTGTATCCGGTCATGTCCTTGCGCGACGCGGCCGGCTTCAGGGTCGCCGGGAGGCTCCAGGGGATCTCCGCGCCCTTGCGGGTGTCCTGGTGGCCCGGCTCGAGGTACACGGTCCCGGAACCCTTCGCCAGCGCGGCCGTCTGGGTCTCCCCGTCGTCGGCGCCGTGCACGGCGAAGACGTCTCCGTCGCGGCAGGACGGCAGGTCGGCCAGCTCGCGCAGCGACGCGCAGTCGCCGACCGTCAGGCTCGCGGTGATCCGGGGATCGCCGCGCCGGTCGCCGACGTAGCCCTCGGAGTACACGTACGCCTTGCGCACCCCCGGCGTCCCCCGCAACTGCCCCGCCGCCCGGTCGAGCCGCACCTCCCCCGGGACCGTCACCTGCATCTGCGCCCGCTTCATGTCGAACCCGGTGTCCTTGGTGTAGTCGCCCTCGATGCCGGCGAACAGCATCTGCAGCGCGATCGCCCCGGCCACCGCCACCGCGATGCCGTTGACCATGCGGGCGGCCGTGCCGCTGCTCAACTGGAGTCGGCGTACCGCCAGTTGCCAGGCCACCCCGCCCCCGTCGAGCCGGGCGACGACCGTTTCGACGATCCACGGCAGCAGCGCGGTGACGCCGACAAGGAGCAGCAGGACGCCGCCGATCACCAGGTACTGGTTGAAGTCGCCGCTGTCCCGGCCCATCCCGACCATCGGGTAGAGCATCGCCAGGCCGGCCAGCGGCAGCAACGGCCGCCACCACAGCCTGCGGCGCGTGGGCTTCGCCGTACGGACCACGCCCAGCGGTTCGATGACCACTCCGCGCAGCGCGAACAGTGTGACCAGCACGGCGGCCGCCGGGACCGCGACGGCGACCAGCAGGACCAGCGCGGGGGAGGGGTTGAGATAGCTCGGGAACACGCTGATGCGGAACACCTCCACGGACCCCGCGAGCTGACGTCCGATCAGGAAGAGACCGGCGCCGAGGACCAGCCCGAGCGACGCGCCCCCGAGCGCCTCCCCGGCCGCGATCCGCCGGGTCATCCGGCTGTCGGAGCCGACCAGCCGCAGCGCCGCGAGCCGCCGGTCGCGGCGCTCGCCGCCGAACCTCACGGCCGCCGCGATGAACACCGCGACCGGCATCAGCAGCACCACGAACACGACGAGGACCAGCAGGATCAGCACCGGGTCGGACCGATCGGAGCTCGGGTGCTGGTCCCCGAACCGGTCGATCCGGGCGACCTGGCCGTTGTCGATCCTCGACGCGAGCCCCTGGCCGCCGCGGTAGAAGGCGAGTTCGGCCGAGCCGATCAGACCGCTCTCGCCGATGGTCCCGACGATCTTCTCGTGCAGCCGCTCACGCAGCAGCGTGCCGCCGCCGGACTCCAGCAGCCGCTTCAGCGCCGGGGAGACGTACATTTCGCCCGGTGCCGGGAACTTCGTGAGCCCCGGCGGCAGCGGCGCCCGCGCCCCCTCGGGCTCCAGTTCCCGGCCGCGGATGTCCTTGTCGCGGAAGGACGATTCGAGGTTCGCCACGAGCAGGGTGTCGTCCGCCTTCGGCAGCGGGTCCTGGCCGTAGGTGATGTCCGAGCGCGCGTTCCCCCGGTCCTGCCGTACCGCCAGCGCGTTCGGCAGCGCGGTCGTCAGCAGCAGCAGCGCCACCCCGAGCCCGACGCCGACCGCCGTCAGCAGGGCGCGCGTCCAGCCCTCACGTCCGCCGGCGAAGGCGAAGCGGACCCCCAGGGCCAGATCCCCGGCCCACCGCCGAGCGCTCATACCGCGTGCTCCATGTCCCGGGACCGGCCGTCCCGTACGACGATCTCCCGGTCGGAGTAGGCGGCCACCCGAGCCTCGTGCGTGACGAGCACCACGGCGGTGTTCGCCGAGCGGGCGGCCTCGGTGAGCAGCTCCATCACGCGCTCGCCGTTGAGCGAGTCGAGCGCGCCGGTCGGCTCGTCGGCGAACACCACCCGGGGGCTGGTGACCAGCGCCCGGGCGACCGCGACGCGCTGCCCCTGGCCGCCGGAGACCTCGCCGGGACGTTTCCTGCCCAGGTCGTCGACCTCCAGCCGCCGCATCCAGGACAGCGCGGTCCGCTCGGCCTCCTTGCGGGGGGTGCCGTTCAGCCGCAGCGGCAGGGCGACGTTCTCGACGCAGGTCAGCTCCGGCACGAGCTGCCCGAACTGGAACACGAACCCGAACTCCGACCGCCGCAGCCGGCTGCGCTCGGCGTCGTTCATCGTCGCCATCTCACGCCCGTCGTACAGGATCGATCCCGAGTCGGGGGTCACGATCCCGGCGAGGCAGTGCAGCAGCGTCGACTTGCCGGACCCGGACGGGCCCATCACGGCGACGACCTCGCCGGGGTGGATGGAGAAGCCGGCGCCGTCGAGGGCGGCCGTCGGCCCGTAGGCCTTGTGCAGGTCCCGGGCCACCAGCAGGGAGCCGGCCGGCGCGGACGGGGCAGAGGGCGTGGGGCTCACCGGGTCACCGCCGCCGCGAGCCTGTCCAGGCGCGCGGCGGTGAGCTCCAGCCAGCGCAGGTCGGCCTCCAGGTGGAACAGGGCATGGTCGCAGATGAGCTGGTCGGCCAGGTCGCCCTTGCGTTTGCGGTCGGTCAGGACCCGCATCATGCGCAGGTGCTCGGCCCGCTGTGTGTCGAGGATGTCGGCGGCGTCGCGCCGGGTGAGCAGCGCCAGGACGACCTTGGTGTAAAGGGTCGACTGCAGGTACGGCTCGGGCTTCTCCGGCGTCGCCAGCCACCGCTCGACGTCGGTGACGCCGGCCTCGGTGATCGCGTACCGCTTCCGCTCGGGTCCGCCGCCCGGCTCGATGCCGTCGACCTCGACGAGCCCGTTCTTCAGCAGGCGGGACATCGTCGAGTAGACCTGGCCGTAGTGCAGCGGCCGGTCGTGACCGAACTTCTCGTCGAAGGCCCGCTTGAGGTCGTAACCGTGGCGGGGCCCGGACTCCAGGAGCCCCAGGAGTGTGTGACCGATGGACATGGCAAGCACTATACGCACGATGTATACGCGGTGTGTATACGTCGGATGCCCGGGACGCGGCGGCCGGTGCGCCCGCGCAGGTGGCGGCCGATTGTCACGGTTCTGGAACAGCGGCCCGGCCGGTGGCCGCGGTCGGCTCGCAGCCGGGCGCCCGCACTGTCGCGTGCGTCGCACTTTGCCTCCCGGAGGCAACCCTCGGCGTCCGTCGGCCGTCGGCTCTGTTGGAGCGGGTGCTGATTCTCACGCCCGCGGAAGGCCGGATCGGTGGGCCTTTGCCGCACCTCACGGTGTTAGCTTTCTGAGCTGACCTGTGCGGCGAACCTGTGTGACATCCGAGCACACATGAGCGAAGCGGAGCGGAACGGACCAATGGGACGAGCGGAAGAGAGACGAGCGCGGCAGCGCGGTGCCCGCCGCGCGACGCCCCTGCGCTCGTCCGAGACGACGACGGCCTCCACGGACGCGTCCGGGGCGTCGGCGGCCGGGGGAGGCCGGGCCGCGGCCCGCAGGGCGGCCAAGGGCAAGGGCAAGGGCGGCAGCAGGAACGGCGACGGCAGGAGTCTCATACGCCGGATGTTCACCTGGAAGAAGATCGTCGGCACGGTCTTCGGCTTCACCCTGCTCGGCATGCTCGCCTTCGTCGTGCTCTACATGATGATCGACATCCCCAAGGGGAACGCCGACGCGACGCTGCAGAGCAACGTCTACAAGTACAGCGACGGCAGCCTCATGACCCGCAGCGGCGAGCGCAACCGCGAGATCGTGGACCTGGCGAAGGTGCCCAAGAAGGTCCAGCTCACCTTTGTCGCCGCCGAGAACAAGACCTTCTACAAGGACGCCGGCGTCGACTTCCGGGGCACGGCCCGCGGTCTGCTCAACACGCTCTCCGGCAAGGGCGCGCAGGGCGGCTCGACGATCACCCAGCAGTACGTCAAGAACTACTACCTGACCCAGAACCAGACCATCACGCGCAAGCTGAAGGAACTGGTCATCTCCCTGAAGCTGGACCGCGAGAAGTCCAAGGACTACATCCTCGCCGGCTACATCAACACCAGCTACTACGGCCGCGGCGCCTACGGCATCCAGGCCGCCGCCCAGGCCTACTACCGCGTCGACGCCGAGGAGCTCTCCGTCGAGCAGGGCGCCTACCTGGCCGCGCTGCTGCAGGCGCCGAGCCAGTACGACTGGGCCGTCGCCTCCGACACCGGCCGGAAGCTGGTCAGGGCGCGCTGGGACTACGTCCTGGACAACATGGTCGAGGAGGGCTGGCTGGACAAGGCCAAGCGCCAGGGCATGAAGTTCCCGGTCCCGAAGGCGCCCAAGGCCGCGCCCGGCATGGGCGGCCAGGTCGGCTACCTGGTCGACGCGGCCAACGCCCAGCTCGCCCGGCAGCTGGTGGCCCAGGGCACCGCGGACAACACCAACGACGCCATGACCATGGTCAACGCCGGCGGCTGGACCATCACCCTCAACATCGAGAAGAAGAAGCAGACGGCGCTGGAGAAGGCCGCCAAGTCCCAGCTCACCAGCAAGCTGGACAAGAAGAAGCGCAAGGTCGACGGCAACGTCCAGGCCGGCGCCGTGTCCGTGAACCCGAAGACGGGCGCGGTCGTCGCGATGTACGGCGGCAAGAACTACTACGAGCACTACCGCAACAACGCCACCCGCACCGACTACCAGCCCGCCTCGACGTTCAAGCCGGTGATCCTCGCCGCCGCCCTCGACGAGGGCGCCGAGACGCAGGACGGCAAGCCGATCACCGCGAACACCCTCTACGACGGCACCAGCAACCGCCAGGTCGTCGACGGCGGCAGCAAGGTCGGGTTCGCCCCCGAGAACGAGGACCACCAGAACTACGGCGACATCACCGTCCAGACGGCCATGAACAAGTCCGTCAACTCCGTCTTCGCGCAGATGGGCGTCGACGTCGGCATGAACAAGGTGCTGGAGGTCGCCGGACACCTGGGCATGGACACCGCCGACCTGCAGGCGGTGCCCGCGCAGACCCTCGGCACCATGGGCGCCAGCCCGCTGCAGATGGCCGGCGTCTACGCCACCCTCGACAACCACGGCAAGAAGGTCACCCCGACCATCATCAAGGAGGTCGAGCACAGCACCCGCAGCGTCGAACTGCCCGATCCGATCGGCCCGCAGGTGATCAGCCGGGAGGCCGCCGACACGGTCACCTCCGTGCTCACCGGCGTGGTCGACGACGGTACGGCCAAGGTGTCGGTGCGGGACAACGCCCAGCGCGACGGGCGCAAGGTCGCCGGCAAGACCGGCACCTCCGACGAGAACCGGTCGGCCTGGTTCACCGGCTACACGCCCGACCTGGTCACCTCGGTCGGCCTGTTCGGCGAGGACGCCAAGACCGGCGCGCAGGTCTCGATGTACGAGGCGGGCGGCTTCCCCCGCGTCAACGGCGGCGGCTTCCCGGCGCAGATCTGGGCGGCGTACACCTTCGGCGTCTCCAAGACGGGCCTGAAGTTCGACCTGGAGACCACGCAGGGCGCGGCGGTCCAGCCGACGGTCAGCGCGACGCCCAGCGAGACGCCGAGCGAGACGCCGAGCGAGACGCCCAGCGAGACGCCGACGAGCCAGGCGCCGACGTCGCAGGCACCGTCCCAGACGCCCTCCCAGACGCCGTCCCAGACGCCCACGCAGACGCCGTCCCAGACGCCGTCCCAGACCCCGACGACCGGCAACCCGGTCGACCCGGTCAACCCGGTGGCCCCATAGGCAGGCGATCACGCGTGAAGGGCGCCCGGCGGATTCGCCGGGCGCCCTTCACGCGTTCCTGGGGCCGGTGGGGGCTCAGGAGGGGGCCTACGTCCGGTTCAGCTCGAACCAGACCACCTTCCCGGTGCTCAGCCGCGTCGCCCCCCACCGCCTGGCCATCTTGTTCACCAGGTACAGCCCGCGCCCGCCCTCGTCGGTCGCCCTGGCCTGCCGCAGCCGCGGCAGCTGCGGCACGTCGTCGCCGACCTCGCAGCGCAGCACGTCGGTGCGCAGCAGCCGCAGCGTGACCGGCCGGGAGGCGTACCGCACCGCGTTCGTGACGACCTCGCTGATCAGCAGCTCCACGGAGTCAGTCAGCTCCTCCATGTCCCAGCGGGCCAGCGCGCGCCGGGCCAGCCGGCGGGCCCGGCCGGGCGCCGCGTCCTCCGGCTCCAGGAACCAGTACGCCACGTCGCTCGGCGCGATCCCGTCGAAACGGGCCGCGAGCAGCGCGATGTCGTCGTCCCGGTCGCCCGGGCCGAGCATGTCCAGCACCTCGTCGCACAGCGCCTCCAGCGGCGGCGGGTGGTCGGGCCCGGTCAGCTGCGCGGTCGCGGCGAGCTTCTCGCGCAGCTGTTCTATGCCCGTCCACACGTCCCGCAGCCGGGACTCCACCAGGCCGTCGGTGTAGAGCAGCAGGGTCGCCCCGGCGGGCGCGTCCAGCTCCACGGCCTCGAAGTCGACGCCGCCCACCCCGATCGGCGCCCCCGACGGCACCCGCAGCACCTCCGCCCGGCCGCCCAGGTGCAGCAGGACCGGCGGCGGATGGCCGGCGTTGGCGATGGTGATCCGGTGCGAGACCGGGTCGTAGACGGCGTACAGGCAGGTCGCCATGCGGTCGGTGCCGAGCCGCTGCGCCTGCTCGTCGAGGTGGTGCAGCACCTCCTGCGGCGGCAGGTCCAGACCCGCGAGGGTCTGCGCCGTGGTCCGCAGCTGGCCCATGATCGCGGCCGACGTCATGGAGTGCCCCATCACGTCCCCCACGACCAGCGCGACCCGGCTGCCCGGCAGCGGGATCGCGTCGTACCAGTCGCCGCCGACGCGCGCGGTCTCGGCGGCCGGCAGGTAACGCGACGCCAGCCGCACGCCCGTCGGGCGGGGCAGGGTCTCCGGCAGCATGGTGCGCTGCAACTCGTCGGCGATGTACGCCTCACGCCCGTACAGCACCGCCTTGTCGATGCCGAGCGCGCTGTGCGTGGCGAGCTGGGCCGCCACCAGCAGGTCGTCCGCATCGAAGGCGAGGCGCTCCGGGCGGCGCAGGAACAGCGCGGCGCCTATCACCCGGCGCCGGCCGCGCAGCGGCGCGAGGATCGCCCGCTGCCCGTCCGGCACACAGAACTCGCCGCCGTCGCCGAGGAGTTCCGGCAGCGCCGCGCGCGCGGCGGGCGCGTCCGTGAAGACCGGGCGGACTCCGCGCAGCACCTCGGCGAGCGCGCTGCCGGGCCGCACCTCGCACAGCTCCGCGCCGAGCGCCGCGAGTTCCGGGAAGTCCGGCGAGTCCGTCTGCGGCACCGGCGAGAAGCCGCCCTCGGTGTCCCGCTCCGCCGGGATCCGGTCGGTACGGCGCAGCCGCAGCAGCAGCGGGCCGGTGGGCCGCTCGTCGCCGACCGGCAGCGGATCGCGCAGGTAGACGAGGATCGCGTCGGAGAACGTCGGCACGGTGGCCCGGCACAGCCCCATGACGATCTCGTCCAGGTCGATGCCGCGGGCGATCCGCCGGGTCGCGGCCCCCACGAACCTCAGCCGGTCCCCGTCCCGCCGCATGGGCGTGGGCCGGCCGGGCGGCAGCCCCTGACCGGTGCGCCGCTCCGCGCCCGGGCCGCCCGGCGGCCGCTCCTGCTCGCCGCCCGGCTGGACCGGGATCGTCTCGGACACCGGCCGCGGACGGTGGGTGCCGGGCTCGACGCCGGCCGGCTGGGAGTGCTCGGGGTCGGTGCCGACGGGATCCGTGCCCGCGCCCCGCGGCACGGCCGTCCCCGGCGTCGAGGGCGTCTCACCCGTACGCGCCTGAAGAGGTAAGGCCGCGGCACCGGCCGGCGGCGTGGCCGGCGTCGGGGTGTGCAGGAGCGCCCCGCGAGGGTCCGCGGGGTCGGCGCCGGGCTGTGGGCGCTCGAAGGAGATGGGCTGCTCCGTCACGCGTGTCGAATCCGTCCGTCCGGGGCTGCGCGCCGTGCGTGCAGTTCGTCCCGCAGGAATCCCGATACCCGGAATACGTGTCCCCGGAACGGAATTCCCGCGTGGTCAGAGGTTGTTCCTGTGTCACCGGCGACTCTCTCGCGACTCGCGCCGGTGTTCCCCTCGTACCCCTCGCTCACTCCTGCCGCCCCTCGGTGACGTCGTCAAGCCCAGCGCATGCTCCGGGAGTTGCCGCTGTGCGCCCTTGCGGAGGACGATCCTACGGTTGTGAGCCGGGGGCGCAGCAAGGGTCTCACGCGGACACGTGCGCGGGCGTACGGTCCCAGTCCTCCGGCAGAGACGGTACCCCCCAGGACGGATCCGGGCGCCAGTTCTGCCAGCCGTCCGAGAACGGCGGCCCCCAGGCGCGGATCACCTCCACCGCCGACGCGCCCGCCTCCCGCACCCGCCGGGCCAGTCCGGCGTCCATCAGCCCGTCCCGCTGGGCCTGCGCGAACTCGTCCTCGTCGTGCCAGCGCCAACTGCGGTCCGGCCGCACGGAGATGTCCAGGAAGTGGTCCTCGGAGTCCACCCCGCCCGCCCAGCGGGCCAGCGGCTGCTCCAGGTTCACGTACCAGTTCTTGAACGTCCAGCCCGGCTCCCAGAACAGCCACACCGACCAGGGTTCGCCCGGCCGGGCCAGCTTCAGCACACCCGTGCCGAACCACCGGTCGCGCCGGACCGTCCGCGGCTTGGTGTACCGGGACCGCAGCGGTTCCCGGTGCGGCGGGGTGCCGTCCGCGAGCACCGGCTTCACGCACTCCGTCCCGGGCGCCATCCAGACGGCGAGGACCTCCTCGTCGTCCCGTACGACGGTGACCGGGCGCGCGATGTGGAAGCGCTCGCCGGCGTTCTCCCGGTACCGCCACAGGATCTGGCTCCCGGGCGCCCAGAACGCCGTCGTCCCGTCCGGTCCGCCGTCCGACTCCCCGTCCGCTCTCACCGCTTTCACCGCTCCACCCTCTGCCATGAACGGATTTTAGGTGCCCCAGGCATACGACGCCGCGGAACGCGGCACGGTTCACGGCGCCGCGGCGAAAGGTTACGGACGCGTCATACGCAGGACGTCCAGGGCCTCGTCGAGCTGTTCGACGGTCAGGTCCCCGCGCTCCACGTATCCGCTCTCCAGGACCACCTCACGGATCGTCCTCCGCTCCGCCAGCGACCTCTTGGCGACCTTCGCGGCCTCCTCGTAGCCGATGTACTTGTTGAGCGGGGTGACCACCGAGGGCGACGACTCGGCGTACTCGCGGGCGCGCTCGCGGTGGGCGACGATCCCGTCGACGGTGCGGTCGGCCAGCAGCCGGCTGACGTTCGCGAGCAGCCGGACCGACTCCAGCACGTTCTCGGCGATCACCGGAAGCATCACGTTCAGCTCGAAGTTGCCCGACGCCCCGGCGGTGGCGACGGTGGCGTCGTTGCCGATCACCTGCGCGGCGACCATGAGCACGGCCTCGGGGACGACCGGGTTGACCTTGCCCGGCATGATCGACGAACCCGGCTGCAGGTCCGGCAGGCTGATCTCGGCCAGTCCGGTGCGCGGCCCGGACGACATCCACCGCAGGTCGTTGGCGATCTTCGTCAGCCCCACGGCGACGGTCCGCAGCTGCCCGCTGGTCTCGACGAGCCCGTCCCGCGCGCCCTGCGCCTCGAAGTGGTCGCGGGCCTCGGTGAGCGGCAGCCCCGTGACCCGGGCGACCTCCTCGATCACCGCGGCGGAGAACCCGGGCGGGGTGTTGATGCCGGTGCCCACGGCGGTGCCACCGAGGGGCAGCTCGGCGAGCCGGGGCAGCGACGCGTGCAGCCGCTCCACGCCGTAGCGCATCTGGGCGGCGTACCCGCCGAACTCCTGCCCCAGCGTCACGGGCGTGGCGTCCATCAGGTGCGTCCGCCCCGCCTTCACGACGTCCGCGAACTCCTCCGACTTGCGCTCCAGGGCGGCGGCCAGGTGCTCCAGGGCCGGGATCAGGTCGCGGGTGACGGCGGCGGTGGCGGCGATGTGGATCGAGGACGGGAAGACGTCGTTGGACGACTGCGAGGCGTTGACGTGGTCGTTCGGATGCACGGCCCGCCCGAGACGCTCGCTCGCCAGGGTGGCGACGACCTCGTTGGCGTTCATGTTGGACGAGGTGCCGGACCCGGTCTGGAAGACGTCGACCGGGAAGTGCTCGTCCCAGTCACCGCGGGCGACCTCCTCCGCCGCTTCCTGGATCGCCCCGGCGACGTCCTCGTCGAGCACCCCGAGCCGCGCGTTCACCTCGGCGGCGGCGCCCTTGATCCGGGCGAGCGCCTCGATGTGGGCGCGCTCCAGGCGCCGGCCGGAGACGGGGAAGTTCTCCACGGCCCGCTGCGTCTGCGCCCGCCACTTGGCGTCCGCCGGGACCCGCACCTCGCCCATGGAGTCACGCTCGATCCGGTACCCGCCCCTGTCCTGCTCGTCGCCCATCGACGATCACCTCCATGTCCCACAGCACCGACGACGGACCCCCTGTTCCCCGCACGGGCGGGTCGTCACCCTGTCCGGTCGGCTCCGGGGAGGTCGCCTCAGCCCAGTGTGACCCGGGCGACGACCGGGAGATGGTCGCTGCCGGTGGGGTGCAGGGTGCGGATGCGACCGACGGTCGCCGTACGAGCCAGCACCTGGTCGATCCGGGCCACCGGGAAGACAGCGGGGAAGCTGAAGGCGAAGCCCCGGGCCGGCACGTTCATCCGTGAGGTCAGCGGGGCCAGCCCGCGGTCGTCGGCCGTGCTGTTGAGATCGCCGAGAAGTATCACCGTGCGCAGTTCCTCCGCGGCGACGGCCTCGCCCAGCAGGCGGGCGCTTTCGTCGCGCCAGGAGGAGGCGAGGCCGGTCGCGTGCAAGCGGACCGAGGGCAGGTGCGCGACGTAGACCGCGATCTCACCGTGCCGGGTGTGGGCCACTGCCCGTAGTCCGCGGCTCCAGGGTTCTGTGATCCCGGCGGGTTTGATGTCCAGCTTCTGGACATCGCTGAGCGGGAGCTTCGACCACAGTCCGACGGATCCCACCACCGCGTGGTAGGGGTAGCGAGCGGCGAGGGTTCTCTCGTAGACCGGCAGTGCCGCGGGCAGCAGTTCCTCCAGGCCGATGAGGTCGGGCCCGGCTTCGGCCAGCGAGCGGGCTGTTCCCGCGGGGTCGGTGTTCTCGTCGCTGACGTTGTGCTGCACCACGACCAGGCCGGGCCCACCGGGCTTGGTCCCGGACAGCAGCAGCCCGCCGAAGAGGTGCGTCCATGCCGCCACCGGCAGCAGCAGGGCCACCAGCGCGACACCCGAGCGGCGCAGCAGAGCCAGGCCGAACAGCACCGTGATCACCAGGCCGGACCAGGGCAGGAAGCTCTCCAGCAGACTGCCCAGATGCCCGGGGGTGTCGGGGACCAGCCGGTGGAACGCCAGCAGCACCGCTGTCAGCACGGCCGACGCGGCGAGCGCCCGCCCCCGCGCCCAGGACGCCCGGCCGCCCGCGGACCACCACCTTGCCGCCCGGGACGTCGCTGCCTCCACCGCCGCCGTCGCACCGCTGCCCCGCTCACTCATGGCTGCCCCCCGCACTTCCGTTGCCCCTGCTCTCCCCCCATGACGAGCGACCTGGTGGATCAGGTTCTGCGTTCCGCAGGCCTGGCGGCACACATCGCTGGGGCCCGGGAGATCCGCCCGGCCCGCCGTGCGACGGCTGCCGGACCCTCCCGGAGCATGCACAGACCCCCCGGCGACGCCGAGGGGTCTGTGAGGCTCTCGCGGCGGCTCAGGACAGGCCGGGGCCCCGCACCGGGATGCTGGTGAACGTCGGCTGCGGTGCCGGGTCCTGGAAGAAGTCGTTGCCCTTGTCGTCGACGACGATGAACGCCGGGAAGTCCTCGACCTCGATCTTCCAGACCGCCTCCATGCCCAGCTCCTCGTACTCGAGGACCTCGACCTTCTTGATGCAGTCCTGGGCGAGCCGGGCGGCGGGCCCGCCGATGGAGCCCAGGTAGAAGCCGCCGTGCGCGGCACACGCGTCGGTGACCTGCTTGCTCCGGTTGCCCTTGGCGAGCATCACCTTGGAACCGCCCGCCGCCTGGAACTGCTCGACGTAGGAGTCCATGCGCCCGGCGGTGGTCGGGCCGAAGGAGCCGGACGCGTAGCCCTCGGGGGTCTTCGCGGGGCCCGCGTAGTACACCGGGTGGTCCTTGAGGTACTGCGGCATCTCCTCGCCCGCGTCCAGCCGCTCCTTGATCTTGGCGTGCGCGATGTCGCGGGCCACGACCAGCGGACCGGTCAGCGACAGGCGCGTCTTGACCGGGTACTTGGTCAGCTCGGCGAGGATCGTCTCCATCGGCTGGTTCAGGTCGATCTTCACCACGTCGGAGGACCCCGCGGCGGAGCCGCTGTCGGATTCGGTGAGGTGCTCGTCCGTGGTCTCCGGCAGGAACCGCGCCGGGTCGGTCTCCAGCTGCTCCAGGAAGACGCCCTCGGCGGTGATCTTCGCGACCGCCTGGCGGTCCGCGGAGCAGGACACCGCGATCGCGACGGGGCAGGACGCGCCGTGGCGCGGCAGGCGCACCACGCGCACGTCGTGGCAGAAGTACTTGCCGCCGAACTGCGCGCCGATGCCGATCTTCTGGGTGAGCTCGAAGACCTTCTCCTCCAGCTCCTCGTCCCGGAAGCCGTGGCCGAGCGGCGAGCCCTCGGTGGGCAGGTTGTCCAGGTAGTGGGCGGAGGCGTACTTGGCCGTCTTCAGCGCGTACTCCGCGCTCGTGCCGCCGACGACGATCGCCAGGTGGTACGGCGGGCAGGCGGCAGTGCCCAGCGAACGGATCTTCTCCTCCAGGAACTTCATCATGGAGGCCTCGTTCAGGACGGCCTTGGTCTCCTGGTAGAGGAACGACTTGTTGGCCGAGCCGCCGCCCTTCGCCATGAACAGGAACTTGTAGGCGCCGCCGTCGGTGGCGTACAGCTCGATCTGGGCGGGGAGGTTGGAGCCGGTGTTCTTCTCCTCCCACATGGTCAGCGGAGCCATCTGCGAGTAGCGCAGGTTCAGCTTGGTGTAGGCGTCGTAGATGCCGTGGCTGAGGGCCTCCTCGTCACGGCCCTCGGTGAGCACGTTCTGCCCGCGCTTGCCCATGACGATCGCCGTGCCGGTGTCCTGGCACATCGGCAGCACGCCGGCGGCCGCGATGTTGGCGTTCTTCAGCAGGTCCAGGGCGACGAACTTGTCGTTGGCGCTGGCCTCCGGGTCGTCGATGATCCGGCGCAGCTGCGCGAGGTGGGCCGGGCGCAGGTAGTGCTGGATGTCGTGGACGGCCTCCTCGGCCAGCTTGCGCAGCGCCTCCGGCTCCACCTTGAGGAACGTCCGCCCGTCGGCCTCGAAGGTGGAGACACCTTCGGAGGTCACCAGCCGGTAGGGGGTGGTGTCCTCTCCCTGGGGGAGCAGATCGGTGTACGCGAACTCAGGCATCGTGCCCATTCCTCACTCGACGGACGGCGGCCCGTCAGCGCCGACGGGCGCTCACCAGCGTAGAACCTGCCGTCGGCGCGGAGCTTGTGAGGTTGGGCTCAGTCCGCGGCGGGACGCCGCGGCGGCACGGGTTTTCCACAGGCCCGGGACCAGGGGTAGTCGCGATCTATCGCGTTTCGGTACGCTGCTGCCGTGGACCTTCAGAAGCAGCCGCCGCCCGCGCCCGCCGTCTCCGAGTTGCGCGCCTCGGACGCCGACCGCGACCGTATCGCCGACATCCTGCGCGAGGCCCTCGCCGAGGGCCGCCTGACCGCCGAGGAACACGCCGAGCGGGTCGAGGAGGTCTACCGGGCCAAGACCGTCGGCCAGCTCGAACCCCTGGTGAAGGACCTGCCGGGGGCGCACCAGCGCCGCGCCGCGCCCGCCTACGCCGCGGCCCCGGGCCGTCCCCCCGCCGGCGCGATACCGGCGGACGCCGACGACAGCGTCGTCGCGGTCTTCTCCTCCGCCGCCCGCCGGGGCCGCTGGCGCGCCGGGCGCCGCATCCACGCGTACGCGGTGTTCGGCAGCGTGGAGATAGACCTCAGCGAGGCGCTCTTCGAGCACCAGCAGGTCATGATCAAGGCGATCTCGGTCTTCGGCGACGTCCAGGTCCGCGTGCCGGAGAACGTGTCGCTGCGCGGCACCGGCGGCGGCGTGCTCGGCAACTTCGAGGTGGACGCGCTCGACTCGCCCGAGCCCGAGGCGCCGGTGGTCTACATCGACGGCTGGGCCGTGCTGGGCAACGTGGAGGGGCGGCCGAAGCGGGGCAAGGTCGTCGCGGACATCCTCGACCGGGTGCAGCGCAAGGTCGACAAGGGTTTGCGCAGGCACCTGGACCGTTGACGGCCGTGGATCCGGTCGCGGTCCGGTCGTGGTCCGGTCGTGGATCCGGTCGTGGTCCGGTCGTGGATCCGGTCGTGGTCCGGCTGGGTCCGGCCGCTCGCGCGACACCGGGTGGGCGGGGTGGCGGCGCCGGCGGACGGTGGCGCGGGGGGCGGTGCTGAGGCCACCGGCCGTCGGGGACTCAGTGCATAGGCACGCGTACAGCGGGTAGGCCTTGCTGCATCGTCTCTCGCTCGCGAAGCCGTCGTCAGGAGTAGACCGTGCTGCAACCGCCGCATTCGTCCCTGCAGGTAGCTGCCGTGCCGGCCCAGCGGGTGCCTGTGCGAGACAGGGACCAAGACGCGCCCTGGCACACCGAGGCGGTGTGCCGCCGCGACGAGGCAGGCCTGTTCTTCGCCCCCTCCAAGGAGCCCACCGCCGCCCGGCTGTCCCGCGAGGAGGCGGCCAAGCGCGTCTGTGCGCGCTGCCCGGTCATGGTCGAGTGCCGCGAGCACGCACTGCTGCAGCCCGAGCCGTACGGCGTCTGGGGCGGTCTCACCGCCGCGGAGCGCCGCGTGGTCCTGGCCCGGCGCCGCCGCCGGGACATGGAGCTGAAGAAGGCTGCCAGAGCGGCCCGCATACCGGCCGCGGGATAGCCGGCACCAACGCCGAAGGGGCGCCCTCTCCGCACCAGAGGGCGCCCCTTCTCGCGCTGGGGCGCGGGCAGCCGCGAGCAGTCCCGGTGCGGGCGGCTCCTGCGGCCGGCCCGCGCGCCGCTACTTGGCCCGGTCGAAGTCGATCGCGCTGTAGGCCCGCAGCTTGCTCAGCCGGTGCTCGGAGTTGATCCGCCGCACCGTCCCGGACTTCGACCGCATCACGATCGAGTCGGTGGTGGCGGTCTCGGACCGGTACCGCACGCCGCGCAGCAGCTCGCCGTCGGTGATGCCGGTCGCGACGAAGAAGACGTTCTCACCGGAGACCAGGTCGTCGGTGGTCAGCACGCGGTTCAGGTCGTGCCCCGCGTCCATCGCCCGCTGCCGCTCCTCGTCGTCCTTGGGCCACAGCTTGCCCTGGATCGTGCCGCCCAGGCACTTCACGGCGCAGGCCGAGATGATGCCCTCGGGCGTGCCGCCGATGCCGAGCAGCATGTCGACGCCGGTGCCCTCGCGCAGCGCGTAGATCGACCCGGCGACGTCGCCGTCGGAGATCAGCTTGATGCGCGCGCCGGCCTCGCGGATCTCCTTGATGAGGCCTTGGTGGCGCGGCCGGTCCAGGATGACGACGGTCACGTCCTCGGGGCTGGAGCGCTTGGCCTTGGCGACCCGGCGGATGTTCACCGAGATGGGCGCGTCGATGTCGACGAAGTCGGCCGCCTCCGGGCCGGTGACCAGTTTGTCCATGTAGAACACGGCGGACGGGTCGAACATCGACCCGCGGTCGGCCGCGGCCAGCACGGCGATCGCGTTCGGCATGCCCTTGGCGGTCAGCGTGGTGCCGTCGATGGGGTCGACGGCGATGTCGCACTCGGGCCCGGTCCCGTCGCCGACGCGTTCCCCGTTGAACAGCATCGGGGCTTCGTCCTTCTCGCCCTCGCCGATGACGACGACGCCGTTCATCGAGACCGTGGACACGAGGGTCCGCATGGCGCGCACCGCGGCACCGTCGGCGCCGTTCTTCTCGCCGCGCCCGACCCAGCGGCCGGCGGCCATGGCGGCGGCTTCGGTCACCCGGACGAGTTCCAGGGCGAGGTTGCGGTCGGGGGCTTCGCTGGGAACTTCGAGTTCGGACGGCAGATGATGGTTTTCGGTCATCGGAGCGCACCTTTCTGATACGACGACGGCCGGATGAGGGTTACCCACGACTCTATCGTCGAGCACACAGAATGAGCAGGGGGCCCCACGGATGAGCGGGTCCGGCACCTGCGACCATAGGGGGCGTGGCAGGTTCGAACGGCAAGCAGAAGACGGTCCGGGACATGATCCTCTCCCTGGGCCTGATCGGGATCGCGGCGGCGGTCATCTACGTCTTCATCCCGCACGACGACTCGGCACCGGACATCAAGCGGGTCGACTACCGGATCGAGTTGATCACAGCCCGCCGCGCGGCGTCGTACCCGATCGCCGCGCCGGAGGGGCTGCCGGAGACCTGGAAGGCGACCTCCGTGCGCTTCCGGGGCGACCACTTCGACTCCTGGCATCTGGGCTTCCACACCCCCGACGACCAGTACGTACAGATCGAGCAGTCGACTCAGAAGCCGGCCGTCTTCATCGACGGGGCCAGCCAGGGCGCGCGGGCGACCGAAGTCACCCAGAAGATCGACGGCCGAACGTGGAAGCGCTACAGCGGTGGCCGGTACGACGCGCTGGTGCTCCCGGGCAAGAACTCGACGACCGTGGTGGCGGGCACCGGTTCCTTCGGGCAGCTCACCGAGATGGTGCGCGCGCTCGAGCTGAAGTAGCCGCACCGGACGCGCCGGCGGGTAAGCCACGCCCAGGGGCACCCAGCCGCGCCCAGGGGTGCCCAGGGGCACCGCCGGGCATCGGGGCGGCCGGAGGCCGTCGGCGGGGCGGCTACGCCCCGTCGCGCTCCCCCTCGGCCGCTTCCTCCTCCGCCAGCGCCGCGTCCAGCCGTGCCCGCGCCCCCTCCAGCCAGCGCCGGCAGACCTTCGCCAGCTCCTCGCCGCGCTCCCACAGCGCGAGGGACTCCTCCAGCGTCGTCCCGCCCGCCTCCAGCCGCCGTACGACCTCGATCAGCTCGTCCCGCGCCTGCTCGTACCCGAGCGCCTCATCCGCCTTGCTGGTCATCCGCCCACCCTATGCGTCGACTCGAACCGTGAACTCGCCCTCGGCCACCCGCGCCCGCAACGCCTCCTCGGGCGCGACCTCGTCCGGGGCGCGGACGACGTGGCCGTCCGCCCGCTGCAGCACCGCGTACCCGCGCTTGAGGGTCGCGGCGGGGGAGAGGGCCACCACACGCGCGTGCGTGTGCGTCAGCTCCGACAGGGCGCGGTCGAGCTGGTGCCCGAAACAGCGCCGGCCACGCTCCAGCAACGCGTCCACGTCGCCGGCGCGCGCGTCGATCATCCGGTGCGGGTCCTCCATCGCCGGCCGCGCGAGCGCGTGCGCCAGGCCGCGTTCCTCCCGCTCCACGAACGCCGCCATGCAGCGCCGCGCCCGGTCGCGCAGCAGCCGCACCCGCTCGTACTCCTCGCCCACGTCCGGCACGACCTTCTTCGCCGCGTCGGTCGGGGTGGACGCCCGCAGGTCGGCCACGAAGTCCAGCAGCGGGTTGTCGGGCTCGTGCCCGATGGCGGAGACCACCGGCGTACGGCAGGAGGCGACGGCGCGGACCAGCTGCTCGTCGGAGAAGGGCAGCAGGTCCTCCACGCTCCCGCCGCCGCGCGCCACGATGATCACGTCCACGTCGTCGAGCGCGTCGAGCTCCTTCACGGCCTGCACGACCTGCGGCACGGCGTGCACGCCCTGCACGGCGACGTTGCGCACCTCGAAGCGGACGGCGGGCCAGCGGTGCCGGGCGTTCTCCAGCACGTCCCGCTCGGCGGCCGACGCCCGCCCGCACACCAGCCCGATCAGCTGCGGCAGGAAGGGCAGCGGCTTCTTCCGCTCGGCCGCGAACAGCCCCTCCGCGGCCAGGGACTTCTTCAGCTGTTCCAGCCGCGCGAGCAGCTCGCCGACCCCCACCGGCCGTATCTCCGCGGCCCGCAGCGACAGCTGCCCGCGCGGGGCGTACCACTCCGGCTTGGCGTGCACGACGACCCGGGCGCCCTCGCTCACCACGTCGGCGACGGCGTCGAACACCTGCCGGTAGCAGGTCACGCCCACGGAGATGTCGTACGACGGGTCGCGCAGCGTGAGGAAGACGACGCCGGCGCCGGGCCGCCGCGACAGCTGGGTGATCTGCCCCTCGACCCACACGGCCCCGAGCCGGTCGATCCACCCCCCGATGAGCCGGGAGACCTCCCCCACGGGCAGGGGCGTTTCCGCGGACGTGTTGACAGCCATGCCGCGAGGGTAACGGCCGCCACCGACAGCGCGGCCCCCTCGGCCCGGCCTCGCCCCGGGAGTGATCTCCGGCCCCGGACGCGGCCTTACGATGGGTGCCATGACTGCTTCGTCTGGCCGACGTGTCCTGCTCGCCGCTCCCCGGGGCTACTGCGCGGGTGTCGACCGCGCCGTGATCGCCGTGGAGAAAGCCCTGGAGCAGTACGGGGCTCCGATCTACGTGCGCCACGAGATCGTGCACAACAAGTACGTCGTGCAGACCCTGGAGAAGAAGGGCGCCGTCTTCGTCGAGCGGACGGAGGAGGTCCCGCCGGGCAACATCGTCATGTTCTCCGCCCACGGCGTGGCGCCCGTCGTGCACGAGGAGGCCGAGCGCGGCAGGCTCGCCACCATCGACGCGACCTGCCCCCTGGTCACCAAGGTCCACAAGGAGGCAGTCCGCTTCGCCAACGAGGACTACGACATCCTCCTGATCGGCCACGAGGGCCACGAGGAGGTCATCGGCACCTCCGGCGAGGCCCCCGACCACATCCAGCTCGTCGACGGGCCCGGCGACGTCGCGAAGGTCGAGGTCCGCGACCCGTCCAAGGTCGTGTGGCTGTCGCAGACCACGCTGTCGGTCGACGAGACCATGGAGACCGTCGACGCGCTGCGGGAGAAGTTCCCGCAGATGATCTCCCCGCCGAGCGACGACATCTGCTACGCCACCCAGAACCGCCAGCTCGCGGTGAAGCAGATGGGCGCCGAGGCCGACCTGGTCGTCGTGGTCGGCTCCCGCAACTCCTCCAACTCCAAGCGGCTGGTGGAGGTCGCCAAGCTCGCCGGCGCCCGCGCCGCCCACCTCGTGGACTTCGCCGACGAGATCGACGAGGCCTGGCTGGAGGGTGTGTCCACGGTCGGTGTCACCTCCGGCGCCTCCGTCCCGGAGATCCTGGTCGAGCAGGTGCTGGAGTGGCTGGCGCGGCGCGGCTTCGAGGACGTCGAGATCGTCAAGACCGCCGAGGAGTCCATCATCTTCTCGCTGCCGAAGGAGCTGCGGCGCGACCTGCGCGAGGAGGCGGCGGCGATCGTCGCGGAGCGCACCGGCACCTCGGCGGAGTGACTGTCAGTCGTCCGTCGTAACGTAGAGCCATGCAGATCTTCGGCGTTGACATCGGTGGATCCGGAATCAAGGGCGCCCCTGTGGACCTCGACAGGGGCGACCTCGCGGAGGAGCGCTTCAAGGTGCTCACCCCGCAGCCGGCGACACCCGACGGGGTGGCGGACGGCGTGCGGCAGGTCGTCGACCACTTCGGCTGGACCGGTCCGGTCGGGCTGACCTTCCCCGGCGTGGTCACGGGCGGGGCGACCGTCCGCACCGCGGCGAACGTCGACAAGAGCTGGATAGACACCGACGCGCGCGCGTTGTTCACCGAGCGGCTGGGCGGGCTGCCCACCACGGTGGTCAACGACGCGGACGCGGCCGGCGTGGCGGAGATGCGCTTCGGCGCCGGCAAGGGCCGCCGGGGCACGGTCATCCTGCTGACCTTCGGCACCGGCATCGGCAGCGCGGTGTTCGTCGACGGCGTCCTCGTGCCCAACACCGAGCTGGGCCACCTGGAGCTGCACGGTCACGACGCGGAGAGGCGTGCCTCCAGCAAGGCCAAGGACGACGAGGACCTGACCTGGGAGCACTGGGCGCGCCGGGTGCAGAAGTACCTCGCGCACGTCGAGATGCTGTTCTCTCCCGAGCTGTTCGTCGTAGGCGGCGGCGTCAGCCGCAAGTCGCAGAAGTTCCTGCACTTCATCGAGGGCATCAAGGCGGAGGTCGTCCCGGCGCAGCTGCAGAACAACGCGGGCATCGTGGGCGCGGCGATGCACGCGGCCGAGTAGGGCCGTCGAACGGGACCGTCGAGGCGGCCGTCGAGCGGGCAGCCGAGCGGGGCCGTCGAGCGGGGCCGCTGAACGGGGACGCCTCCCCTCGCGGGGCCGTGGCTCACGGCTCACCCCGGCCGCGGGCGTCGGTAGGCGGCCCCCCGCCCGGCCGCACGCAGCCTGCGTACGGCGACGATCGCGCTGGCGACGAGGGTCCCCCCGTACAGCCAGCCCGCCTGCGTGGCGAGGGCGGTCACCAGGCCCATCAGCCAGGCGGCCGGCCCGCCTTTGCCGTCGGCCACCACGGCGAGCCCGACGGTGAAGGCGATCGGTACGACGATGGGCGCGGTCACCAGATCGCCCCGCCTGATCCACGCCGCGGTCAGCGCGCACACCGGCAGGAACAGCACGCCGTAGGCCGTCAGCGACGACCCGAACAGCACCGCGTCCACGCAGCCCAGCGCGAACATCGCCGCACAGCTGAACAGCCCGCCGCCCAGCCCGGTCAGCCGCGGGTTCGGCAGCCGCCGCGCCGCATCGGCCGGCGGCGGCGCGGACTGCCGCACCGGCGCCCGCCGAGGCGGGGGCCGGTGGGCCGGGCGGCGCTGTCCGGGCCGCGCACCACCGCCCCCGCCGCGTGCCGCCTGTGAGGGCAGCGGCGGGGTGCCGCGTCGCGGTCCGTTGTGCGGGGGTCGCGTCCTGTGATGCTCCACTGGACCAACTTAGGTCGGTTTATGTGTCGAATAGCCCCTCAGACACGCCGACGGACGCAGCTCGGCCAGGCACCGGCGCGGAACCGGGGCCGCCCCCGGCACGCCGTAGACTGGGGGATCGGCCCGCCCGCGCACCGAAGAAGGACCGGGCCCGCAGCCCAGCCCCCTCTCACGTACGGGAAGTCGCAACGTGTCGCTCACGATCGGAATCGTCGGTCTGCCGAATGTCGGTAAGTCGACCCTGTTCAACGCCCTGACCAAGAACGACGTGCTCGCGGCCAACTACCCGTTCGCCACGATCGAGCCCAACGTGGGCGTGGTCGGCGTGCCCGACGCGCGGCTGGCCAAGTTGGCCGAAATCTTCGGCTCGCAGCGCATCCTCCCGGCGACGGTCGACTTCGTGGACATCGCGGGCATCGTGCGCGGCGCCTCGGAGGGCGAGGGCCTCGGCAACAAGTTCCTCGCGAACATCCGCGAGTCGGACGCGATCTGCCAGGTCATCCGCGCCTTCAAGGACGAGAACGTCGTCCACGTCGACGGCAAGGTCTCGCCCAAGGACGACATCGAGACGATCAACACCGAGCTGATCCTCGCCGACCTGCAGACGATCGAGAAGGTCCTGCCGCGTCTGCAGAAGGAGTCGCGGATCAAGAAGGACGTCGCCGCGAAGGTCAAGGCCGTCGAGGAGGCCAAGGAGATCCTGGAGCGGGGCGACACCCTCTTCGCGCACGGCATCGTCCAGGGCACCGAGCGCAACGAGCTCCTGCACGACCTGCACCTGCTGACGACCAAGCCGTTCCTGTACGTCTTCAACGTCGACGAGGACGAGCTGATCGACGAGGACTTCAAGAACGAGCAGCGCACCCTGGTCGCCCCCGCCGAGGCGATCTTCCTCAACGCCAAGCTGGAGGCCGACCTCGCCGAGCTGGACGAGGACGAGGCCCTGGAGCTCCTGCAGTCCGTCGGCCAGGACGAGCCCGGCCTCGCCACCCTCGCCCGCGTCGGCTTCGACACCCTCGGCCTGCAGACCTACCTGACGGCCGGCCCGAAGGAAACCCGCGCCTGGACCATCAAGAAGGGCGCCACCGCCCCCGAGGCCGCCGGCGTCATCCACACCGACTTCCAGAAGGGCTTCATCAAGGCGGAGGTCATCTCCTTCGCCGACCTGGTGGAAACCGGCTCGGTCGCCGAGGCCCGCGCCAAGGGCAAGGCGCGCATGGAGGGCAAGGACTACGTGATGCAGGACGGCGACGTGGTGGAGTTCAGGTTCAACGTGTAATACGTTCGGCGAAAGGCCGCCTGACCTGCGGCGGAGCGGGGTGGGCGGCCTTTGCGGTCCGCACAGAGTCCGCAGCGTGCTGACTTCGGTCAGCGCGCGGGGGAGTGGCTACGCCCCTTCGTCGGCCTAGCTAGGCCCGGCAGGAGTCCGGTCGTTGACTTCGGGGGTCTCTGCGGAGTTGTCCACTCGCATAGACATACCGGATCTGCCCCTCAACTGTCAGGCGATTCCCGGCACCGCCCAGAGCACCTATCGCATGGGCAGGGGTGGGAGTCGCTCACCTGCGCAGCTCCTTGCAGGTCCCGCCCGGTGTGCCATGTATTTCGCTGCCTCGGCACCCCGGCCAGTCCGCAGGACACCCGTAAACGGCCGTCGGGAGCCAACACATGCCAACGAGGCATCCCAGGTCAGGGCCCTGCGCGAGGCTCCGCCGCAGGTCAGGTTCGGCTCGCAGATATTCCGCTTCAGCGTGTAGCGGGTGCTCCGATGACCTGGTAAACATACGGGCCATGAGGGGCCCGACCTTTCCAGGTCGGGCCCCTGGTCGGTTCCTGCGCTCGCCTACAGTTAATCCAGGAACAGAGAAAGGGCTCCCCTGCCGCGGTGTGCGGTGAAGGGAAGCCACGGAGAGTCAACCGTCTACCGGATCAGCCCCCGTACTCGCCGTCCTCGTCCCCTGCACGAGGTGCGGCGGGCCGGTGCTGGCTGTGCGAGGTGTCGCGGAAGTGCGGAGGTGTCGTGTCGTTCTCATTCGCCTCCCGCCGACCTTGGTTCCGTTCGCCCGAGTCGGCATCCGGGTCCGCGGCCGCGTTAGTGAACGGTGAACTCCCGGGGTCCGGGAAGGGTAGCGACCAGGGTCCCGTGTGGTCCCCTTCACTCGAAGGCCCGTCTCCCGGCCCTCGTCGTCGTCCTCGTCGGGCGCCGGGAGAAAGGTCCGCCTGATCTCCTCGGCGGCCTCGCCCAGCCCTTCCTCTTCCAGGCTCCGCACCACACGGTGCACAAGCACCGTGTGACCGTCCATGTCCGGCTTCAGGCCCGCCGCCGCCAGCAACAGGCGCAGCCGATCCGAGACGCCTACTTCCTCCTCAGGGTCGAACACCTCTCCTTCATGGCCGTGTCCGTCCCACACTTGGCCCCCGACGGTCGCCTCGCTCCGCGCGCCCACGTGCGATACGAGCAGGTGACGGAAGAGCTCGGGCACCTCCTCGTCATTGGCCGCCGCCGCGATCTGAGCGAGCGGTCCGATCATGCCGACTGCCTTCTCGATCTCATTCTCGTGGCGGGCGAGCCACCACACCACCGCGCTGCCCGCGCTCTTGAGCACGTCATCACCGAGGTAGCGCCGCTTGTTGCGCTCGTGCTGACGCTCGTACTCCCAGACCTCCTCGTCCTTGCGAAGGGCGCTCAGCTTCCGCAGGCGCTCGCGGTCGGCGGGGGCGAGGGTCAGCGTCACCTCGGCCGCGAGAGCCTTCACCCGTCCGCTCCGGTCGGGGAGCGGGGCGCTCAGCTCTCCCTCCAGGAGGTACCGCGCGAAGCTCGCCCGGCCGGGCTTCTCGTGGCGGACGACCTCCAGGGCCCGGCTGACGACAGAGGACACGGCGAGGGCCGGTGAGGCGCCGTCGGACCGGCCGGCGTGGTCGGGGACTGGTCTCCACCACACGGTGGCGGAGAAGAGGAAGTCGTAGCCGTCTGCCCCGCTCGGCAGTGCCGCGTCGATCACCCGCGTCTCCTGGTACGGCTGCTCCGTCGGCGCCGCGGGCGGCACGGGTTCCCCGGGCTCGTACGGGCCGGCCGACGCGTGGCCACCGCTGAGGACCGTCATCACGAGCAGCAGGGATCCCGAGGCCGTGACCATGGACATGAAGCCCCACAGCCATGGCGACCAGTGCAGGAGGTTTCCGAGCACAGCCGGTGTGAGGCCGCAGAGAGCGACGAACAGCAGGCTGGGAAAGCGGTGTCTCATCGTGCCTCTTCCGTGGTCCGTGGTCCGGCGCCCGCACGCTCCGTGTTCTCCGTGCGGGCGTATTGCGCGTGGTCGATGTGCTGCCAGAAGAGGGCGGCGACGCCCGCCCGGGACGGATGACGCGCGGACCCCACCCAACTGCAGGCAATGACGTAGAGGCGCTGGAGAGCGGCCGTGCGGCCGTGCGTTGCCCCGACCATCACGCCCAGCGCCATTTCCCGTGCACTGTCGCTCGCTGCGGCGCTCAGCCAGCTGCTCACCAACAGGTTCCAAAGGTTCGTCGGCGGCTGGGAGAACACGGTCTCCCAGCCCAGAAACAGGTCCGGCCACGGTGGCGGGTCCGGTGCCCGGTCGCTCCTCAGCAGCTCCGTGAGCAGGCGCAGATGAGGCTCCGCCTTGCGCGGCTCCCGATGCGTCCGGTCCCGCAGACGGTCGATCAGCAGTCGGTAGAGCCGGCGGTCGCGGCCCACGAGGCCGAGAAGTGCCTCCCGGGCCTCGTGTGCCGCCTCCCCCTTCCGTACGGCGAGGTAGTGAAGCCGTACCATCGCCTGGTCCGAGTGCGTCGCGCCGAGGCTCTGCAGGCAGGCGACGGTCAGGACGCGGGCGAGACCGTCCGGCAAGGAGCCGGAACTCACGCACCTGTAGATCCGCTTGCGGAACCATCCTCCCAACCTCTCGTGGCTGAGGCCGAGTTCGAGGGCCGCCACGGCTCGCGGATCGCAGGACGCCCCGGTCGCGCTGTCCGCCCAGCGGACCGCAAGGTCGAAGAGGTGGTCGGGTCGCCCGACGGCCAGAGACCGCTCACCGAAGCGGACAACGACGTTCACCCGGTCGTCGGTGGTCAGACCGCGCAGCCCGGCGGCGTGGCCTATCCAGTCCCTGAGATCGTTGCGTACTCCGGGGAAGTTCGCCCAGAAATACGTCCGTACCGCGTCGGCGTAGGCCAGCCGTTCGAAGCGGAGCCGTCCGTCCGGGTCCCGCTCGATTCCGAGCCCCGCCAACCGCTCCCCGAAATCCGTCCGCGCGAGCTCGGTCGTCGCCTCCTCCTCGTGCCTCACCGTCCTCATCAGGTCATGCCACGCCTCGTAGACGATGTCGGCGCCGGCCTCCTCGAACATTGCCGTCGCGAGCAGCAGGGCCCGCTCGGGCGCAGTACGGACCGAGGCCACCTGTCGGCCCACCTCACCGGCGCGGTCGGTCACCGCGTGCATCGCCTGGTCGAGCCATCCCGCGAAGTCGGCGCCGAACCGGTCGCTGTCGCGAGCTGCCCTCACCAGCCCCGCGAACCGCGCCAGTTCCCGCATGGGAGAGCGGTCGCACAGGCGCTGAAGTCCGGCGCTCTCCAGGTCTGCGGGGCGGAAGGCCATCCGGTCCATGCGGAGGTACCGAGTGACGACGGCGACACCCCGGGGGCGCCCCAGCGTCACCGTGTGCGGTTCCAGGCCCGGCGCATGGGCGTGCTCCATGCCCGACGGCAGGACGACGACCATGTGGGCCCCCGCATCCTGAACCTGTGACCGGCGCACGGCCAGGTGGTGCTGGGCCTTGGTGTACGCCTCCTCGTCGACGATCCCGGACAGGTCGAGGAGGAAACGGTCTCCTTCACCGGGAGCGAGGGGGTTCTCGTCCTTGCCCGTGACGGGAAACTCCTCGAACCGGACTCCCTCCTCGTCGGCGCCCCCGTCCTCACCGACCCCATGCAGCAGCATGATCGCCGCGGCGCGGCGGCCGCTGCCGGGCGGAGCCTCCAGCAGCACCACCGATCCGGGCTTCTCCAGGCGGTCGGCGGCGACGCGGTAGCTCCGCGGCGGAACGAACCGGTCAGCCAGGCGCATCCGGTCCTCGCGGGCGATCCGGAGGGACTCAACCCCTCTTCGGATCATCCAGTCCCCGCCGACGCCGTAAAAGACGTACTGGTGCCCCTCGCCGTTGTTCACCGGGGCGCGCGGATCGTTGACGGTGACGCGGTCCTGTCCGGTCATCGTCCGTCGTCCGAGCGTCGGCTCTTACGCTCGAAGCGCTGGTGGACCGTACTGCTGTTGTCGCCCGCCGTGAACTGGACTCCGGTGTTGTCGCCTTGGAAGTGAGGGGCGTTGTACTGGTGGCCTCGACCAGTATTCACGGGACCCTGCGGCTCGTTGACGAAGGTGCCCAGGTCCCCGTTGAGGTTTCCGATGCCGCCGCGCACGCGCTGCTCGACGTCGCGCGTCCGCGACTTGGTATGTCCAGCGGCCCGGTCCGACTTCTTGCGGGAATTCGCCCCCGCCCGCTCCCGCGCCGCACGGGCGTCGCGGTCCGCCTCGCCCAGCTCCGGCAGCAGCCGGGCGAGGGTGTCGCCGAGCGACGTCAGGTCCGACTCGGCGTTGCGGTGGTCGAACCGTCTGTACTGGCAGTCTGCCAGTTCCCGCAGGTCTTCCGGGAGGACGGAGGGGTCGATCCGCGTGGCCTTTCCGACGAGCACGGGGATCACCAGGATCCCGCGGTCGAGCGCGGTCTGGATCTCACGACGGGTCCAGTCCTGTTCGGCTTCGAGGGCGGGGCGGCCGTCGGCCCCCTGCACCTCCGCCCAACGCGGGCCGATCACGGCGAGAAGTGCCTGGCACTCCTCCATAGCCCTGATCAGTTCCACCGGGAAACGGCGCCCGGCCTCGATCGAGTTGCTGGCGAAGAAGATCCGCTCGTCGCAGAACCGGCGGGAGAGCTCTCGAGCAATCATGGTCGCGGCGTTTTCCACGTCACCTGTGCGGTAGTTGACGAAGACGTCGGGCATGAAGGCTCCCTTCGTGAGAGGAGGACGGAGGCACATGGGTATGGGCGCGAGGGCTGTAGACAGGGCTCCGGGGCTCTGGTCCACCCGGGGCATGAGGCCCCCCGACCGCGTGACAGCACGGCGCGTCCACGGAAGGGCGTACGGATGGAGGTGCGCCGCCCGGCGCTTCCCTGGTCGGGGGTAGCCCGAGGAAGGCGGGGCACGGCGTGACACGTCGGGCGGGGATCAGAGGGTCCCGTCGGGATCGTGGGATCCGGAGGGCCGACCGGACAGTCCGGCGAGCCGGACGGCTCGACGAGCCGGCGTCGGTCGTGGAAGCGGTATCAGTCGTGCGCGGGGGCGAGTACCCGTGCCAGCGCCGGTTGCAGATCGTGTACGGCCCGGTTGCTCCGGAACCGGGAGAGTTCCCGCGCGAGACGCCGGACGTCGCTGTTCACCGTCGCCGAGGGCACAGTCGGCATCATCCTCAGGAACTCCCCGGCGATCGCGCACGCGTGCTCGGCCTCTCCGGAGGCGGCGTGGGCCAAAGCCCTGCGGAAGCCGTACCGGGCGCGGGTGCGCAGCGCGTGCGCTGGGAGGCGACGGCACTCCCGGTCGAGGATCTCGGCGGCGGCCTTGGGGCGACCGAGGTCGTACAGGCACCAGCCGGTCGTCATCGCCGCCGGATCGCTCACGTGGGTGGTGCCGATCAGAGGCTCGGCGCCGCTGCGGGCGTCGTCGCTATCGAGCAGTTCCCGCGCCCTGTCGAGACTGCGGAGGCAGTCGTGTTCGTCGCCGATGAGTGCGTGTCCCTGCGCCTCCCGCTGGGCGGCGAGTCCCCGGATGCGCGGCGGGAGTTCGCTGCTCTGAGCCCGCCGGGCCAGGGCGATGGTGCCTCCGGCGTCCCCGTCGTAGAGCGTGACAAGGGCGCGTCGCACGAGCGCGTACGAACCGAGGTAGGGATCGCCCCCGGCGTGCGCCAGTTCGGCGGCCTCACCGGTCCAGCCGAGAGCCGCGCCGCCGTCCCCGGCCTCCTGGGCCATCCAGCCGGTGAATTCCGCGAACCGCGACGCGAGCAGGAACCCGGGGGCACGAGTGGCGGACGGGGCGCCGGCGGCCAGCCCGGCGACCGTGCGCGTCTGTGTCTCCAGCAGGGGAAGCAGGGCCTTCGGCGCGGTGGACTGGCCGAGCTTTCGTAGTTGGTCGAACTGCGCGCGGAAGGAGGGGAGGAGGGGGGCGGCGGCAGCGGGTGCCTGACTGCCGAGTTTCAGGCCGAGGTCGATCAGCGCCCCCGTACCCGCCGAGAGGACCGCCCGGCGCCCGACGAGCCAGAGGTTCGTGGCGGCGGGGGTTTCGGTGGTGTCCGAGTCGCTCTCGGGGCGGACGGCCAAGCATTGCAGCTCGCCGTTCGCGCCGAGGAAGGCGTCGCACCGACGGGCCAGTTCGGGGGATGCGGAACGTTCCCCGCGCTCGACCTTGCTGAGGTGCCCCTTGTCGTAGTTGAGTGCCGTGGAGAACTCGGTCAGAGTCAGCCCCGCTTCCTGCCGTAAACGGCGAAGTTCTGGGCCGAAACGTAAAGGTGTGCTCATCGTTAGCCTCCCTCTTGAATAGTGATTGTGAGAGTTGTGCGCTCCTGCAGGGAACTTTCGTTCGACATCTACTGGCCGATGCGAAGGCCGACGACGAACACCTGTTGTGACCGCGGCATTTCGCTTCGCATCCGAGGACGAGTCTGACATGAGGCGCGCCTCAAGAATCGGGCTTCGGTGGGGTTGCCCGTTGCCTCTTCTGCCGAGCTGCAGAAGGTGGCGGCGGGGGAGCGGCCCGGTCGGTGCGTGATGTTGAGCAGGCGGTGTCGGGTGGGCAAGTCACGGCTGGTCGAACAGTTTGCGAAGCGGTCCGGAGCACCGTTCTTGTTCTATGCGGTAACCTGCGCCTCCCCTGGAGGTGACCTTGGCAGTTCGTCTCGGGACGCCCAGGCGTCGAAGCTGCTGATGGCGCGGCTCGTGGCCGCCGCGCGGCCGGAGAGCTGGGATGCCGCGTTCGATAGCGCGGGTGATCCGAGTCCTTCCTCGTCACGTAGTGCTCGATCACGTAGCCGTAGCCGATCTCCTCGGGGTGCTGGAACGGCATCGGTCACCTCTCAGGGTGCAGGTCGGTGCGGTCGATCCAGGTGGGGGCGACGAAGATGTTGTCGCCGACGGGGGCTTCGGAGGCTTCCAGCAGGGACCACGTGCGGGACTCTTCAACCAGGTGCTCCCAGGGCGCGGTCCAGTCGATGTCCCAGTCCAGGCCAGTGTCGGAGACGCCGTACGTGCGGCCGGCGTCCACGCGCCAGAATTGGGAGTAGAGGATCACCTGGGCGTGGTCGGCTAGGTCGTTGATGATCTCGGTGAAGCGAGCCGAGGGCCAGCCAGGAGCGTTGTTTGCAGCGGTGGCTCGTAGGTGGGCAGTAAGCGGTGGGACGACGGGGGTGCGGGCGCCGAGTTCGGTCAGGGTCCAGCGGATGCCTTCCGGCTCGCTCCAGTCCGGTGGCGTCGCCCGTTCCAGGCAGGCGCGGTAGGCACGACGCACGGGCTCGACCGCGCCATCGATCTTCAGGCTCGCCAGGGCCATCGCCGCCCATGCCCGGACGGTGGAGTGGTCGCTGCACAGGAGGGTGATCAGGGTGCGGCCGCAGCGTGGGTCCGCCACCTCTTCGAAGACCTCGATGGCGGTCAGCTGACCGAACCCGCCAAGGGAGGGCAGTCCGTCGATGATGGCGGGGATGGCGTTGGAGCCGATGCCGATCAGTTCTGCGCGGGCGTCGTACGACGGGCCGGTCGAGTCGTCGAGTTGCTGTATGAGACTCTCGATGTGAGTGGTCATGGGCGGTCCCGGCGCCAGAAAGTAGGCAGCCACCAGCAGAGCACCGAGCGGTCGGCGGGCCACGGGGCGCGGTCCTCAGCCGCCCAGTCCTCGAAGGAGTCCCGTGTCAGATCGATGGGGCGCCAGGCGGGGTCGAGCGGCTCGTCCTCGGCCGGCGCGCGGACGAACCGCTGGCCGTGCTCGTCGCAGGCGCCGAAGTTCTGGTAGTTCCGCTGGGCCTCGATCAGGGAGACCTTGTTCGCGCCGCCTCCCATGGTCGGCCAGCGGAACTGGACCCCGTCGTCCTCCCAGAAGCAGACGGGGCAGATCTCGTACGAGCCGGGTATCGCGTCCAGCACGCGGTGCCCGCAGCAGGGGCAGGGGTAGGAGTCGCTCACCTGCGCAGTCTTGTTGCAGGTCCCGTTGGTGTGCCATGAATTTCTCTGCCTCGGGATCCCCGGCCAGTCCGCAGTCAGTCCGCAGGACACCTGTAATTGGCCGTCGCGAGCCAACGCATGCCAACCAGGAAAACGCAGGTCAGAGCTCTGGAGGGGGCTCCGTCGCAGGTCAGGATCAGACCGCAGACATGCCGCTTCAACATGTAGCGGCTGACCTGTCGGCATGTCGCGGCTGCTGAATGTGCAGCTCAGAGGGTCCGACTCCTCGGAGTCGGATCCTTGGTCTTCCCGTGCCGGCATTGAACCCGGCGTACGGCTCAGTAACGGATGTACCCTTCGCCGCCTCCCGTTTCCGTGCGCCCGCGGCATCGTCACCCCGACATCGTGATGTCATTTCTGGGTTTAAATTGATATCGTTGCTGTGTCGTTGGGTTGTGTGGAGGGATGGCTGATGGCCAGGACTGTGATCGATCTGGACGAGGAGATCGTCGAGCAGGCGATGCGGGTGTACGGGGTGAAGACGAAGGCCGCCGCGGTGCGGGCGGCCATGGAGGAGGGGGTGAGGCTGCGGCTGCGCCGGGAACTGTTCGATGCCATTGACGATGGTGAGTTCGAGGACGTGTTCGCGGAGATCCGGTCGCAGACGGGGCCGCGGAATCCGGACGGCTCGCTGAAGCGCGAAGGAGGGGCCTCGGCGGCGTGAAGGGACGCTACCTCATCGACAAGTCCGCGCTGGCTCGCCGGGCCAAGCCGGAGGTGCGAGCGCGGCTGGATGCGCTGGACCGCGACGGACTCCTAGCGGTCTGCGCACCGACCGAGTACGAGGTTCTGTACTCGGCACGGGGAAAGCCCGAGGCGCTGCGCCTGCGTACTCTGCTCCGCGGTTTCGACTATCTGCCCTGCAACGATGAGGAGTTCGAGCGGGCACTCGCGATCCAGACGCTGGCGCTGAACGCCGGCTTTCATCGGGCGCTGTCGCTGGCAGACGTCCTCATCGCGGCGACCGCCGAACGACACCGGGCCACGGTCCTGCACTACGACGGCGACTTCGACATGATCGCCTCGGTGAGCGGGCTGCGAGCCGAGTGGGTCGTGGAGCCCGGCACCGCCGACTGAGCCGGGAGCGCCGCATGCCGTGCCGGACGGGAGGCGACTTCGATCGGTCGTCGCGCTGTCGGACTCGGCGGGGCCTACGCTCGCGTGAAGCCGTGGCTGCGCTCCACCTTCGCCACGTGCAGCGTGTAGCTCTGGTACCAGTCGGCTCGCCCGCGCTGTTGCGCCGCGAGATGCTCGGCGTTGGTCCGCCACTCCGTGAGGGCGTCGGCGTCGCGGAAGTACCCGACGGTGATGCCCAGCCCGCCGGGAGTCTGCGCGTGGTCCATCCCCAGGTACCCGGGGACGTCCTTCACCAGGTCTTCCATGCGGGCGTTGGTCTCGCGGTAGCCGCTCTGGTCCTGGCTTCGCACCGTGGTGAAGACGGCCACGTAGTAGGGGGGCTCGAAAGCCTCGACGGGCGCGACAGGCGCTTCCGGGTGATCGCTCATGGCGCCACCGTAAGGCGGGGCGCGCCCGATGATCCAGCGTCTTTCCCCGACCGGGACACATGAGAGATCGGTGCGGGCGGGCGGATCCGCCGGTGGAAAAGGGCGGCGGGGTCCCCCGGCGCGCGGTACCGTGCGCCGATGGCAGCGATCAAGAAGTTCCAAGTCACCTTCGACTGCGCGGACCCGGAGCGCCTCGCTCGCTTCTGGTGCGAGGTGCTGGGGTACGTCGTACCGCCGCCACCGGAGGGGTTCGCCACCTGGGACGACTTCAACCGCACCCTGCCGGCCGAGGAGCGGGGATCATGGTTCGCCTGCAGTGATCCCTCGGGCGTGGGCCCGCGCCTGTACTTCCAGCGCGTCCCCGAAGGCAAGATCGTCAAGAACCGGGTGCATCTCGACGTCCGGGTCGGCACCGGGCTCGTGGGGGACGAGCGCCTCGCCGCACTCGAAGCCGAGTGCGCACGACTGGTCGCGCTCGGCGCCACCCACGTGCGGACGCTGTACGCCGACGGGGAGAACGAGTCGTGCATCCCGATGCTGGACATCGAGGGCAACGAGTTCTGTATCGACTGAGCACTGTGCCGGGCCGCACGGAGACGGGAGCGCGTTCGGGGGAGTCCGCGTGAGCACCGGGCCCCTGGCTGCACGCCAGGGGCCCGGTGGCCGACGGCTCCTGACGGCATGGTCCCGGGGACCGGCCCCCGGGACCGGCCGCGGTCCGGGGCGCGTGTCCCCGAGGACACCCGGCCATCCTGCACGGCCGGTGCCCGGCGGGCCGGCGCCCCGGCGAGCGGCGTCCCGGCGTCCGGCACCCCGATCGCGTCGGCACCCCGATCGGATGCCGCCCGCCGCGGCACCGGCACCGGCGCCTCACCTCAGCGGCGGCGCCGTGGATCCGCGGGGGGTGAGCGAGGGGGTCGCGACCTGGTGGGAGGCGGGTTCCTCGCCGTCGATGACCGCGAACAGGGTCCGCGCCACGTCCGCGCCGAAGCCGTGCACGTCGTGGCTCATCGCGGACAGCGGCGGGTGGGTCAGCCGGCACAGCTGGGAGTCGTCCCAGGCGAGCAGCGAGAGGTCGCGCGGCACCGAGAGGCCCAGTTCCGCGGCGACGGCGGCACCGGCGACGGCCATGATGTCGTTGTCGTACAGGACGGCCGTCGGCCGCTCGGCCATGAGCAGCAGGGAACGGGTGGCGCGGGCGCCCTCCTCGCCCTCGTAGCCGGTGGCGATCTGCAGGTCGTCGGAGATGCCCAGTTCCCGGGCGGCCTCGGAGAAGGCCCTCGCGCGGATGGCGCTGTGGCCGAGCCCGGTGGGACCGCCGACGCGGGCGATGCGGCGATGGCCGAGGGCCGCCAGGTACCGCACGGCCTCGGTCGCGGCGGTGGCGTCGTCCGTCCACACCGAGGTGAAGCCGCCCGTCAGCGAAGGGTGGCCGACCGCCACCGCGGGCAGCCCGATGGCGCGCAGCGCGGGCACCCGGGGGTCGTTCTCCCGGAAGTCGACCAGGATCGATCCACCGGTCTGCTGGCCCTGCCACCACCGCTGCTGGAGTTCGATCTCCTCGTCCACGTCCCGCACCAGGTGCAGCAGCAGCGAGCAGGACCGCTCGGCCAGCACGCTCTCGACCCCGGAGATGAACTCCATGTAGAAGGGCTCCAGGCCGAGCAGCCGGGCCGGCCGGCAGATCGCCAGGCCGATGGTGTCCACCTTGGTGCCGGTCGACAGGGAGCGGGCGCGGGCGTTGGGCGCCCAGCCCAGTTCCCGGGCGGCCTGGAAGATGCGGTCCCGGGTGGCGTCGGAGACCCCGGGCCTGCCGTTGAAGGCGAGCGACACCGCCCCCTTCGACACGCCGGCCCGGGCCGCGACGTCCTTGATGGTGACGCGCTGGGTGGGTGCGCTCACGCCGGTTCCACGCAGAAGATCGCCGCGCGGGCCCGGTCGGCGTCGGGGCCGGGCCAGCCGCCGACCCGGATCCTCGTCTCCTCGCCGGGGAGCAGCGTGACCAGACCGGTGTCGGCCACCGCGTCGGGGGCGAGGCGGTCGGGCTGCAGGAAGAGGTCTCGTACCAGGGTGTGCGCTGTGACCACGACATCGACTGTATCGGCATCACCGGCGATCGGTTCCACCCGGACGTCGAACCCCGGACGCGGGTAGGGGAATTCACGGTCCGGCACGGGGAAGTGCACGGCGCGCAGTCCGTCCACGTCGGCGACCAGGAACTGTCCGTCGCCGGGGAGGCCGAGCGCGTCCACGGGCAGCGGGGCGCGTACCGCGTCACGTGCCGCCACCTCCACGGTGAGCGGTACCTGGGCCGCCACCGTCCCGTCGGAGTTCGTCCGGCGCAGGGTGACCTCGGCCCGCCAGGGCTCGGCCGACTGGTTGACCAGGCCGAGCACGACGCCCCCGGGGGAGGGCTGGAGGGTGAGCAGCCGGTCGGCGTACAGGCGGCGCAGCTCGTGGTAGAGCGGCTTGAGCCGGCCGTCCCCGTCGATGGCCGCCCAGGAGCTGACCGGCCAGCAGTCGTTGAGCTGCCATACGACGGTGCCCGCGCACCGCGGCCAGTGGGTGCGCCAGTGCTCGATGCCGGCGGCGACGGCCCGGGCCTGGACGAGCTGGGTCAGGTAGTGCCAGCGGTCGAAGGCGTCCCCGGTGCCCTCGGGCAGCACGAAGTGCCGCTCGACGCCGCGGTTGAGCTTGCCGTTGCCGTCCTCGGCCTTCTGGTGGTGCAGCATGCCGGGCGAGTCGGGGGCGAGGTCCTCGCCGGGCAGCGCGCGGCGCAGGGTGGCCAGGGCGGGCGGCGCCTGCCAGCCGAACTCGGCGACGAACCGGGGCACGCTGTCCCGGTACTCGGCGAAGTCGCGACGGTTCCACACCTCCCAGGAGTGGTGGGTGCCGTGCGCCGGGTCGTTGGGGTGGTGGTCCCAGGAACCGGACCAGGGGCTGCCCGCCGTGTACGGCCGGGTCGGGTCCAACTCGGCGACGACACGCGGCAGCAGACCGAGGTAGTACCCCTCGCCCCAGGAGTCACCGGCGAGTTCGGGCTCCCAGCCCCAGTCCCGGAAGCCCCACAGGTTCTCGTTGTTGCCGTTCCACAGCACCAGCGACGGGTGCGGCATCAGGCGTACGACGTTCTCCCGCGCCTCGGCCTCCACCTCGCCGCGCAGCGGCTGCTCCTCGGGGTAGGCGGAGCAGGCGAACAGGAAGTCCTGCCAGACCATGAGACCGAGTTCGTCGCAGACGTCGTAGAAGGCGTCGTCCTCGTAGATGCCGCCGCCCCAGATGCGGACGAGGTCGATGTTCACCGCCGCGGCCTGGTTGAGGCGGTGCCGATAGCGCTCCGGGGTGACGCGGGAGGGCAGGACGTCGTCGGGGATCCAGTTCACGCCGCGGGCGAAGAGGCGTACGCCATTGACGACCAGGGTGAAGCCGGTGCCGTGCTCGTCGGCGCCGCGGTCGAGCTCGACGGTGCGGAAGCCGATCCGGCGCTGCCAGGTGTCCAGCGCGGTGTCGCCGTCGGCGAGGGTGAGGGCCAGGTCGTACAGCGGCTGTGCGCCGTAGCCGCGCGGCCACCACAGCCGCGGGTCGGGCACGTCCAGTTCGAGCACGGCCCGGCCGTCCGCGAAGGTGACCTCGGTGTCCACCCCGGCCACCGACGCCCGGGCGGTCAGCGGGCGGCCACTGCCGTCGGCGGTGCGTTCCACGGTGAGGTGGATCTCGACGCGGCCCCGGTTCCCGCTGACCGTGACCAGGGGCCGGACCTGGGAGATGCGGGCGGTCGACCAGTGCTCCAGGCGGACGGGCCGCCACATCCCGGCGGTGACCACGGTCGGGCCCCAGTCCCAGCCGAAGCTGCACGCCATCTTGCGGATGTACTGGGAGGGTTCCGGATAGACGTTGGGCCGGTCGCCGACCGTCTTCCGGACCGCTTCCGCCTCCTCGCGGGCCGGGGCGAAACGCACCTGGAGCTCTCCGGTACGGCCGGTGACGTCGAACCGGTGGCTGCGGTGCATGTTGCGGGTCCGGCCGAGCGTTTCCCCGTCCAAGGTGATCTCGGCCGCGGTGTCCAGACCGTCGAAGACGAGGTCGGTGCGCTCGTGCGCGGTGTCGGCCGCGAGCCGGGCGACGTAGGTCCAGGCGCGGTCGCCGACCCAGGCCACCTCGTGCTCGTTGGCGCCGATGAAGGGGTCCGGGATGAGCCCCGCCGCCAGCAGATCGCTGTGCACGCAGCCCGGTACCCGGGCGGGCAGCACCGCGTCCTCATGGCGCAGCCCCCACCCGTCGCTGAGCAGGGTGACGTCCCTCATGTGCGGCTCCCCTCACCTGATGCAAGGTCGTTCTGGTCGTGACGCCCGCCAACTTAGCTGTACCGGCAAGCGATGTCCATAAACCGGTATAGTGCCGCGCGGTGCATGCCTGTTCAGTGTGTTTTCTGCCGTTTTTGTGCAGGTCCAAGTGGTCGAATTCCACCCCATCCGGAAATCCTCGCGTAACGATTGAGCATCACGGCGAGGCGGTGAGCTTTACCGGTTCAATCGGTCGGTGCCATAGTGCCGACAGCCCAAAGGCGGGCCTGAGCCGCAAGACAGAGGGAGCTGGGGTACATGGGGAGGAAGACGCTGGCCGTCGCCGCACTGATCGCCGTCACGGCGCTCACCGCGACCGGGTGCACCGGGGCGGCGGCGACGAAGGGCGAGTCCGCCGACGCGGCGACCGACCCGGCGAAGGTGTCCGGCACCATCACGGTCCTGACACACCGCACGGACCTGGTGCAGAACGGCACATTGAAGAAGTACGCGGCCGCGTTCAACAAGATCTATCCCAAGGTGACGGTGAAGTTCGACGGCATCACCGACTACGAGGGTGAAGTCAAGATCCGTATGAACACCGACAACTACGGTGACGTGCTGATGATCCCGAACGCGATCGCCAAGAAGGACTACCCCTCCTTCTTCGCCTCCCTCGGCAGCGCCGGTGAACTGAGCAGGAAGTACCGATTCACCGACAAGGCGAACGTCGACGGCAAGGTCTACGGCCTCGCCACCGTGGGCAACGCCGACGGCTTCGTCTACAACAAGGCCGTCTGGAAGAAGGCCGGCATCACCGACTGGCCCACCAGCCCGCAGCAGTTCGTCGCCGACCTCGAGGCCGTCAGGGCCAAGACCGGCGCGGTGCCGTACTACACGAACTTCAAGGACCTCTGGCCGCTCACCGCGGGCGCCGCGAGCATCGGCTCGGTCACCTGCGACGCCGAGGCCAACGACAAGCTGGCCACCTCCTCCGCCCCGTGGGCCGCGGGCACCGACCTCAACGTCATCGACACGCTGCTCTACGACGTCGTCCACGACAAGCTCGTCGAGAAGGACCCGACGACCACCAACTGGGAGAACTCCAAGGGCATGATCGCCCGCGGTCGGATCGCCACCATGCAGCTCGGCTCCTGGGCCATCAGCCAGATGCAGAACGCGGCGAAGACGGCCGGGAAGAACCCCGACGACATCGGCTTCATGCCGTTCCCCGCGCAGACGAACGGCAAGTTCTGCAGCATGCTCTCCTCCGACTACCAGGAAGCGGTGAGCATCCACTCCGAGAACAAGGCCGCCGCGCGGGCGTGGGTCGACTGGTTCACCGACAAGTCCGGCTTCGCGCAGAACGAGGGCTCGATACCGACGCTCAGGTCCGGCGCCCTGCCCGACACCCTGAAGCCCTTCGAAGACAACGGTGTCACGATGCTGGAACGGTCCGACGCCAAGAGCAGCCGGGTCAGCGCCATCGACAACGCCGCCGAGATCGGCCTGGCCAAGCCCGACTACCGGCAGAAGCTGGTCGACATGGCGCGTGGCGTCCAGAAGGGCAGTCTGAAGGACTACTTCGCCGAGCTCGACAAGAAGTGGAGCGAGGCGGAGAAGACCGCGGGCTCCTGACGGACCGCGGGCACGGGCCCGGTGACGGACTTCCCCTCACCGGGCCCGGCCCGCCGACCGCGTCCGCGGACGACCGAAAGGCCGACATGACCCACACCACCCACAGGTCCACCGCCCGCGTGGGCAAGGAGAGCACCGGCGCCGGCCGCGCGACGGGGGGTTCCGGCCGGGCGACGGGCGGTTCCCGTTCCCGTCCCCGCCGCGGAGCGCCGCGCAGGGCCACCCCGTGGCTGTTCCTGCTGGTCCCGCTGGTTCTGCTGATCACGTTCACCTACGTGCCCGTGGCGAACATGATCTACTACAGCTTCACCGACTGGGACGGCGTCAGCCCGGAGATCCACCTCACCGGGACCGACAACTACGTCGAGCTGTTCACCCGCCCCGAGCTGTTCCGGGTGTTCTTCGTCAGCTTCTACTACCTGGCCGCGTCCGCCGTGCAGATCGTCGTCGCCCTGTACTTCGCGACCGTGCTGAGCTTCAACCTGCGGCTGCGCAGCCTCTTCAAGGGAATCCTGTTCTTCCCGTACCTCATCAACGGCGTCGCCATCGGGTTCGTCTTCCTGTACTTCTTCCAGGACGGCGGCACCCTCGACTCGGTGCTGTCCTGGTTCGGCGTCGGCACCGACCACGCCTGGCTCGGCACACCGACGTCCGCGAACGTCTCCCTGGCCGGCGTGTCCGTCTGGCGCTTCACCGGCCTGAACTTCGTGCTCTTCCTGGGGGCGATCCAGTCCATTCCTGGCGAGCTGTACGAGGCGGCCGAGCTCGACGGCGCCTCGCGCTGGCACCAGTTCCGCTACCTGATCCTGCCGAGCATCCGGCCCGTGGTCAGCCTGAGCGTGATCCTCGCGGTGTCCGGCTCCCTGTCGGTCTTCGAGATCCCCTACATCATGACCGGCGGCGCCACCGGCACCACCACGTTCGTCATCCAGACGGTGAAGCTCGCGTTCCAGTTCAACAAGACGGGTCTGGCCTCCGCCGCCGCCGTCGTCCTGCTCCTGTTCATCCTGCTGATCACCTGGATCCAGCGCCGCCTCGCGCCCGACGAAAAGGTGGACCTCGTATGACCGCCCACGCGGTGGACGGCCGTCGCCCCCGGGGCATCGGCTCGGCCCTCATTTATCTGTCCCTGGTGCTGGCCTCGCTGGTGGTCCTGATCCCGCTGGCCGTCGTGTTCCTCACCTCGCTGAAGACGGCGAAGGAGGCGACCGACGGAGGCGGCGCGTTCCAGCTCCCGGGCGACTGGCTGAACTTCTCCAACTACGTCACCGCCTTCCGTGACGGCCAGATGCTCACGGCCTTCGGGAACACCGCGTTCATCCTGCTGTTCTCCATCACCGGCACGGTGATCATCGGCTCGATGACCGTGTACGCCATCGACCGCTTCCACTTCCGCGGCAAGAAGCTGGTCATGGGGCTGTTCCTGGTCGCCACCCTGGTCCCGGGCGTGACCACGCAGGTCGCCACCTTCCAGGTGGTCAACGGCTTCGGCCTGTTCGACACCCGCTGGGCGCCGATCCTGCTCTACATGGGCACCGACATCGTGTCCATCTACATCTTCCTGCAGTTCATCCGCTCCATTCCGGTCTCCCTCGACGAGGCCGCCCGGCTCGACGGCGCGAATGCGCTCACCATCTACTGGCGGATCATCTTCCCGCTGCTGAAGCCGGCCATCGCCACCGTCGTCATCATCAAGGGCATCACGGTCTACAACGACTTCTACATCCCGTTCCTCTACATGCCCTCCGAGGAACTGGGCACCATGTCGACCGCCCTGTTCCGCTTCAAGGGCCCCTTCGGCGCCCACTGGGAGGACATCTCGGCCGGCGCGATCCTGGTCATCGTGCCCACGCTCGTGGTCTTCCTCTTCCTCCAGCGCTACATCTACAACGGGTTCGCGCGGGGCGCCACGAAGTGATCGGGGGCGGTACGCCCCGCGCTCGGCCCGCGCTCGGCCCGCGCTCGGCCAGCGCTCGGCCCGCGCTCGGCCAGCGCTCGGCTCGCTTCGAGCGGCGGTCGGGGCCGGCCGAGGGCGTCGGCCGGCCCCGACCCACCGCAAGGTGACGGTGTTCAACCTGTACCTCGGCCACGGAAGCGGCGCGGCGACCAAGGGCGTCGTGTTCGTGGACGACATCCGGGCCGAATGACGCCGGATTGTCAGTAGGGGCGTGCCCCATCCGTACCGCGCAGCCGGGCGAGGAGGCCGGCGATCCCGCCGGTCTCCTCGTGGTCCTCTCCGGCACCGGCACCCGCTCGGGTCGGCGTCGGTGCCGAGGTGGAAGCAGGAGCTGGAACTGCCTTCGCATCCCGGGGGACCGGTTCTGGCAGTCGATTCACCGGTCGGTGTCCTTGGGACGGCGGGGTGAGGCGTACAAGAGCCAGATGGTGCGGGTGGCGTCGTCGACAACGTAGCGGACGCGACCACCGCTGGTGACTTCGTACTCCCACTGCTCCAGATCGGCTCCGTTGTGCTGGTGGGTGGCGAGGTCGCCGCGGAGTCGGTGCTGGCGGTCGGGGTTCGCTCGTGAGCGAGGGTCGACGCGCAGGACCTCGAAGCAGCGGCGGGTGTTGGCCAGGGCCAGGCGACACAGTTCTTCCCAGCCGCGTACGGCATCGCTGGTACCGAAGCGGATCTCCCATTCGTCGTCCGGCGCGGGGACAGTCACGCGGTCGCCCCGCTTGGGGCTCACGCGGGGGCGTCCACGCTGCCGAAGTCGCCGCTGGTGGGAGTCTTGGCATCACGGTAGGCGGAGGGGTCGGCCTTGATGCGGGCGGTGGCCCGCCAGCCCGCGATGACCTCCTGGGTGGTCACGTCGGCATCCAGTTCGGCGGCATCCGACAGCGCAACCACCAGTTCCACGGTGAACTCGCGGACTTCGTCTTCGGTGAGGTGCCGTACCCAGGGGAAGACGTCCGGCATGGCGAGCAGCAGGGTGCGGGCCGCCGCGTCGTGTTTCATCAGGGCCAGGAACATGCGCGAGGCGGTGGTCAGGGACTGGTCGCGCAGGTCTTCCTTGTCAGCGGCGGTGAGGTAGAAGTCGTCGGCGTCGCGGTGTGTGACGCGGACCCGGCCGAGGTGTGCGGCCCGCTCCGCGACCTCCTTGGGGCGACGCGAGAGGTCGGAGAAGGTGACGGTGTCGGCATCCGTGACGTTCATGCTGCCAGCACAATCAGAATGCGTTCTGATCCAGCGGTCGCGGACCAGGGCAACTGCCACAGTCCTCCATCGCCGAGGAGTGCGGGGCCGCCTTCGGCCCGAGCGTTTCGCAGACGCCGACCGGCACCTGTCCTCGCCCAGGCGTCCGCCGGCCACCGTGACCCCAGGAAGGGCAGCCTTACGCCGCTCTGCCGACGAAGGAACCTGCCCTCGGCTGAGCGGCGACTCCATGGCGTCGGAGAATGCGGCGAGGTGACCCACACCACCAACCGAATGGGCTGGTGGCGAAGCGCGCGGCGACCCCTACAGCAGGTGGTCGGCTTTGCCGGCCTTGATGTCGGTGATGAGGGTGCGGAGGGCGTCGAGGGAGTCGGTGAGGTAGTGCTCCTCCTGGCCGGCGACGGCTATGTAGGCGTTGCCGTCGGCGTCGGTACCTAGGCGGAAGCAGTTGTTGCCTTCCGCGCAGTAGGGGGCTTCCCACGTGATGACTGGCATGAGGGCTCCTTAGCGTTCGCGGGCGACGGAGTGGATGAGATCCCGGGATGCCTCGGGGCTCAGCGAGTGCGCATCCATCCAGTCGAGGTGAGCACGGAATTTGGCGAGTTGGGCGTCGGCGTGGAGGAACTCGGGGCCGTGCGTCGAATCCAACTGGACTGTGTCGAGCTGTGGGACCGGGCCTTCGGCATACAGGAGGGCGTGCCCCGCCCCGGGAAAGCCGTCGCAGCTGACGGGGATGATCCGCAGAGTGATGTTGTCGCGCTCTGACATGACCTGTAGATGGTCGAGTTGGGTCCGGGTGCCTTTGCGCCCACCGAACTGCATCCGGAGCGCCGCCTCGTGGATGTACCCGATATACGGACGCGAGATCGGCTCATCCAAGATCTGCTGCCGAGCCATCCGATGCTTCACGCGCAACTCGACCTCGAGACGGGACATGCGCGGCAGCCCGGAGTTGAACACCGCACGGGCGTACTCCTCGGTATGCAGGAGGCCGGGCAGATGGACGATCTGCCCGGTGAGCAGGCGTTTGGCGTGCCACTCAAGCTCGGCGATGTCGAGCAGCCCAGACGGCAAGGCGCCGCGGTACTCCTCCCACCAGCCCGGTTCCGTTTCGTTGGCCATGGTCGCCAGGGCATCGACGTACATCTGGTCAGAGCAGTCGTAGTTGCTGGCAAGCGTCCGCACTCGCTCCGGACTCGTGATCCGAGTCCCGGCCTCCATGTTGGAGATCTTCGCGCGGTCCAGACCCAGCAGACCGGCCGCGTACTGCGTGCTTGCACCTGCCGCGACGCGGAGTTTGCGCAGCTCAGCGCCAAGTCGCTGTTGGCGTTCGGTGGGTGCACTTCGCATCGACACGCTGTCCTCTCTGCCCGACTGCGTCAGTCTGCCGCGCTTCTCACCCTTGGCCCAACTCAATCGTGGCAATTTGCCACCGAATTTGTGGCGTCGCGCCATGAGGAGCCGCTAGCTTCGGGTCACGTGCAAGTTACACACCGCAACGCCGGAAGCGCGCCGCGCGGTCATGCCCGCCTGCCCTGGGCGGGTGTGGCCGCGGCCAGGGCGGCAGGCCACCGGCGAACCCAAACCCCTCACACCGCCGTGGAGTTCGCCATGCCCGAGATCCCCCTCGTACCCGCCCACTGGCACTTCCCCGCCCCCCCGCCTCCGTACGGCGGGCCCGGCACGCCGTCGCCGAATCGCTGCCGCACGTCCTGCGCCCCCATCTCGGCGACGATCTGGGCCTGTTGACGTCGGAGCTGGTCACCAACGCCATCCGCCACGGCGCTTGCCGGGAGGACGAGGACCTGATCGAACTCGTCCTGTGGCCGGCCGACGGCCACTACTGGCTCGCCGTGTCGGACCCCGGCACCGGCAAGCCGGTACCGGCCCGACCGGACGCGGACTCCGAGGGCGGCCGGGGCCTGATCCTCGTCGACGGTCTGGCCGCCGCCTGGACCGTCCGCCCCCGCCCCACGCGCGGAACGTCCGTCATCGCGGGACTGTCGTTCCACCAGGGAAGTCGACCAGGCGAAGCCGTCGGCCGGGGAGGAGGCCGACGGCCCGGCGGACCGGGCAGGGCGTGAACGGCCTGCGCCTCGGGCCGGAGGACGCGGTACTCACTCGCCGCGCGTCAGCGTCTCCCTCATGACGTCCTCGATCGGGATGCCGGGCGCCGGACCGGCCATGCGCTCGTCGATGATCCGGTTGATCTCGCGCTCTTCCCGCTCCTGGTACTTGCCCAGCACCTCGATGGACGCGACGGCAGCGACCTGCTTTCCCCGCCGAGTGATCACGGTGGCTACGTCGTCGAGGCCGGCGTGCTCCACGACCTCGGCCAGGTGTGCCCGGACATCGCGGATCGACTCTCCGGACAGTGGGGGCGTCATGCGCTCGAAGGTACGAAGTGTCATGTGTGTACACAAGTGGAGGGGTGTCCGCAGAGGCGACTGAACGGTCGGCCGGCGGGCCAGGCGTCGTGATCCTCGTGACCGTTGCCGCTGTCGGACACTCGGCCCGTCGGCGCCCCTCGCCGACCGGGGAGAGGGGCTGCTCGGTCAAGCGGGGCATGAGATGTGTCACGTCTCGCGCGAGAGGCCGGGAGCTGGCCAAGACCAAGCGCTCTGAAGCTCAAGTAACGCTCAGGACCAGGGTATTTGCTGGGATCCGGGCGGGTGGGCAGGGCGGGGGCCCGGCATGATGGTCAGGCAAAGGCAATCCGTGGCGGACTCGTGCCGTGCGGCGCCGAGAAGGAGGAACGCGCTTGTCACGCCAGGTACTTACGGTCAGCCCGGAGGGACCCGACGGCTTTCGGACGATCGGTGAGGCGCTGGCCAGGGCACGCAGCGGCGCCGTCGTCAGCGTGGCTCCCGGGACGTACGCGGAGAACCTGACCATCAGCATCCCGGTCACCATCGTGGCGGAGCAGGCCCGCGGCAGTGTCCGGATCGCGCCGCGCCGGGGCAGCGCGCTGGTGCTCAAGGCCGAGGCCGCCATGCTCACCGACCTGGTGTTCCAGGGCCGGGACGAGGAACTCCCCGTCATCGACGCGCCGCGCGGCCAGGTCGCGATGCAGGGGTGCGAGGTCACCGGCGCCGCCTGGACGGCCCTGCTGGCCCGGGCGGGCGGCTCGCTCGCGCTGCGGGACTGCCGGGTCAGCAATCCCGGCGGCGCCGGGGTCGTGGTCACCGCCGTGGTGGAGAGTTCCGTCGAGTCCTGCACCATCGAGCACCTCGGCACCTCCGGCGTGGTCGTCGGTGAGAGCGGCCGGCTGACCCTGCGCGGCTGCACGGTCCGCGACGCCCGCGGCAACGGCGTCCTCGCCAACGGAGAGGCGCACGCCTCGGTCGAGGACTGCGACATCTCCTCGACCGACAAGCCCGCCGTCGCCCTGGAGGGGCACAGCACCACACGGGTGCTGCGGACCGTGGTGCACGACACCAGCACGGGGGTCCAGCTCGTCAGCCGGGCCAGGACGGAACTCGAGGACGTGCGGGTCACCGGCACCACCGGCGTCGGCATCGTGGTCAGCGCCGGCAGCGACCCGGTGGTCCGCCGCTGCCGTACGGCACGCACCAAGGGCCACGGGCTGCTGGTCACCGACCGGTCGCGGGGAACGTACGAGGACTGCTGGCTGGACGCGGCCCAGGCTCCCGCCCTCCGGGTGAACGGGCACTCCTCGCCCGTCCTGATCGGCCTGACCGTCCGGGACTGCGCGACCACCGCGGTGCTGCTGGAGGAGGAGTCGGCCGCCGAACTGGACCGGCTCGACGTCACCGACGCCCAGGGCACCGGCGTCTCCATCCGCACCGGCGCCAACCCGCTGATCAGGCGGGCCCGCGTCAACGCGCCGCGCGAGCACGGGGTGGAGGTCCTGAAGGACGGCCGCGGCCGACTGGAGGACTGCACGGTCGAGCGGGCCGGGCGCTGCGGTGTCCGGGCCGAGGACGACGGCAACGTCTATGTAGGCGGCGGAGCGGTCCTCGCGCCCGCCGCCGGCGGTGTGTCGGTCGGGGCCGGCGGCATCATGACGGTGCGGGACCTGGAGATCAGCGGGGCCGAGGAGTCCGGGGTCACCGTCGAGGGCGGCGGCGAGCTGACCGCGACCCGGCTCCGGGTGGCCGGCAGCGGCCGGTACGGGGTCCTGGTCGCCGACTCAGGCCGCGGCTCGTTCAACTCCTGTGAGATCAGCGGCAGTACGCAGGACGGTCTGTGCGTCGAGTCGACGGAACCGGTGTCCGTGGTCAACTGCACCGTCCGGGACAACGGCGGCGCTGGACTCGTCCGCTCCAGGCCCGGGGAGCGGCTCGCCGTCGAGGGCCTGACCAGCACCGGCAACGGCAGGCCGGACGCCTGGGGCGCCGACGGGACCGACGGCCCGCACCCCGCGGGCCAGCAGGGCGCCGACGGCGAGGAGGCCCGGCTCGCCCGGCCGGACGGTCCCCTCGGCGCCCTCGACGCGCTGATCGGACTGGACAACGTCAAGCAGCAGGTGCGCACGCTGGTCAACCTGACCCGGATGGCCCAGCGCCGCGCCAAACTCGGCATGTCCGCTCCGCCCATGGGCCGGCACCTCGTCTTCGCGGGTCCGCCCGGCACCGGCAAGACCACCGTCGCCCGGCTCTACGGGGCGGTCCTCGCCGAACTCGGTGCCCTGCGTTCGGGACACCTCGTCGAGGTCTCCCGGGCCGACCTGGTGGCCCAGGTCATCGGCGGTACGGCCATCAAGACGACCGAGGCGTTCAACCGCGCCCTGGGCGGCGTGCTGTTCGTCGACGAGGCATACACCCTGCTCTCCGACGGCCGCGGTTCCGGTGCCGACTTCGGCCGGGAGGCGGTCGACACCCTCCTCAAGCTCATGGAGGACCACCGCGACGACGTGGTGGTCGTGGCCGCCGGGTACTCCGCCGAGATGCAGGACTTCCTCGCCTCCAACCCGGGCCTGGCCTCGCGTTTCTCCCGGACCGTGGAGTTCGAGAACTACGCGGTGCCGGAACTGGTGGCGATCGTGGAGAGCATGTGCGCCGGGCACCAGTACGTGCTCGACGACGCCACCCGCAAGGCCCTCGCCGTGCACTTCGAACGGATGCCCAAGGACGCGGCCTTCGGCAACGGCCGCGCCGCCCGCCAGGTGTTCGAGGAGATGGTGGACCGCCAGGCCACCCGCCTCGCCACGCTCACCGACATGACCGACCAGGACCTCCAGCTGCTCCTCCCCGAGGACATCGGGGAGGAGGCCGCCCGCGCGGTCGCCGACGAGGCCGGCGCGGGCCCGGACGGCGACCCGCTGGCCCGCCTCGGCGATCTGGTGGGCCTGGCAGCCGTCAAACGCGACGTCACCGACCTGGTCAACCTGCTGTCCGTCACCCGCCAGCGCGAGGCGGCGGGACTGCCCGCGCCCCGCATCAGCCACCACCTGGTCTTCACCGGGCCGCCGGGCACCGGTAAGACGACGGTGGCGCGGCTCTACGGCGAACTGCTCGTCTCGCTGGGCGTGCTGCCGCGCGGCCAGCTCGTCGAGGTGGCCCGCGCCGACCTCGTCGGCCGGTACGTCGGCCACACCGCGCAGCTGACCCGGGAGGCCTTCGAACGCGCCCTGGGCGGAGTGCTGTTCGTCGACGAGGCCTACACGCTGACTCCCGGCGGGCCGGGTTCCGGGTCGGACTTCGGGCAGGAGGCGGTGGACACCCTGCTCAAGCTCATGGAGGACCACCGGGACCAGGCGGTGGTCATCGTCGCCGGCTACACGGAGGAGATGGAGCGCTTCCTCTCCTCCAACCCGGGCCTGTCCTCGCGCTTCTCCCGGCGGGTGGAGTTCGCCGACTACTCCTCGGACGAACTGGTCACCATTGTGCGGCAGCACGCCGCCGCCTCCGGCTACGAGTGCGGGCCGGGCACGGGCCAGGTGCTGCGCTCGTACTTCGAGTCGCTCCCGCGTGACCGCTCCTTCGGCAACGCGCGGCTCGCCCGTCAGGTCCTGGAGGGCATGATGACGCGTCAGGCCGGGCGGCTGAGCACGATGGCCGCCCCCGGGCTGGAGGATCTGCGGCTGCTGCTTCCCGAGGACGTGGCGCCGGGCAGGGCGGTGACCGGATGACCCCGACCGTGGAACGGCGCGGCCCCGCGCCCCGGCCCGGCGGCGGCAGTGGTTCCGGGGGCGGTCCCCGCAGTGGCTTCGGCAGTGGTTCCGAAGGCGGTCCCCGCAGCGGTTCCGGCAGTGGTTCCGGCGGCGGTCCCCGCAGTGGCTTCGGCAGTGGTTCCGGGGGCGGTCCCCGCAGCGGTTCCGGCAGTGGTTCCGGCGGCGGTCCCCGCAGTGATTCCGGCAGTGATTCCGGCAGTGGTTACGGCAGCATGCGCCGGCCGCGGCTACGCCGGGCGGTGCTGACCCTCGTCACCCTGCTCTCCGCGTCGGCGGTGGCGGCCGGGCCGACGACCGCGACCGCGGCCTCCGCCGCGTCCGGGGATCCGGTACGGCTGCCCGTGATGCCGTCCCGGCTTCCGGCCGACGCCGACTGCACCGGCGGCTCCGCCACGGTCGCCGAGGCCGTCCCCTGGGAACAGGTGAACCTGCAGCTGTCCAGGACACGGCAGTTCGGCACCGGCGCCGGGGTGACGGTGGCCGTCGTCGACACCGGGGTCTCGATCGAGGCGCCCGCCCTGGCGGGCCGGGTCACCGCGGTGGACGGGGCCGGTGACGACTGCGTGGGCCACGGCACCTTCGTGGCCGGGCTGATCGCCGCCGCCCCGGTGGACGGCGTCGGCTTCTCGGGGGCGGCCCGGCAGGCCCGCGTCGTGGCCGTGCGGGGCACCGACAAGCGGGGCGCGGCGACGGACGGCACGGTCGCGGACGGCATCCGGGCGGGGGTGGACGCCGGAGCCCGCGTGATCGTGGTGTCGCCGGCTCTCACCCGCGATTCCGCCGCCCTCCGGCGCGCCCTCGCCCACGCCGCCGCCCGCGACGCCCTGGTCGTGGCCGCCGCGGCTCCCGACGCCCCCCGCGCCGGCGCGTCCTCCGCCGCGCCGCCCGCCGACTACTGGCCGGCGGCCTCGGACGGCGTGCTGTCCGTCGTCGACGTCGACGTGCGCGGACAGCGGCCGCAGGGCGCGTTCACGCCACGCCACGCCGACCTGGCCGCCCCGGGCGACGGCGTCCTCGGCATCGGTCCCCGCGGGCGGGGCCACTTCATCGGCTCCGGGCCCTCGCTCGCCGCCGGGTACGTCGCCGCGGCGGCGGCCCTGGTCCGGTCCGCGCATCCGGACCTGTCCGCCGCCGAGACGGCCCGCAGGCTGGTCACGACGGCCTACCCGGCGGACGTGCCCCGCCTCGACCCGTACGGTGCGCTCACCTTCGTGCCGGGCGCGTCCCCCGGCCCGGCGCCGGCCGACCGTTCCCGGCCGGTGCGCCTGGAGAGGGACGAGGCCGGTGCCCGGGCGACGCGACGTGCCCTGTGGCCGGCCGGTGCCGCCGCCGGCCTGATCCTGGTGACCGTCTGGGCCGCCGTGCTCGTCCCGAAGGGCCGCGCCCGCCGCTGGCGCCCACCCGGGAACGACACCTCGACGGCGGGCTGACCACGCCGCGACGGCGCGTCGGCGGCGGGCTGACCACGCCGCGACGGCGCCGGGCGCGGCCGTACGGGCGGACCGGCGCGCCCGGTGATGGGCGCCTCGGGCGCGCGTCGGACAGCGGTGGCTTCATGGACTCGCGGCCTCGACTGTGACGGAGTTGGTGAGCGAGCCGAGGCGTTCGATCGTCACGGTGACCGCGTCGCCCGCCTTGAGCGGTCCGGTTCCTGCGGGTGTGCCGGTCAGCACCACGTCTCCGGGTCGCAGCGTCATGGCTGCGGAGATGTGGGCGACGAGGTCCGCGACCGGCGTCAGCATGTCCGAGGTCCGGGCGTCCTGCCGCAACCTGCCGTTGACCAGGCATGCGATCCGCAGGTCGTGCGGGTCGACGCGGGAGGCGGGGACGATCGGCCCGAGGGGGCAGAAGGTGTCGAAGGACTTGGCGTAGTCCGGCAGTCCGTCGAAGTGCTGGACGTCCCGGGCGGTCACATCGTTGGCGCAGCAGTACCCCGCGATTCCTTCGAGCGCGCCGCGGGCGGTCACGCGGCGCATCGTCCGGCCGATCACGACGGCGAGTTCCGCCTCGTGCTCGACCCGTGCGGATTCGGCGGGCAGCACGATGGCCTGGCCGTCGCCGATGACAGCGCTGGGCGCCTTGAGGAAGATCTGGGGCCTTCGCGGTGCCGGGCGTCCGACCTGGGCCGCATGACCGGCGTAGTTCAGGCCGACCCCGATGATCTTCCCCGGACGGAAGTCCGGCGCGACGCGGGTGTCCGTGGGAGTCACCAGGCCCCGGTGACGGGACCGCGGTCGTCCGTCGGGCCGCTGCGGGCGATCCTCGCCACGATGCGGTCGAGCACGGGCAGGGCATGGGCCAGGAGGCGCTGCTCGTCGTCGGTCAGGCCGTCGGCGATGGTCCGGGCGAGCAGGCTGACGCGGTCGGAGCGGTCGGCTTCGATCGCGTTCGTCCCCTCCGAGGTCAACGTGAGGATCCGCTTGCGTGCGTCGGCCGGGTCGGGGCCGACGGCCAGGAAGCCGGCCTCGGTCAGCTCCTTCACGGTGGCGGCCATCGTCTGGTGGCGCACTCCCCGGCTGGCCGCGAGGTCGGCCGTGGTCATCGGTCCTTGCCGGTCGAGCAGGTCCAGGACCGTCGCCGGGATCGAGGCGAGGCGGTCGGAGGACCGCGTGGCGCGGACGAGGGCGCCGACCGTGGTTCTCAAGGCGTCCGCGAGCTGGTCGGGCGAGGGTACGCGCACGTCGGGCACGTCGGGCACGTCGGGCACTTCGGGCTGCTTGGGCATGCGGTCATGCTACCGGGAATACAGGAGAGACTGTACAGTCCGGGCTGTACATGTGGCAGAAGGGAAGTTCTGATGAAGCTGACCAAGCACGCGCATGCCTGCGTGACCGTGGCCAAGGAGGACGCGCGGATCGTCATCGATCCGGGCATTTTCACCCCCGACGCCGCGCAGGCGGTGGCGGCCGCCGATGCCGTGTTGATCACCCATGAGCACTTCGACCACTTCGACGAGGAGCTGATCGCAAGGTCGCTGGAGACCAGGCCCGAACTGCGGGTCTACGGACCGGCGTCGGTGGTCGAACGGTGGTCGGCCCGCCGTGGCCAGGTCACCGTCGTAGCCGCGGGGGACGACGTCGCGGTCGCTGGTTTCGACATCTCGGTCTTCGGTGACCTGCACGCCTCCATCCACCGCGACATCCCGCGCGTGGCCAACGTCGGCTACCTCGTCGACGGCCGCCTCTACCACCCCGGAGACGCCTACCACGTACCGGACGCCCCCGTCGACACCCTGCTGCTGCCCACGAGCGGGCCGTGGACAAAGCTCGGCGAGGCGGCCGACTACGTCAGAGAGGTCGCGCCCGACAACCTGATCCAGATCCATGAGGTCATGCTCGGCCCGATCGGGCAGCAGTCGACCGCCCGTTTCCTGAGCCCGGAGATGCTCACCGAAGTACCCCTCGCGATCGTGCCGGTCGGAGAGACCGTCGCGGTATGAGTCCTGGCGTGTGCAGGCGGGGCGGCCGCGGCCGGAGGGCGGCCGCCCCGCACCTGCCGTCGGCGCGGGATTGCCCCCCTGAGCGACGGGACCATGGGAGACGTGCTGTTCATTCGGCGCTCGCGATCAGGTCGGCGAGGGTTCTGCTGCCTGGCCGGCCTTGCGGGCGAGGCGACGGAGCGGCATGGCGCGCCGTGCCCGGCACGGCGCGTGGCGTCGCCGTCCTGCCGCGGCGCGGCACGCACGGGTGTGGCGCGGCACGCACGGGTGTGGCCGCCTGGTCGGTCCGGGCGGTGGCGACGACAGGCCGCCGGCGGCAGGCGGCCGGCCAGCGGCGGACCGGAGGCGGCCGACGGGCGGCGGACTGGCGGCGGACCGGGCTCGGCGAGCGGCGGACCGGAGGCCGCCGCCGGGTGAGGGGGGTCCGCGAGGCCGGCGGGCTCAGCTGGTTCTCGCCGGAGCTGAGGGTGTCCTACCGGCCGCGGCGCGGCTCGGCCACCTCCGCGCCCGCCGCCGCCGAACGGGGGCTCGGCCGCCGCGACGTACGGCACTTCTCGCTGGTCGGCGTCGCGGCCGCGCGGCCGCCCCTCGCCGGCCCGGCATCAGGTCCCGGTCGGGGCCTCGCCGGGCTGTTCGTCCAGCAGTGCGGTCTGGATGAGGACGCCCTTGCGGCGGGCGATGTACTGGGCGCGGCCGGGCGGCAGGTTGCGCGGCTTGACGGTGCCGAACAGGTAGCCCTCGGACGGCGGGCAGGACAGCAGCATTCCCGGCGTGTTGACCTCGTCCAGGCGCCTGAGCAGCGGGTCGTTCAGGCCCCGCGCCGCGCCGGTCGCGGACCGCATCACCACCATGTGCAGCCCCACCTCGTGCCCCAGGGTCAGATGGTCGGACAGCGGGTCGAAGGGGTGACCCACGGAGAAGCCGCCGCCGACCATGTCGTAGTCGTCGACGAGCACGAACAGCCGGGGCCCCGTCCACCAGTCCGCGAGGCGCATCCGGCTCGGGCTGATGTCCGGCCCGGGCAGCCGGGTCGCGATGGCCCGGGCCGAGCCGTCCACCAGTTCCCGCAGGGCGTCCATCGACACCGCGTGCCCGAGGCGGTACTCCTCCGGCACCGCCTCGACCAGCGTGCGGCGGTAGTCCACCACCAGGATGCGGGCCTCGTTCGGGCTGTAGCGGGCGGTGACCGCCGAGGCGACCAGCCGCAGCAGGTTGGTCTTCCCGCTCTCCGTGTCGCCGACGCCGATCAGGTGCGGCGTCCGGCTGAAGTCGTGCCACACCGGCGAGAGGGTCTCCTCGTCGAGGCCCAGCGGAACGCGCAGTCCCTCGGCCAGCTCCGGCTCCGGCAGTTCGGAGACGGACAGCCGGTGCGGCAGCGTCCGTACGGGCGGCGCGGCCGGGCCCGGCCAGCACCCGGCGACCCGCTCCACCAGCCCGGCCACCCCCTCGGTGAGGTCGTCGGCGCTCTCCCGGCCGTCGATGCGCGGCAGCGCGGCCAGGAAATGCAGCTTGCCGTCCGTCGCCAGGCCGCGTCCCGGGCTGCGCGGCACGGTCCCGGCCTTGCGGATGTCCACCACCGAGTCCATGGCGTCGCCCAGCCGCAGCTCCAGCCGGGTCGCCGCCTGGTCGCGCACCTGGGGGGACAGCTCCAGCCAGCGCGCCGTGGCGACGGCCAGGTGGATGCCGTAGTTCAGGCCGCGCGCGGCGATCTGGTTGAGGGTGGGGAGCAGCGCGTCGAAGTCCTGGCGCAGCGTGCCCCAGCCGTCCACCACCAGGAAGACGTCGCCGTGCGGCTCGTCCGCGAACTCGCCGGCCGCGCGGCGCCTGCGGTAGGTCGCCATCGAGTCGATGTTGTGGTCGAGGAAGAACTGCTCACGATGGTTGAGCAGAGTGTTCACCTCGGACACCGTACGGTTGACCCGCTCGGTGTCGAGCCGGTTCGCCACGCCGCCGACGTGCGGCAGCCCGGCCAGCCCGGCCAGCGTTCCGCCGCCCAGGTCCAGACAGTAGAACTGCACCTCGCGGGGGGTGTGGGTGAGCGCGAGGGCGGCGATCAGGGTGCGCAGCACCGTCGACTTGCCGCTCTGCGAACCGCCCGCCACCGCGATGTGCCCGCCGCTCCCGGACAGGTCCACCACCAGCGGGTCACGCCGCTGTTCGAACGGCTTGTCCACCACACCGACCGGCACCCGCAGCCCGCCGAGTCCCGGCCGGTCGGCGCAGACCAGTCCGCGTTCGGGATCCTCCGACAGGCCGGGCAGCAGTCCGTCCAGGGTGGGCGGCAGGTCCAGCGGCGGCAGCCACACCCGAAGCGCCGGCGGGCCGGCGTCCCGCAGCCGCTCCACGGCCACCGACAGCAGGGAGGGCGCGTTCTCGTCCTCCTCCGCCGTCTCGGGCTCCGGCTCGGGCAGCGCGGCCGGTGAGCGCGGCACCACGTAGTCCGCGGTCCACGGCACCACCTGGCTGGCGACCCGGGCCCGGACCACCGCGCCCCCGCGCGACCGGTACGCGCCCGACACGTACGCCGCCCGGAACCGGGTCAGCGCCTCCACGCCGCTCTTCAGGAAACCGGCGCCCGGCTGCGACGGCAGCTGGTAGGCGTCCGGGACCCCCAGCACCCCACGGCTCTCCATGGCCGAGAAGGTGCGCAGACCGATGCGGTACGACAGATGGCTCTCCAGCTGGTGCATGCGTCCCTCGTCCAGACGCTGCGAGGCCAGCAGCAGGTGCACCCCGAGGGACCGGCCCAGCCGGCCGATCATCACGAACAGGTCCATGAAGTCCCGGTGCGCGGCCAGCAGTTCGCTGAACTCGTCGACCACGATGAACAGGCTCGGCAGCGGCGCCAGCGGCGTTCCCGAGGCGCGGGCCTTCTCGTAGTCCAGTGCGGAGGTGTAGTTGCCGGCCGCCCGCAGCAGCTCCTGGCGTCGTATCAGCTCGCCGTGGACGGCGTCCCGCATGCGCTCCACCAGGGCCGCCTCGTCCGCCAGGTTGGTGATCACCGCCGAGGTGTGCGGCAGCTCCTCCAGGCCGAGGAAGGTGGCCCCGCCCTTGAAGTCCACCAGGACGAAGTTCAGCGTCTCCGAGGAGTTCGTCAGCGCGAGCGCCACCACCAGGGTGCGCAGCAGCTCGCTCTTGCCCGAGCCGGTCGCGCCGATCAGCATGCCGTGTGGGCCCATGCCGCCCTGCGCCGCCTCCTTGATGTCCAGTTCGACCGGGGCCCCGTCGGCGCCCACCGCGACCGGGACACGCAGCCGGGCCGAGCCCGTGCTGCGTCGCCACAACGCCGCCGGATCGTGGCGCCGCAGGTCGGAGATGCCGAGCAGGGTGGTCAGCTCCATGTCCGTGGACAGCGGCTCGGCGGTCTCGGCGCTCAGACCCATCCGGTACGGCGCCAGCATCCTGGCCAGCGCCCGGGCGCCGGCCGGGCCGACCGCGTCGGGGCGGCCCAGCAGCGTCGACTGCTCCTTGCGGCTGCGGTCGGTGCGCACCAGCCGCATCCCGTCCGGCCGCACGTCCAGCCGCAGCGTGGTGCGTCCCGGCCGCCACCGCAGCGTTTCCGACAGGTCGAGCACGACGACGTTGCGCAGGCCGTTGCCGTCGAGCCGGTGCCCGGCGGGCACCCGGCCGCCGTCCACCACGAGCACCGTGAACGGCTCGTCACGGCCGGGAACCGCCTCCGGGTCGAAGGCGGGCCGCTCGGTGAACTCCACCCCGAGCAGGTCCTCCAGACCGCCCAGGTCGCCGGCCACCATGCGGGTGGGCCCGGCGCCGTCCTGCTCGTACGGGTGCAGGTTGTGCGGCAGCCACTTGACCCAGTCCCACTCCGCGCGCCGCTCGTCGCTGACGCACAGCGCGATCCACAGGTCCTCGGGGGCGTGGAACACCGCCAGCTGGCACAGCGCGGCCCGCACCAGGCCGCGTACCGCCGCCTCGTCGCCGCGCAGCAGCACCCGGGCCCAGGACCGCAGGTACAGCGCGATGGGCTGCTCGGGGACCGTGCTGTAGGCCCGCATGAACCGGCGCAGCGCGTGCGCGCACATCGGGTCGAGGTCCTCCACCGGCTTGGCGGACACCGGGGCCAGCCGCATCGCCATCTGCTGGTCCCCGACGGCCACCCGCACCTCGGCGAAGTCCTCGTCCCGGGTGCGCCGTTCCCACAGCCGCGTGGTCCGCACCATGGAACGCAGGGTCCTGGGCTCGGGATGACGCCAGGCGAGTGCCAACTGCTGCTCGACGACCGCCCGGTGGACCTTGCGCCGGGTCTGCGACAGGTAGCGCAGGTAGTCCCGGCGCTCGCCGCGCAGCCGCTGCTTGCGCTCGCCGCTCCTGCGCATCACCTGGCCGACCACCATCAGCGCGGAGCCGATGACCATGACGCCCAGCGCCACGTACATCAGCGCGCCTCCGCTTCCGCCGGGCCGCAGGAACGCCAGCATCATGGAGGCGGACATCATGCCCATCGGCAGGTACGTCCAGACCGCCGAATTGTCCGGAACCGTTTCCGGCAGGGTCGGCGGCTCCTGGAGGGCCAATTCACCCTCGGGCATTTCCGGCCCGCGCCTGCGGGCGGGGCGGCGGAATAGGACGACGCTCAAGAACGGGCTCCTAACCGTGGCGCGCTACTCATGGACCGGGCCAAGAGTGCGAAATCCCCGGGGCGTTCACGAATGCTTCGGGGTGTCAGTAGTCTGCATCCGTTCAACTGCCAATACCAAGCTCGTCGATGACATTCCTGGAAAGCGTGGCCCTCACATGACTGACAGCCCGGTGGCGTCGCTGTGCCACCTCACCGTCCGTGCCCCGGCCAGGACCATCGACCTGGCCGTCCCCGCCGACGTTCCCGTCGCCGACCTGCTGCCCGCCGTACTGCGCTACTCCGGCGAGGAACTGGAGGAGAACGGCCTGGAACACGGCGGCTGGGTGCTGCAACGGCTGGGCGAGGCACCACTGGACGACGAGGCCACCCTGGAGTCGCTCGACCTGAAGGACGGCGAGGTGCTCCACCTGCGTCCGCACGCCGACGCGCTGCCCGAGGTGCGGCTGGACGACCTCGTCGACGGGATCGCCGAGGTCACGCGCGAACGGCTGCACGGCTGGGGCCCGGAGGCCGGCCGCCGGCTGTTCCGGGCGGCCGTCGCGGTCTGCGTGCTGACCGCGCTCGGCGTGCTGGCCTGGCCCGGAGGCCCGGTCGTCGCCCGTGCGGTGACCGCCGCGGTGGCCGGTCTGCTGCTGCTGGCCGGGGCGGCCTCGGCCGGCCGGGCCGTGGGCGACGCGGCGGCGGGCGCGACCCTCGGCCTGCTGGCGGTGCCCTCCCTGGCACTGGCCGGCTGGCTGCTGCCCGGCGGCGACCTCTCCGGCCCGCACGCGCACCAGGTCCTCGGCGCGCGGCTGCTGGCCGCGGGCGCGACGGCCGCCGGCGCGGCGACGCTGGCGGTGGCCGCGACGGCCGTGTACACCCCGCTGTTCATGGCCACGGCCGTGGTGGCGGTCGCCTCCGCCTGCGCGGGGGCCCTGGTCAGCGTCGCCGACGTGCCGGTGGACGGCGCGGGCGCCGCGATGGCCGCCGTGGCCGTGCTCCTGGGGGCCTTCGTGCCCGCCCTGTCGTTCCGGCTGGCCGGCCTGCGGATGCCCCCGCTGCCCACCAGCCCGCAGCAGTTGCAGGAGGGCATCGATCCCTACGACGGCGGCGACGTAGCCACCCGGACCGAACTCGCCGGCGCCTGGATGACCGCCCTGTACGCGGCGACCGGCGCCGTCTGCGCCGGCTGCCTGGCCGCCCTCGCCCGGCAGCCCGGCCTGCCCGCGGGGCTGACCGCGGCCGTGCTGTCGCTGCTGCTGTTGCTGCACGGACGCGGCATGGTCAACGTGTGGCAGCGGCTGGCGCTGGTGGTTCCGGGCCTGTGGGGAGGGTTCCTGCTGGCCGTCGCCACCGCGGCGCGGCTCTCCCCGGCCGACCGCCCCGGCTTCGTGGCGGGGCTGCTGGCACTCGCCGCGGTGCTGGCCGTCGCCTCCTGGACGGTGCCGGGCCGGCGGATGCTGCCGTACTGGGGCCGCGCGGCGGAACTGCTGCAGTCGCTGCTGGCGATCGCCCTGCTGCCGCTGACGCTGTGGGTGCTCGGGGTCTTCGGCACCCTCCGGGCCCTGGGCGGCTGACCGCCGGGCCCTGGGCGGCTGACCGCCGGGTACGGGCGGTCGACCGCCGGGTATGGACGGTGACCGCCGCGAGCGTGCGGTTGCCGCCGGGCACATCGGCGGGCTTCGCCGGGCACATCGGCGGGCTTCGCCGGGCACGTCCGGCTGACCGCCGAAGCCCGGTTGACCGCCGCGCACGCTCGGCTGATCGCCGCGCACGCTCGGCTGATCGCCGCGCACGTCCGGCGCCGGGCGGGCTCGTACGTCCGGCCCGCCGCCCGTCGGGCCGCCGCCACCCGGTACGTCGCCGAAGGCGGCGTCCGCCCCCTCGTCGAAGACGGCCGAACCGCACAGAGAACCGAAAGGGAACGCCATCCCATGCAGTCCAAGCGCGACCAGGTCCAGGCCCATGCCTTCGCCATCGGCAGGCTCACCTCCGGCATGCTGCTCGCCGACCCGGACGCCCCGGAGAGCCCGCTGGCCCGCACCACGCGGGGCGCTGCCGTCGGTGTCCTCGTCGCCGCGCTGGTCGGAGCCGGTGCGGTGGTGTACGGGCTGATCTCGCCCGGCGGCGACGACTCGTGGCGGGCCTCGGACACCCTGATCGTCAACCGGGACACCGGTGGCCGCTATCTGTACCTCGACGGCCGCCTCAGGCCGGTGCGGAACTACGCCTCCGCCCTGCTGATCGGCGCGGGCGACCTGAAGACCACCGACGTGCGCGCCGCCTCGCTGCGCGGCACGCCCGTCGGAACCCCGGTCGGCATACCGGGGGCCCCGGACTCCGTGCCGAGCGCGAAGGACCTGGACGGCGGCGCCTGGCACGTCTGCTCGGCCCCCCGCTCCACCACGTCCGGCACGTCCGGCACGGCCACCACGTCCGGCGCGTCCGGCACGGCCACGTTCACCACCCTCGTCGCCGGCGCGCCCGTGCCGAGCCGGCCGATGGCCGACGACCAGGCGCTCGTGGTGAGCGGTCCGGACAGGACGACCTACCTGGTCTGGCGGGGCAGCCGGCTCCGGCTGGACCGGGCCTCCGGCGCGGCCGTCTCCCTGGGCTACGGCTCGGTCACACCGCGACCGGTGTCCGCCGCGTTCCTGGACGCGATGGTCCCCGGCCCCGACCTCGCCCCGCCCGCCGTGCCCGGCCGTGGCGACGCCGGGCCGTCGCTGGGCGGCGCACGCGGCACGGTCGGCCGGGTGTACGTGGTGCGGGTGCCCGGCTCGGACCCCAAGTACTACCAGCTGCGGAAGGAGGGCCTGACCCCGCTCACGGCCACCGGGGCGGCGCTGGTCCTCGGGGATCCGGCGACCCGGGAGAAGGCCTACGGCGGCCGCTCTCCGGAGGCCGAGCCGCTGGGCGCGGACCTGCTCCGGGACCACCTCGCCCCCGGCGTCCGGTCGTCCGGCTCGGCGGGGCTCCCGGACTCCCCGCCCCGGGTCACCGGCGTGCCGGACGGCCTCACGGCCTGCGCCCGGGTGCAGGCCGTGGACGGGGTGGTACGCGTCAGCACCGTCCTGGTGAGCCGGGACGGCCTGGCCCCCGCGGCCCAGCCGGCGCCCGGCGAGTCGGCGGCGGCGTGCCTGCCGGTGGACGCCGTGGTGGTCCGGCCGGGCCACGCGGCCCTGGTGCGCACGCTGGGCGCGGGCGGCACGGCGGTGGGCGGCACGGCGTACCTCGTGGCCGAGGACGGCGTGAAGTACCGGGTGACCTCCGGCGACGCGCTGAAGGCGCTGGGGTACGGGGAGGGGGACGCGGTCGCGCTGCCCTCTCCGCTGCTGTCCATGCTGCCGTCGGGACCGGACCTGGACACCCGGGCCGCGGCGGCCGGCGAGCGGACCGGGACCACTCCTCCCGCCTGCGGTGAGGAGTCCGCCGCCCGAGGCCGGTGAGCGGCCCGGTTCCCTCTCGGGCGTCGCGGGCGCCGGAGGGGCGGTGCCGGTGTACGAACGTGCAGAGTCCGAAGGACCAATAGCTCAGATGTCCCTCAATTGAGAGCGTTCACAGGGTAGTTGGGGCCTAGTCTCGTGCAGGGTTCCTCCCCCCGGCGGTCACCGAGCGCGGACGACCTCGTGGTCGACGGTGCGCCCCGGGGTGCGGCAACCACGCGACACCCGTGAGCACAAGCCCGCACATTCCCCCACACTAAGGAAAGACCGAGTAATGGATCGGCCTCCCTTCCGCCCGGCAGCCGCTGTCTCGGCGCGGCAGCGCCTGGGTATTTCGACGTTCGACGTGGCTCGGCAGATGAAATTGGTCGGCACTCCCGTCGATACCGACACGGTCGCCGCCTGGGAGACCGGAACCCATCGACCCACCGAGGGCGAACTGTTCGCTCTGGCGGACGTGTTGTGGTGCCGGACCATCGAATTGATGGGAATGGACCAGCCCCGCACCCTGGCGGAACTCCGGCTCGCCCGGCAATTCACCGTGGCGAGACTGGCCCGGGACATCGGAATGCACGTCGACGACTACACAAGGGCCGAGGAAAACAACCAGTGGCCGGGGAATTTCACCCAGACCCTGGGCCTTCTGCACGCGCTGAACATCTCCTTCCGCCAACTGGAGGAGGTGACGGCGGTGTGCACCCCGATGGACCCCGCCCTGCCCGCCCTGGAGCCAGGCCCCGCCCGGCTCCGCCGCTGACCGGCCGCGACCGTACGGCGGACCGGCCGGCATCCCGCCTCCGGCCGGCATCCCGCTTCCGGTCGGCTCGCCGTCGCCCGCCTCCCGCGCCGACGGGGCGGCGGCACCGGAGGCGGAAGCCGCTCCCGCTCAGCCGGACCGCTGGTCGAGCAGCCGGACGAGCTTGCCGCTGCGCGGGTTGACGGCGAGTTTCGCCAACGGAACGTGCTCGACCGTCAGAGGGTGGATCATTCCCGCTCCGACGTGCTCACCGAAGGCCGGGCGGAGCTCGTCGAAGCGTGCGACGACCAGGGCGGCGAACCGCTCGGGGTCCTCGATCTCGCCGGCGATCCGCAGGACCAGCTCGTCCTTGGCGTCCCGGCGCCGCTGCACCGCCTGCATACCCGAGATCGGCCGGCCGCCCGACACCTCGTCGACCACGGCCCGCAGATCCTCCAGGTAGACGGTCATCGGTCCGAGCCTCGCACCCGTTTCGGAGCGCCCGAGCAGGCGGAAGCGCCCGTCCTCCTGGTCCACCCACTCCGCCACGTCGCCCACGGGGTAACGGATGACCGGCATCAGGCGCCGGACCAGATCGGTCGCCAGCACCAGCCCCGGCCGGCCCGGCTCCCGGATCGGTTCGCCGGTGTGCTCGTCGACTATCTCCACCAGTTTGTGCGGCCGGTGCACGCGGTGCACCCGCGTGTCCGGCTCTCCCCCGACCGGGGCGGCGAGGACACCGGCGTCCACGGACGCGTACCCCAGCGAGCGGATGTCCGCGCGGGGGAACGCCTTCGTGAGCAACGGCCGCTGATCCGCGTGGAAGGCCTCACCGCTGAACAGGAAGAGGCGGACGGACGCCAGCGACTCCCCTCGGGCGACGAAGTGCGCCGCGACGCGGGCGAGGGTCGTGGGTGTGGCCAGCACGACGGTCGCCCGCGGTTCCGCCATCGTCTCCGCCACGACCTCGGGTGCGGGGCTGCCCGCGATCGGCAGGTGCACGGCGGGAACGGAGGACTCCTGGAGGGCGAGCGTGTTGAACAGGAAACTCGCGTAGAGCTCACCGGCGTAGAAGAGGTTGGCGACGCGGTCGCCGGGACGCAGGCCGGCCGCCGTGCACCCGTCCGCCCACAGCCGTGCCATGGCGTGCAGTTCGGCACGGGTGAAGACGGTGAGCTTGGGGCGGCTGGTGGTGCCGCCCGTCCGGAACACGACGCCCTCCAGCTGGCGGCCGGTCAGCACCTGGTTGTTCTCCGTGGTGTTGGCTGCCCAGAAGCCGGAGTGGTCGATGACGGGGAGGTCCTCCAGGCGCAGGTTCCCGTCCGTCCTGACCTGCGCGTAGAGGTTCCGGTAGTAGGGGGAGTCGCGGCGGGCGAACTCGACGAGTTCCCGCAGCTGTGACGCGGTCATGTCGATCCTTCACTCGGACGTCGTCAGCAAGGGCCTCGGGGAGGGGGAGTACGGTCGGTCAGCCCGCGCTCCACTTCTGGTTGCTCGCGCCGTTGCAGTCCCACAGCTGGAGCCGGGTGCCGTTGCCGGTGCCGCGGTCCTTCACGTCGACGCACTTGTCAGCCTGCGGATTGACCAGGTCGTGCGCGGCGTTGAGCCGGAACTGCTGGGCGGGGTTGCCGCTGCACCTGGCCAGTTGGATCACCGCGCCGTTGCCGGTGGCGCCCCAGGCGACGTCCATGCACAGGCCCAGCGCGCGCACGGTGCCGTCGTTCATGAACCGCCAGGTCTGCTGCGAGGCCCCGGTGCAGTCCCAGATCTGCAGCGGTGTGCCGTCGCCCCCGGAGCCCGTGACGTCGATGCAGCGGCCGGAGGCGTAACTCCGGATGGAGACGCCCGGGGGCGTCACGGTACCGCCGTCGGACGACGTCTTGCCGCTCGTGCCGGACGGGGTGTTGTCCGAGGTGGTCTTGGTGGTGTCCGTCTTCCCGGACGTGGAACCGCCGGCCTGGCCGCCCGTGGTGTGGCCGGTCGACTTCCCGGCGCTCGTGTGCTTGGCGCCGTTGCCGCCCTGCGCGCCCTTTCCACCGGTGGACGTGACCTTGCCGGCCCGGGCGTGCGTGTCCGGGCGCCCGGTGTCGTGCGACCCGGAGTCCTTGCCGGACGTGCCGCGCGCCGCAGGTCCGGCTCCGGTGGTCGGGGACGCCGATCCGATGGCACCGTAACCGTCCTCGCCGGGGCCGCCGAGCACGGTACCGGGGGTCGCTCCGGCCGCCTGGGCGCGGCTGCCGTCGTCATCGCCGCCCACCAGGAACGGCACGGCCAGCAGCAGTGCCCCGACCATGGCGGCGCCGGCCAGCAGGCTCTTGTGCGGCCGTCCCGCGGGGGCGGCGGGCGCCGCCGGCTCGGGCATCCCCGCGGGGGCCGCCTCGGCCTCCTCCGGCTCCTCCCTGCCGGACGCGGCCGCGGTCCCCGCCTCCCCGGCACCGGGTTCGGGAGCGGCAGCGAGGTCGGGAGCGGCCCCGGCACCGGTCGCCTCCGGCTCCTCCACGGCCTCGCCGGTGGCGTCTGGAACGGGGAGGGCGGCGGTGGCCGGCGCCGTCGGCTCCTCCGGGGTGGCCGGGGCTGCGGGGGGCGATGCGGCCCCGGTCGCCTCGCCGGCCTCGGCGGTCCGGGCCACGGGGGCGTCCGGTCCTTGCGCCGACGGGCCGGCCCGGTCAGGGGTTCTCTGCGGTTCTTGGGGCTGTGAAGGGGTCATTGTTTCCTTCTCGGGTACGACAGGGACGGTATGAAGGACGTGGCGATCCTGCGGCCGAGGCGCCGTCAGGTGCCTGCTGGGGCAGGTGTGGTGGCGGGCTCCTGAACCGGCGCCGCGGCGGCGGCTGACGCTGTGGCAGCGGGCTCGGCCGGGTCCACCGGTCCGTCCCGGTGGGACGCCTCGGGATGCCGGCGGGCGCTCAACCGGGTGAAGGCGGCCCGCACTTCCGGGGGGAAGAGCGCCGGGTTCCGGCGCAGCAGGCGTTCGCGATCTTCCGGACCGAGCCCGAGCTGGTCAAGTCGCTGCTGCCCTGGGGAGAGTTGCCAGAAGGCCGCGGCCTTGGGCGCGTACGCCAGCCCCTCCACGTCGTGCTGCCCCACGGGTGTGGCCAGCAACTCGGGGGAGTCGAGCAGCGCACGGAGCTCCGCGGCGACGTCCTGCCCGGCGTCGGGTTCCGGCGCGGAGGAGCTTCCGCCGGAGCCGTTCGCGGCTTGCGCCGGGTCCGCGCTCCGGCGCCCGTCCGTGGCTTCGGAGCCGACGGTGGCCGGGAAGACCTCCGCGATCTCCGAGACCTCCGAGACATCCATGGCTTCAGGGGCTGCGGCGGCTCGGGGGGCCGTCTTGGCTTCCGAGGTGTGTTCGAGCCCGGGGGCCTCCGTGAGACCAAGGGCGACTTCGGTCTCGGCTCGGGAGGCGTCCGAGATTTCGTGGACCTCCATGGCTTCCGCGCTTGTGGTGGTTCGGAGGGGGGTTTTGGCCTCCGAGGCCGCCGTGACCCGAGGGGCCGCTTCGGCCTGGGTGGTGTCCGCGGCTTCGGGGGTTGTGGCGGGTTCCGGGACCGACTTGGCTTCGGGGGTTGTCACGACTTCGGGGGTTGTCACGGCTTCGGGGACGCTTCTGGCTTCGGAGGTGGGGGCGGGCTCGGAGGCGGTCATGACCTCCGGAGCTTCTTCGGAGGGGGTCGTGACTTCCGGGGCCGCTTCGGCTTCGGAGGCGGTCAGGGCTTCCGGGGCCGCTTCGGCTTCGGAGGCGTCGTCCGGGGTCTGCCCGTCCGGCCCGGCGCCGGTGGCGTCCGGCCCGGTGTCGGTGGCGTCGCCGTCCGGCCGAGTGGCGGCGGCACCCTCCACCGTCCCGTCCACCGCCGCGTCCACCGCCGCGTCCACCGCGGCGGCGTCCGCCGAGTCGCGCGCGGCCTCGGCCCCGCTGTCGGACCCGGCGGAAACAGCGTGACCGGTCCCGTCGCGCCGCGCGGCCGGGGAACCGTCGCCGGTCCCACGTTCCGGTCGGGCCAGCAGGTACTCCCCGCCTCTCCGGTACAGGACCACCGAGCGTCCGTCCGATCGGTCGCCGGTGGCGCGGGTGCGGACGGTGCCGTCCTCGCCGACCACGGTGACGTCGGCGCCGAGCACGTCGGCCGCGTACCGGGCCGCCTCCTGCTCGGCGGCGTCGTCCCAGACACCGTTCCCGGGGGCGACCGCACCCGGGTCGCCTCCGGGGCGGGACGAGGCCGGCCCGGCCGGCAGCAGTGCGCGTTCCTCGCCGGTGAGCCCGGGCAGGCCGTCGGCGACGGAGGACCAGAAGCCGTTGCCGTCGCCCTCGGGCGCGACGAGGGCGTGGACCGTGCCGTCCGGGCCGGTCAGCGACGGCACCCGCCCCGGCGTGAAGGCGGGGCGCCAGTCGCCGGAGCCCGCCGTCCACGGCACGGAGCCGTGCGCGGGCCGCGGCGGCCGGCCGGCCTGGGGTGCGACGGCCTCCGGGCCGGTGTCCGCCGCGGGTGACGGGGCGGGCGACGGCGCGGGCAGCGCGGGTGTGCGCGGGCCCTCTCCGGCGGGGAACGCCGGCCGGTAGTGCCGGTCCTTCAACTGGATCACGACGCGCGGCAGTTCCTCCCCCTCCGGCAGCCCGTCCGCTGCGTCCGGCTCCCCGGACGGCGGCGGCGTGAAGTCCTGGAAGGCGCCGTCCCCTCGGACGACCGTGATCCGCGCCCCGAAGTGCCGCGCGGCCAGCGCGGGCAGCAGGTCGGCCGCGCCGTGGTCCCAGCCGGCGTCCTTCGCCGCGTCACCGGAACGCAGCAGCTGCGCCCGTGCGAGGGCGGCGCGCTGTCCGGCGGGCAGCTCGGCGTGCAGCGGTATGTGCCCCGAGGCCTCGAACTCGCGGAGTTCGGGCGATTCCGGAGCGAAGGCCACCCCGCTCTCCCGCAGTTCCGCGTCGTCGAACCTGTCCTTCGTGTCGGGAGACGTGAAGGGCAGCAGATCGTCGTCGCGCGTGTCGTCCAGCTCATCGGCGAGCCGTTCCCGCAGGTCACGCACGATCTCCTGACGGTCCGCCGCGGTCGCCCAGTGCCCGAACTCCTCCGGGGAGGCGTGGTACACCCCCTCGGCCAAGGCGTGGAAGAACCCGTCGCCGTCGGCGGGGACGTCATGGACGGTGTAGAAGACGCCCTCGGGTGAGACCAGCCGGTCCGGTGTCCCGTCGGGTGAGGTGAAGCGGGCGGCCGTCGGCCCGGTGCCTTCACCGGCCGGCCGGGGTGCCCGGTACACCACCGGCGGGGGCTCGGTGAGGCCCTGCCGCCGCTCCGGTTCACCGGACGGTCCCGGCTCCGCGGGCAGCTGGTGCCAGCGGGTGAGCCGGTCGGCCGCGGCCCGGACCCGGTGGAACTCCGCGGCGGCGGCCTCGGCCTCGTCGAGCAGGGGCTGCAGGAGCTGCCGCTTCACCGCGTCCACCGGGTCGCCGCCGGCCGGTTCCGGCGTGGTCCCCGGCTGATCGGCGAGCGTGCGGCGCAACTTCCAGTAGGCCTCGTCGGCGGCGATCCACGCCTTGGACGCCTTGGTGACCTGGTTCCAGGCGTCCGCGACCCGGGACGGGAAGTTCGCCTCGTCGATCAGGCCCAGCTCGCGGGCCGTGTCCTCGTGCACCACCGCGATCAGCTGCGTCCGTGCCTCGACGGCCCGGACGCGGCGGACCCGGCCGAACAGATGACGGGAGCGCTCCACCTCGGCGACGCCGAGCCAGTCGGTCGGCACCGCGAACACGAAACTCCGGCCGGCCGGCTTCTCGGTGAGCTGGGCGCCGTCCGCGGTGCCCCGCGTCCGGCGGTCGGTGGCCGAGACGTTGGGCCCCGCGAGGTTCGCGGAGGGCACGACCGACCCGACGCCCTCGGCGGCCACCGCCGCCATGGCGCCGACGGCGGAGTCGTATCCGCTCGTGCGGGACCGGGCCTGGCTCGCGGCCCCGGTGTCCCGCTCCGCGATCTCCATCGTGCTCTCCGGCACCACCGCCAGCAGGGTGGCCCGGCCCAGGTCCGGCCTGGAGTGGAGACGGAAGTCGCCGCGCGCGCTCCCCTCTCCGTGCAGGCCCGGGACCGTGTAGCCCTCGGCGGTGCCGCTCTCCTCGAAGAAGGCCGCCAGCGCGGCGTCCCGGGTGGCGTTGTCGAGCGCGAGCGCCGCCGCGGTACCGGGGCGGGTGAGCCCGGTACGGGAGGCACGCTCCGCGGCCGCGTCCAGTTCCGCACCGGTGAGTTCGCGCGGACCGTCGCCGTCGGGGGCCACGGAAGTCCCGTACGCCTCGCCCAGCGCCACAGTGGCGGCCTGCCGCAGGGTGTCCAGGCCCACGACCCTGCGCACCATCCAGCCGACGGCGGGCGGCCGGAAGGGGCCGCGGGTGCCGTCCGGGAGCCCGGTGGACCGCCAGGCTTCGACCTCGCCCTCGGTGGCGCCGGGCGTCCACCGGGTGACGGCCCGCGGCGGCCGGGCCACGGCGGGCGGACCGAGCGGGTCGGCCGCCGGCACCGACCGCTGGGCCGGAGCGGTCATGCTGAGCGGTACGTACTCGCGCAGCGTCCCGACCGTGTTCTCCTCGCGGATCGTCGTGCCCTGCCCCGTGTCCAGCGTCAGCCGGAGCCGGTACCCGGTGCGGTACTGGGCGTGCGGCTCGCGGGCGTAGAACCGCTGCGTCCGGGTCCGCGTGCGGGAGAGACTCCTCGACGCCTGCTCGGACGTGACGACCGACCCGTCGAACGTCACCGGAACCGACGCGACTTCGCCCGGCCGCGGGTCCCGCTTCGACGGGACCGTCAGCACGGTCTCGTTGATGCCGATCCCGTAGGCCCTGGAGCTGCCCGTCGAGCCGCCGCGCGCCTCCGTCACGGTCGCGACGCGGGTGTCCTCGATGTTCACGCCGTGGTCGAGGCCGTCGAACCGCGACTCCTCGGCGACCAGTTCCACCCGCAGGGTGCCCAAGCGGCTGCCGAGGTGGACGCCCATGATCCAGCGGCCGACCCGGGTACGCCCCGTGCTGCCGCCGCTGGTCATCTGCTCCCGCAGGGCCCGCAGGGCACGGGGGGTCACCAGGGAGCGCACCCGCTCACGGTCCGCCTCCGCGACCCGCCAGCTCCGCAGCTGCCGGTCGAAGTCGGCCAGCACCTGGGTGGCGTCCAGGGAGTTGACGGGGTACGAGCCGAACGGGTGGTCCTGCCACCAGGTGGTGGTGGTCCACTCGTGCGACGTGTACAGCGGCACCGTGCCCAGGCCGTCCCGGAGCAGTCCGAGCCGGTGGGCCGTCTTCTCCCCGAGGTGGCCGAGGTAGCTGTCCGGGAGGATGAGCCGGACGCCGGCCGGACCGCCGCGGTGGAAGGGCGTGAGCACCGGGCGGAGCAGCCCCTCGAGGCGGACGGAACCCGCGATGTCGTGCCGGGTGTCACCGGCCACCAGGACCTTGTGGCCGCCGTCGTCGGCGTTGGCGTCCGAGGTGACCGTACGGGTCACGCTGGTGGTCTCGGTGCGCGAGCTGCCCCGGCCGTAGCGCAGGCCGTGCGTGGAGGTGAGTTCGGTACCGCCCGGGGTCGTGCCGTACTTGCCGCCGGCGGTCAGGGCCAGGGTGAAGCTGCTGCCCGTGGTGACCGATCCCGCGATGTTCAGGTCGCTGCCGATGGCGAGCTCGGTGCCCATCTTGACGGGCTTGGAGATCACCCGCAGGTCCTGGACCCGGACCTGGTGCACCAGTTCGGCCACGCGGTGCCGCAGCAGGCCCTCGGCGAAGAACGTCGCCCGGGAGCCGGCCGGACCGGACGCCTGGTCGAAGCCGCTGGTGAGGGCGTGCGACTGGAAGAGCCGCACCATCGCGTCGTGCGGGACGGCCCCGGTCCGCGTGAAGTGCCAGGCGCCGCCCGACAGCCCTGCCATGAGGTCCTGGGCGGCACCGGCGAGCGCCAGGGGCGAGCCCACGCTGACGGTCTGATGGGCGTGGCCGCCGAACGCGTCCCACTCCCGGGCCTCGCCCGCCGCCGCCCCGTCGAGGACCGGTACGCCGTCCAGCAGGGCCCGTGCCCGCGCCTGGCTCAGGACCTCGAAGGGGACGACCGGCTCGGCGTCCGGTGTGGCCTCCGCGTCCGGTGTGGCCTCCGCGTCCGGTGTGGCCTCCGCGTCCGGTGTGGCCTCCGCGACCGGTGCCGGGGTGACGTCCGGTGCGGACTCGGCGTTCGGTGCGGAGTCGGCGTTCGGTGCGGAGTCGGCGTCCGGCGTGGCCCCAGCTTCTTCCTCGGACTCAGCGCTCGGCGTCGACTCCGCGTCCGGTGCTGTCCGCTCGTCCGCCGCCGGCTCGGGGCCGGCGTCCGACGGCCGGCTCTCGCCGACGGAGTCGGGTCCGTGCGGGACGGGCGGGTGCTCGCTCACCGCCCGGTCCTCCGGCACGGAGTCGAGCGCGGGGAGCGCGTGCTCGTCCGGTACGGCCAGTACGACGCGGCCGGTGAACGGCGTGCCCGCCTCGCCCCCGATCAGGTCCCGGCTCTCCTGGGGCCGCGCCCCGAGGGTGCCCAGCGACAGTGCTCTCGGCACCGAGCGGTAGCGGGCGAAGCCCTCGACGGCCACCGTCAGGCTCAGCCGGTAGCTGTGCAGGTGGGACGGGCGGGCGCTGGCGGCCAGCGGTTCGAAGGACGCGCTCGCCCCGTACTGCGTGCCGCGGCCCCGGCTGCGCCCCCAGATCGCGCGGCCCGAGACGGTGGCGTGGTCCGTGACACCGGTCCGCGCCTCCAGGCCCCAGCTCGTGGTGTCGTTCACCGCGGAGGAGCCGTCCAGCCGCTCCGTGCCCGGGGCACTGGTCCGCAGGATCAGGTCGTTCTGGGTCCCCTCGTAGCGCCGTTGCGTCAGCTCGCCGCCGACGCGGAGGGTGAGTTGCGAGCGTGTCCAGGTGGCGCGCGGAACGTCCAGCGGGATGGTCAGCCCGGTGGTGGTGATCACCCCCAGGTTGCCGGCGACGCTGTGGTGGGACAGGGCGTTGCGCACCCGCAGGGTGTTCTGCAGTGCCATGACGAAGTGCTCCCGGTCGCGCCAGCGGGCATCTGCCGGACCGGTGAACGCCTCCAGGGGTGCCAGGACGCCCGGATACCGCTCGGCGGCCGTCCGGACCACCTGGTCGGTGAAGGTCTGCAGCCAGCCCGTCGACGCGTCTGCCGGGATCTCACCGTCCTCCCAGCGGAACTCCTCGGGCCTGCTCATGCCCAGCAGGGCGGGGCGGTCGCCGGTCAGGTACGCCGGGGGGCGCGGCTCGTTGCCGTGCCGGGCGCGCAGGGCGGTGCCGTCGTCCCAGCCGGCCAGCCGGCGGGCCTCGGTGTGCGTCATCCGGTCCAGGCTCCAGGTCTCGAACCGGATGGGCTCCGCGCTGCCGCTCCGCCGCACGTGGACGGTCTTGCGGACGTGGTACAGGAGGGTGGGCACGTTCTTCGCCCGGCCGACCACCTTGAGGGAGCCCGAGCCGCCGAACGCGGTGCTGTGCGTGACCGTGTGCTCCCGGCCGATGACACCTCCGGCCAGGGCCTTCCCGAGGACCCCCAGCTCCGCGCTGGGGCCGACGGTGACCTCGACACCCAGGGTGGTCGAGCGGGAGAACGTCCGTTCGGTCCTGGCGGTCTGCTGGAGCGTGTGGCGCATCTCGACGACCTGGCTCTCGGTGAGCAGGACGGCCTCCCCGGGCACGACCCGGTCCACGGTGAACGCGCCGAGCGGTGCCCCGTCCGCGTCGAACAGCACCTCCGTGGCCATGCCGCCCCTGGCCAGCCGGTCGGCGGCCCGCTGGAAGTGCTCCGCGCCGAAGAAGGCGGAGAGGTACGTGTGGGCCTCGGTGCCGGGCTCGGCGCCGATCTCCGCGGCGAGCCGGTCCCGCAGCGGCCTGATCGGACCGAAGCCCTCGGTGTGCACCAGCCGGTAGTCGGCGTGCCCGTCCAGCGTCATCCGCTGCGGCACCCGCCCCGGCTCGCCGGGGGAGGTGGCGCTGTCGGCGAGCCGCACGGTCAGCCCGTTGCGCACCGAGAACGCGAACCGGTCGTGCCCCGCCGCGGAGTCCGCGGCCGCAGCGACGACGGTGACCTCGTAGCGCACGTCGTCCAGGTGCAGGTGCGAGCTCTCCGCCGCCCTGCTCTCCACCTGGCTGAGCGTCTGGTCCTGCAAGACGTGCTCGTGGGACTCGGCGACGCCCACCGAGAAGTTGACGCGGCCGAACCCGGCCACTCCCGACGACGGGCCGACCGTCAGGCCCAGCCCGGCCTTCGCCTTGCTGCCCCCCACGCCGGTCCGGCCGTCACCGGTCTGGCTGCGGTGGGCGGCGTCGATCTTGACGGGGGTGGCGTGGACGTCGGTGAACCGCTCCCAGTTGCCGTGCGGACGGGTGACCACCCGCAGCGCCGTCCTGGTCCCGTCGCCGAACGCCGGTGACTCGTATCCGTCACCGGTGAACGCCTGCGGCCTGGCGTCCATGGCCCGGCGCAGGTCGTCGAGCGCCTCGCGCAGGCCGGGCTCGGCGTCCGGTTTGCCGAGACGCCCGGCGATCTCCGCCACCACCAGGTCGGCACCGCGCAGGGCGACCCGGCTGTGGCCGTAGCTGCGGGACCGGTCGTCCCCGGTGCCGTATCCGGCCGTCAGGTACTCGGGCAGCCTGCTGCCGTCGGTGAAGACCACCGGCCCGTCCTCGGCGGCGGACGGCGCCGGCATCGCGTGGTCGATGCGGGGCGGACGGTGCGTGTCGAGCTGCGTCTCGATACGGGAGGGGGCCGGCGTCCGCTCGCCGGGGGCGGCGGCGTCGTGGTCCTCCGGTTCCGGCTGACCGGCCTCGTCACCGGCTTCCGGCTGCTCCTCGTCATCGCTCGGCTCTGGTGCGGCGCCGTCCTCCGGTTCTGGCTCCTCCGGCTGGGCGTCCGGTGTGCTCACGGACCCGCCTGCCGGGGGCTGGAGGGGTGCGTCGGCCGCTACGACACCACCGGACGGCTCCTCCTGCCGTCCTCCGGACGACACCTCCTCATCGGGAGCCGGCAATTGCTGGTACAGGTTGTTGATCTTGAGGGCGGATACGGCGTCCGGCATGCGCGTGCCGTCCAGCCAGAACCTCACCGTCTGGCGGGTGACACCCAGTCGCCCGGCCACGGCCGTCTGTGACTCCAGTGCGCGGACCAGCTCGGTCAGGTGGGACAGGGTGGTCCGGTAGGTGTGGAGTTCCTCGGGGATGACGCGTTCGGCGTACGCGGCGATCCGCTCGCGCATCGCCTGGTCCGGGGAGGACCTGCCGTCCCGCCAGTCGCGCACCGTTTCCGGGCTCACCCCGACCTCACCGTCGCTGAACGCGTCGGCCAACGCCTCCCACGCGGCAGACGGGTTCCGGTTCTGCTGCTCCTTCGCCCACAGGAGTTTGAGGACGCTGCTGAAGGGCGCGGTGGGATGCTGTCGCCGAGTGCCGTCCGACGGGTCGTAGCGGGGCGGACGGTCCTCCGCCGGACGCCGGGCCTCGGACGGATCAAACCCGGCGGATGCCGGGTCCACGGTGTCGTCGGTGGCGTGCCGCGTCCCGCCGGACGCGTCATCGGCACCCGCGGTGGTCTCCTCGTCCGGGCCGCCGGCTTCGGTGGAGGGCGCCGCGGTCTCCTCGCGACGGACCGGGGTCTCCTCGTCCGGACCCGGGGTCTCCTCGTCCGGACCCGGGGTCTCCTCGTCCGGACCCGGGGTCTCCTGTTCCTCCGGCTGCTGGGCGTCCGGCCCGGCTTCGCCGTTCCGGGCCGGTTCCGCCGCTGCCGGAACCGGACGGACGTCGACGATCCTGCCGTTCTCGGACAGGACGTCGATCTCCACCCCGGCGAATGAGCCGCGGACCCTCGTTCGCCCGAGGCGCGTGGGGTCGGGCACGGCCGCCTGCGGGTCCGTGGTCCGCGAGACCATGTACGCGACGTAGCGCACGTCCTCGCGGGACCACCCGGCGGGGAAGCCCGCCTCGTCGTGCGCGGTCAGCGGCGCCCCGGGAGCGAAGACGCTCGCCAGCACCCCGTCGATCTCGGTCTGCATGTACGTGGGGACCCGCGCGCCCGGCGTGCCGTTCGCCGCGGTGCCGGCCTCACGGAGCGTTGTCTCCCCGCCGAACGGGTCGGCCAGTTCCAGGGCTCGCGCGAGGGCGGCCCGCGCCCGCGCCGGGTCGGCGCCGTCCGACGGCAGCCACCCGGTGGACGGCGGCGCGGCCGCGTCCAGAGCCCGGACGACGCCCGCCAGCTCCCCGGGCGCTGTGGGCAGACCGAGGAGCCCGGGCAGGTCGTCCGCGGCCGACGGGCCCCCCTCCATCCCCACCGGGACCACGTGGTGCGCGTCCTGGTGAGGGCTGTCCACGCGGGCCAACGACACACGGACCAGCGGAGCCTGATCCGCCCGCCGGATGCCGCCGTAGGCGCGGGCGACGGCCGCGCGCATGCGGTCCCAGAGCCGGTCCGCCACGGTCGGCTCGGTGCCGTGCGCCGGGTCCAGGTGGATCCGGACCGTGAGGTCGAGGCCGCGCTGCCCGTTGGCGAACAGCACGTGACGGACGTCGACGTCGACGGTCCGTCCGCCGCGAGGCAGGGAGACGGTCACCGGGGCCGTCTCGCCCACCGGTTGTTCCGTAGCCGGCTCGGTGCCGCCGAGTGGCGACCACCCCGTGGCCGGCGCGACCTGGTCCAGGTCCTGGACCAGAGCGGTGAGGTCGGCGGCTGTCTGCGGCAGGCCCAGGAGCCCCGGCAGCCCGTCCAGCAGCTGCACGAGTCCGTCGGATGCCACTCGCAGGACGTGATCGGCTCCCTCCGGGGTGTCCGCACGGAGCAGCGACAGCCGGACCGGCGGTGCCTGGGTCATCCTCGAGTACAGGTCGTTGTACCTGTCGGCCACCTTCTCCATGTACGTCCACAGAGTGTTGAGCAGGGGCGCCGGAACACCGGGCTCCGGAGCCAGATGGAGCCGTGCGGACAGGTTGTGTTCCTGGGCACCGTCGGAATACATCACCCGCTGGACGGAGAACCGCGTCTCGCTCCCGTCGCGGGAGACGACCGCAGGGACGGAGGCCGTCTCGGCGACCGGATCGGGCCGGGGCCATCTCAGGCGGGGCTGCACGGGCGTGGGCCGGTAGGCGACGTGCCGCCCGTCCCGGACCAGTCCCTCGATGCGGACTCCGTCGGCCTCGCCCACCCAGTGGTAGGTCCGGCCGTCCTCCAGCTCCCTCCGCGTCTCCGTCGCCACGGCCGCGTCGTGCGCCCTGGCCACGGCGTCCAGCACCTGCCGGGGTCTCCACGCGGAGGGGAACATGACATGGTCGGGTCCGTCCGAGTGCATACGCCAGCGGGACGGTACGGCCGCCCGCGGGTCGCCGGGACGCACGGTGGGGTCGAGGAACCAGACGGTGGCCCGGTAGGTGCCGTTCTCCTGCCGTGGGCCGTCCTCGATCCGGAGGCCATTCAGGTCGAGGGCCTGCGCGGGCCTGTGGTGGACGCCGGTCCGGGTGCGCCGGTCGCCGTACCTGGACAGGTCCTCGACCCGCTGCCCGAAGGCGGGTCCGTTCCGCGAGCCGGAGACCGGCGGCGGTACGTAGCCGGGGGCAGGCCCGTCGGGCTGGCTGTCCGAGGGGCGGAACCCGGTGAAGACGCCGTGGCGCAGCTCTCCCTCGATACGCACTCCGGCGTACTCACCCACCCAGACATGGCTGCCCGGCCGGCCCGGAGCACGGTGGACCCCGCCGCGCCGCCGGGCGTCGAGGTACGCCTGCTCGGCGGCGTAGACGGCGTCGTCCTCCGTCCAGTGCGCGGGGAACATCATCTGTCCGGCCCCCGGCCGCCGCTGGGTGCCGGCCGGCTCCGCGACGTCGAGGTACGGCGAGACGTCGCTCGCCGGCCGGGGACGGGTCCCGGGGGCGTCCGGATACTCCGCGCGGTGGGTGCCGTTCGGGTTGTGCGTCCCCTCCATTACGACCGGGGCCGGCCGCTCCGACATGCCGCTGGGCGGGAGATGACCGCCCGTGTCCAGTCGCAGGTCTCCGTGCAGCACGGTCTGCCGGACCTCGAGGGAGAAGTGCGCACGCTCCGGCAGCTCGTCCTCTCCGGGCAGCGCGGTCTCCGTGGCGGGGGACGGATCGCCGACGGCGTGTCCTCCGGTGGCCGCGAGGGCCCTCTCCACGGCCGCTCCGATCTGCCGCAGGTGGCGCGGCGGGATCCACCAGCGGCCGACGGCCGTGCCCTCACTCGGGTGCGCCATGTCCAGGTCGGGGCGCCCCCACTCGTCCACCCGCGCGGGGCCGTCCATCAGCGCCCCGTCCGCGTAGACCGGGCGCCGGCCGGCGTCCACCTCGCGGTACTCGTCGTGCAGGCCCAGCAGGTGTCCCACCTCGTGGGCCAGTACGTCGGAATCGGTGTCGAGCGCCCAGTTCAGGGCGTCCACCCGGCTGATCTCGGGGTGCAGCGTGATGCGCTGGTGCGCTTCCTCGGCGGTCCCGACGAAGTCGAGGAACACCCGGAACCGGTCTCCGTTGGGAAGACGGGAGCCGCGGTTGTAACGGGCGTCGACACCCTGCTGCGCCCGCCGGGCGACCTCGTTCCTCTGCTGCTCGGTCACGGCCGCGCCGTCCGCGCTGCCGAGGAAGACACGCACCACCGCGCTGGTACCGAAGTCCCCGCCGGGCAGCCGGTACCGGCGCGCCTCGAAATGCCTGATCGGGGCGGGCGAGGTGTAGGGGGCCAGGGTGGTCGTCTGCTCGCGGGGCGGAGTGACCACAGCACGGCCGATCTCGACACCGTCGGCGAACCCGGGCCCGGCGTCCCCGGCGTTCCCCACGCCCTCCGCCGTGCTCGGTGCGCCCTCGGCGGGGGCCGAGCGCGCACCGGAACGCCAGCTCCCTCCCGCGTCGAAACCGGGTGTGCCCTCGTCGCTGCGCGGGCTGTCGTCGCCGGACCGGCTCGTGTCCAGGCCGGGCCAGCCGGATTCCGTGTCGAAGCCGGGCCAACCCGGTGTCGTGTCGAAGCCGAGCCGGTCTTGCGCGGCTTCCGAGCCGGGCCAGCCGGGTTCCGGGTCCAGGCCGGGCCAGCCGGATTCCGTGTCGAAGCCGGGCCAGCCTTGCGCGGTGTCAGAGCTGGGCCAGCCGGGTTCTGTGACCAGGCCGGGCCAGCCCTGCGTCGTGTCGAAGCCGGGCCAGCCCTGTGCCGGGTCCGAGCCGGGCCAGCCCTGCGTCGAGTCGAAGCCGGGCCAGCCTTGCGCGGTGTCGGAGCTGGGCCAGCCGGATTCCGTGTCCAGGCCGGGCCAGCCCTGTGCCGTGTCCGAGCCGGGCCGGCCCGGCTCCGACAGGCTCTCGTCCTCCCGGACGGCGGGCGACGGCCAGTCGCCCCGTTCCGTCGGATCGGGTTCACGCAGGGTGGTGGGACGGCCGAAGGGGTCGGCCACGTCGAGGGCGTGGCGCAGTTCCTCCTGTCCGAGTTCCGGATCGGTGTCGGCCGGCAGCCGCCACCGGTCGGCGCCCGGCGCCCCGTCGTCCAGCAGGTCGACCGCGAGTCGCCGCAGATCGGCCGATGCCGGTACGAGCTCCATGAGCTGCTGTGAGAAGCCGTCCACGTTCTCGGGACCCACCTGGAGGGAGTGGTGTGCCTCCGCCGCACTGTCGACCCGGACGAGGTCGAACCGCAGCAGGGGGCCGTCGCTCCCGGACCTCCGCCACGCCCGGGCGTAGGAGGAGGCCGTGGACCTCCGCAGGCTGTCGAAAAGGGAGTCCAGCCGAGCGGTGTCGGTGCCGGGCGCGGCGGCCAGGTGGAACCGGATCGCCAGCTCGATGCCCTGCTGCCCGTTGTCCAACAGCACGTGCCGGACATCGAGCGGCAGGGACCGCCCGGCACCGGAGACCGAAGCGGAGTCCAAGGCCTCGCCGACAGGCGCGCGGCCGGGCCAGCGCGGGTACGGCTGCACCGCGGTGGGCCGGAACACGAGATGCCGGCCGTCACGCACCAGCCCCTCGACCCGCACCCCCTGGGCCGTGCCGACCCAGTGATAGGTGCCGCGGTCGTCGACCGGCCTCGACATCCCCCGCGCCACGGCCGTGTCGTGGGCGGCCGAGACGGCGTCCAGCACCTCGTGAGACGCCCAGTCGGCGGGGAACATCACGTGCTGGTCGCCGTCCCGGTGCGGGCGCCAGTTGCTCGTGTCCGCCGTGCCCTCGGCGTCGTGCGGAGACACGGAGGGGTCGAGGAACCGGACCTCGGCCTGGTAGGTGCCGTTGTCGTTCTCCTGACCGGGGCCGATCAGCAGGCCGTACCGGGTCTCGTCGACCTTGGGCGCGTGGTGGGCGCCGCTGAGGGTGCGGCGGTCGCCGTAGCGGACCAGGTCCTCGACCCGCTGCCCGAAGAGGGGGCCGTTCTGCGGCGTGCCGGGCGGCACCGGCGGCGCGTAGGCCGGGGCGGGCGCGCCGGGCTGGTCGTCACTGGGCCGGAAACCGGCGAAGACGCCTCCGACGAGGTCTCCCTCGATCCGCACGCCCGCGTACTCACCGGTCCACACCTGGGTGGCGCCGCGGCCTGAGGCGGGCCGGACGGCCCCCTCCCGCAGGGCGTGGAGGTAGGCCTGCTCGGCCGCGTAGACCGCGTCCTCCTCCGTCCAGTGCGCGGGGAACATCATCAGCCCGCGCTCCCGGTGGACCCCGGCCAGGTCACCGGCGTCGGGAAGCCAGCGGTCCTCGGCACCCGAGGGCCCGCCCCCCGGGTACTCGGCCCGGTAGGTGCCGTTGGGACGGGTGGTGCCGTCCAGCACGAGGGGCCTCGGGCGGGACGACCCGGCGCCCGGGGCCAGACGGCCACCGCGTCCGGGACGCGACTCCCCGTGCAGCACCGCGCGCAGGACATCCGGCGAGAACCGCGCCCGGGCCGGCGGCGAAGCCGGCCGGAACAGGTCCCTGTCCTGATCCGCCCTGCTCCGGTCCGCGCCGCCGGGGACGGCCGCCGTGTCCGGCGGCGCGTCGTCCCCGGCCCCGTCGGCCCGGGCCGGGGGTTCCGGGGTTTCCCAGTCGTGGAGCGTGCCCTCCAGCGAGGCCTTGTCCCGGGCCCACCGCTCCCGGGCCTGTTCGATGCCCGCACCGAGCTGCCGCAGATGACGGGGAGGGATCCGCTGCGCGCCCCGGCCCGAATGCCGGGCCTCGGACATGAGGTCGGTGTCCACGAGGAAGCGTCCTGTGGGGTCGATGTGGCTCGCCCCCATCAGCGTTCCGTCGAGGTACACGGCGCGCCGGCCGTACTCGTCGCTCTCGCGGTACTCGTCCTCCAGGCCCAGCAGGTGGCCCACCTCGTGCGCGATGGTGCGCGGCCTGGTGTTCGTTCCCCACTCCAGGTGGTTCGCGCGCTCCAGGTGGCCGTACACGGTGACCGTGTGATGGGCGGTGCCGGGATCGGCGACGAACTCCAGGTCGAGCCGGAAGACGTCCCCGTCGGGCAGCCGGTGCCCGGTGTTCCACATCGCGTCGACGCCTGCCCGGGCCGACTCCCGCAGACGTTCCAACTGCTCGTCGGAGGCGAAGGAGGAGCCTCCGAAGGACCTCTCCAGATACACGCGCACCACCGCGCTGGTCGCGAACTCGCCCGAGGGCAGCCGGTACCGGCGCGCCTCGAACCTCCTGATGTCGAGCGCCCCACCGAGCGCGCCCACCCAGGGCCGCGGGACCTTGCCGTCGGGAGACGCCTCCGGGGGCCCCACCTCCAGACGTTCCACCTCCCGCGCCCCGGTCGCGTCCCGCCTGAGCACCCAGTCCCCGGCCGGTCCCATGGCGCGCAGCGACCGCTCCCGCGGCGTCTCCGCTTCCTCCGCCGCCGCTTCCTGCCCGGCGGTGTCCTCCCCGGCCTGGACCGTGCCGGAGGCGTCCGCCGTATCCGTGGGCCCCTCGCTCCCTGCCGGTGCCTCAGCGGACGAGGCAGCCGGGGACGACGGAGCGGACCGCTGTCCCGGACGGGCGGCACCCTGCCCCGCGGGCCCGGTCGCCGGCCCGGCGCCGGGCGGGACCAGCCCGGCGGGAACGACTCCGGGAATCGTGTAGAGGCCGGTGACGCCCGCGCCCAGCGCCGCCTCCTCCTGCGGCGAGGAGACGTCGGCAAGGTGCGAGGCACGCACGATCTCGAACAGCGAGTGGTCCTGGCCGGGGAGCATCCAGCCCATCAGGGCCTTGCGGAAGTCGACGGCGCTCGTGGCCGGGACGTTCAGCCACTGGAAGGCCCTGAGCATGCGCAGCGTCGTACCGGAGACGCCGGCGATCAGCGGCATCCCCTGCCCGTCGTGCCAGCGCCGGTACCACCGGGACCGCTCGTCCAGGGTCCAGTAGGCGATCCCCTCGACCCAGCTCAGGGGCAGTTCCGGCCCCTGCTCGGCGGCGTCCCTCAGATCGCCGGCGCGGAGTGCCTCGACCGTGACGGGTTTCCGTACGACGGCGAAGACCCGCTCCACCGGAGGACGCGGCTGCGCCGAAGGGACGCCGGGATCGTGGTCCGCCGTCGTGTCCGCCGGCGCGGCGGCCCGCTGGATCTCGACCGCGGTGACGTCCGGGCGGGACAGGACGCCGGTGACGTCGGGGTCGTCCGTGAGCGGGTCGAAGGTGAGGGTGTCGAGAGGGACCTCCTCGATGTCGAAGCCGACCAGGGACAGCGGCCGCTCGTTCCGGCTCAGGAAGGTCCGCTCACCGTCCGTCAGGCGGGCGCCGAGGTAGGTGTAGTCGCGGGGGGTCTTCTTCGCCGGGCCGGTCTCCTGCTCCGGGGCCGGCCGTGCGACACGTGACATCTGGCTGCGGACCATCTCCCAGGGGTCCTTGGCCGCGCCCGTCGTGCTGTGGGCGGCCAGACTGCCCAGGGCGAAGGGGTCCGACGCGTCGAACAGGTAGGCCTGCCCGCGCAGTTCGGGATCCGCCTCGAGCGACTCCTGGAGTTCGTGCCGGGCACCGTTGTGCACGAACCGGGCATAGGTCTCCAGCGCGTCGCGGTCGAGACCCAGCCGGTCGGCCGGCGGCATGCCGGTGTGGGCGGCGGAGGAAACGTCACCGGGGCTCAGAACCGACCGCAGCACGGCGGTCAGCGAGGGAACCTCCGCGTCCCTCTCGTACAGCGCCTTCTTCCCGGCGGCGTTGAAGAACGCCGTCATCAGCTCGCGCACCGATCCCCGGGCGATCAGCTGGTCGAGGGCGTTTGTGCTGGAGGTGCCCTCGACCAGTGCTGTCTGCCCCGCGCTGGTCGGGTCGGTCGTGAAGAACGACGAGTCGACGACCTCGGCGCTGTGTCCGGGAGGCGGGTAGGCGGCGCGCAGCACCTCGCGCAGCCGCACGACGGCCGAGCGCGCGGCCGCGAGCGCCGCCGGATCGGCGTGGTGGTGGGCGCCGATGCGCTGTTCGAACGCGGCCCGCGCGCGGGTGAGTTCAGCAGGCGGTGCGGCCGTGACGGCGCTCTCGCGCCCGGCCTGGGCGGTGTCCTCCCGTGCGGACCCGTCGCGTCCGTCGTCCTGGGGAACGGCATCGTCCCCGCGCTGTCCGTCCGCCGCCCGGGTGCCGTCCCCGGTGACCCGGTAGTCGACCGCGGGCGCAACGTCGGGGTCGTTCGTCGCCGTCGCGAGGGGAGTGGATTCCGTGGTCGCCACGGGAGTGGATTCGGTCGCCACGGGAGTGGATCCCGTGGCCGCCGACGTACCGGGCACGGCGGTGCCGGCGTTCCGGCTCTCGTTCTCGGGCCGGGGACCCTCCGGCAGCGTCCCCTGGTCGTCCGGCGCGGGACCGGCGACCGGTGCGGTGTGCCCGTCGGCGACCGTCTCCGGCCCCGTGTGCTCCGCGGCCGTCGGACGCGGGGTGCCGGCAGCCGGGGCGGGCGATTGCCCCGCCGACGGGGACGGCGACGGCCCGTCGGTCTGTTCCGGCCCGCCGCCCGGGGCCGCCACGGCGTGGGGGCGCGTCAGTCCGTGGAGACGCTCGCGCACGGCCGCGAGCAGCCCCGTGAACCACTGGAGGGCGGCCCGGCCCTGGGTGCGCACCGCCTCCCAGATGGCCTGCAGAGAACCCATCAGGTCGTCGAGCAGCTGCTGCACCCGCCCCTTCTGCACCTGCTGGTGCTGCCCGTCGGTCCACTCGACGGTGTCCGTGTCCGGGTCGTACCGGCCGGTGCGGTTCTCGACCGTGTCATAGACGCTGAGGACGGCCCAGGAGTCGATGCTGCCGGGGAAGACCACCTCATCCGCCAGCCGGGGGTGGGTCCACTCGGCCGGGACCACTCCCGCCTGCTGCTGCCTGCGAATGGTGGCGGCGACATCCACCCCGGCGGGTACGGAGTTCCACGTCGGGTCGATCTCGTAGCGGTAGCGCCGTGTGCCGCGGCCCGGTGCGTGATTCCGCGTGGTCAGCACGAAGTGAGCAGACCGGTCCCCTTCCACCCAGTCCACCAGCCGTGGCGCCTCGCCGGAGCCGGCGGCCCGGAAACCGTCCCGCAGGACCAGGTCCGGGTTCTCCGCCTCGTCGGAGAACCGCCACAGGCGTTCCCCGATGGCGCTGGTGACCACGTAGGAACGGTCATCCGGGTCGAGCAGGGACGTATCCACCGGGACCGGGGGATGACGGTCACCCGGCAGCCACTCGACGCGTCTGGCGTTCGGGTTCCAGAAACCCGTGCGCCTGTGCTCCCGGTCGTAGACGCTCGCGATCGCCATCGGTGCGACCGCGTTCGTGAAGGTGACTTCCTGTTCGTGCGGAAAGGGCGACACCTGGTGAATCGCGACGAAACCGCCCAGGCGCTCCGCCTCCAGGGTGGCGTTGAGGTCGATGCCCACCGGGTCCGGGTTGCGGCTCGAGTCGATCTCGTAGCGGTAGCGGCGCTCGTTGAACCACAGGTCGATGTCGCGCGTTGTGGACACGAAGGGAGCGGGGCCGTTCAGCTGCGCGTACCTCATCAGCGTCGGACCGGCTTCGGAGGTGTCGGCGGAGAATCCGTTCTCGAACACCACTTCCGGCGCCTTGCCCGAGAACCTGAACAGGCGTTCGCCGCGGACCTCGACGACGAACCGGCGCGGGTCCGGGACCATGGCGTAGTTCACCGCCGGCAGCCCGTCGGGGCCCGGGTGCCGCGCCGCTTCCCCGTCCACCGGCTCGGAGACGACCTCCGCCTCGGTGGACGGTGCGACCGCCTCCTGGGCGACCGGGAGTTCCGGAGCGGCCCCGGTCCCCCGCGCGCTGCGGTGCAGATACGGGCTGAGGACGTCGGCGATCTGCTGGAGGTGGTCGGTGGTGAGGACGAAGTTCTGCCGGGCAGGGTCGGTGAAGGGGCCCATGAGGCTGGACTCGCCGTCGGCGAGGTGCTGTTCGCCGCGGCCGCCGGGGGTGAGCAGGGTCCGGGGGTCGGGGTTGTCGTCGATGACGCCGAGGCCGTGGACGATCTCGTGGACGTAGGCGGCGGGGTGGACGTCGGTGTACCAGGCGTTCTGGACCATGGACTGTCCGGGGCGGGGCAGGCCGTCGCGGACGGTGACGACGGAGTCGGCGTCGGCGGGGGAGTCGACGAAGCGCACGTCGACGCGCAGCAGCGGTCCGGGCAGGGCCGGGCCGGTGACCTGGTCGGGCTGGAGGGCGGGCAGGCGGTGGTCGCGCCGGTTGACCACGTCGTCCAGCGCCGTGCGCAGGCCGTTTCGCAGGGCGGTGATCTGCTCGGGGGACGCGTCCTGGGCGGCCAGGTGTACCCGGCGGGTGAGGTGGACGGTGTCCTGTGCGGGGCTGGCGCCGCGGTAGTGGGCCCACGTGTAGCCGGCCTGTGTCCGCTCGCCGGATCCCTGCGGGCGGCTCACCTGCCACGGTGCGTCGAACTCGACGAGCTCGCCGTCGACGAGGCGGCTCACCGTGCGGGTGCCGGGCGCGGCGGGGGCGAAGGTGAACGCCTCGGGGTTGCCGTCGCCGCCGAAGGGTATCCAGCGGTCGGTGTCCACCTCGCCCGACGCGAGCAGTTCACCGGTGGTCCAGTCGACCGATTCGGTGGCGGGGTTCCAGGTGCCGGTGCGGTGCAGTTCGCGGTCGAAGACGCTGACGACCGCAGGCCCGGCGATCGGGCCGGTGAACGCGATCTCCTGCTCGGCGAGGTCCATGCCGATCGTCGCGTTGACGTCGATGCCGGTGGGATCGTGCGCGTTGCGGGTGGTGTCGATCTGGTAGCGGTAGCGGCGGTCGCCGTACCGGAGTTCGCGGTCGCGGGTGGTGGCCACGAACTGCGCGGGCGGATTCTCGCTCACCCATTCCATGACGGGCACGACGTTGGCCGGGTCGTCCGGGTGGAACCCCTCCCGGAACACCTGCTCCGGCGGCAGGTTCGAGAACCGCCAGACCTGCTCGCCCTCGCGGCTCTCCGGGTAGGGGAAGAGGTGGAAGTCGTCGCCGCTCACCATGTTGTAGTCCACCGCCGGCGCCACGTCGGCCGTCGGCATGGCGGGGACGGTCCGCCCGCTGACGGGTGAGACCTCGGAGGCGGTGGCGGTGGCGGTGGCGGGGCGTGCGGACGGAGGGGCCTCCTCCTGCTCCTGCGCCGCTCGTGCGTCAGCGGCGTCGGCGGAGCCGCTCGCGGCCGGGGTGCCGCCGCCGGAGACGGTGGAGACCCGGGCTGGAGCCGGGACCGGGTCGTGGACCTGGTCGGCCGACTCGGTCTCGGTGGTGACGGGTTCGGGTGTGGTGGTGGCGTGGGGGTCGGCCGGGGTCTGCCCGACGGTGCGTACCGGTTCGGCGCGCGTGTCGTCGGTGACGGTGTCGTCCGCGGTGGAGGGGTGGTCGGTCGCCGTCGGGTCGTTCGCCGTGGAGTCGGTGGCGGTGGGCGGGGTCCGGCGTGGTGCGGGCGTGGGGTTGGCAGCGGTGGCCGGGGTGCTGACCGGGGCGGCCGGGGTGGTGCTTGCGGTGCGGTCGGGGGCCGTCGTGGGCACGGCGGTGGGGACGCCGGAGGGGCCCTGTGTGCCGATGGGGGTGGGCGGAGTGGTGGCCTGGGTGGTGACGGGTGCGGGCGTGGTGGTGCCGTCGGGGTCGGCCGGGGTCTGCCCGACGGACTGCGCCGGTTCGGTGTGCGCCGGTTCGGTCTGCGGGTCGTCGGTGGCCGTGTCGTCCCCGGTGGTGGGGGCGTCGTCCGTCACTACGGGATCCGTGGCACCCCGGACCGGACGCGGCGGCGCCGCCGGTTCCGCCACCGTGGCGGGCCGAGGGGCCGGCGCGGTGCTGTGCGGCGCGGCGCCCGGAGCGGTCGGAGCCGTGGGGGAGACGGTGCCGGGGCCGGGGGCCGCGTCGCCGGACGGCGTCGCGGCCGGGGCGGCCGGAGTGGCACCGTCGGGCCCGGTGACGGGTGTGGGCGTGTCCTCGGCGCCGTCGGCGGGTCCGGTGACGTGCGTCGGCGTGCCCTCGGTGTCCTCGTCGGATCCGGTGCCGGGCTGCGTGCCCGCGCCGCCCGCGGCCGGTGTCCGGTTCCCGCCGGTCCCGCCCGTCCCGCCGGTCGTGCCGGCCCCGCCCGTCCCGCCCGTCCCGCCGGTCGTGCCGGGCTGCGGGGACGCCGTACCCGGCTGCGGCGACGCCGTACCGGGCGTGGTGGTACCCGGCGTGGGGGTTCCGGGCGCGGTGCCCTGGGGAACACCGCCCGCGGGCACCGCGACGGACCCGGCACCGCCCGAGCCCGCGACGGAGCCGAGGGCCCCGGGGCCTCCGACCTGGACGGAAGGGACCGCCGGGGCGATGTGACCCGGGTCGGTGAAGTCGGCGCCGACGGTGGGCACGGCCGACGCCGGGTCGGACCCGGCCCCGGAGCCAGATCCGCCGCCGGTGCGTGCGGGCGCACCGCCCACCGGGGACCCGGGGACGGTGCCCTGCTCGTCCTCGCCCCCGGCGTCGAGCCCGGCGTCCGGCCCGTTGACCGGCCCGACGGGCTGGGAGCCGGAGAACTTGCTGTTGATCCACGTACCCGAGCCGACAGCGCCGGTGTGCAGCACGTGCTCGGACCTGTTGCTCAGGCCCGCCCCGACGAACGACGACCAGGACGTGGACCAGTTGCCGTACATGAGGCCGCCGCCCAGGAACTCGGCCACGGACTCCGCGCCGGCCTCGCCGAGGGCCTGGCTCCCGCCGGACAGGTGCTGTCCCGGCGGAGGCGTCGGCACCCCGGCCCCGGCGCCCTTCTTCCGGTCCGGCAGGTGGTTGACCGCTGTCGGGGGCGTCTTCGCGCCGACCTTGGGCAGGACGTCGTCGGCGACGTTCTTGACCGTCGTGTTTCCCTTGAAGCTCTTCTTCATCGCGTCGAAGGCCTTCTGGCCCCCCTTGGCGATCGGTGCCATGAAGGCGCCCGCGATACCGCCGATGACGCCGTCCGCGGCGATCGCCTTCCAGTCGAAGTCCTTGGGGGCGAACTCGCCGGCGGTCAGCGCGATCATGCCCAGCCGGACCGCGAACGACTGGAACGCCTCCTCCAGCGCCTCACTGAGGACGGGCATCATGTGCGTGCGCCGCAGGAGGGTCTCCATGAGCGTGAGGATCACGACGCGGCTGCGGGCCCTGGCCACGGCCGCACGGCCGGCCGCGGCCCCGCCGCTGAACACCGACAGGGCGAAGACCACGAACAGTTCGGCCATGAGGCGGATCACCTCGGCGATGATCTGCCACTTGGTCTCCATGATCTGGTACGAGGTCCGGACCCGGCCGTCGGCGATGTCGTCCAACTGCTTGGAGAAGTGCTTGAGATGAGCGGTCCCGCCCTCGTCCACGAACATGCGCATCGCGCGCACGTAGTTCTGCCCGGCCTGGGGCGGCAGCGCCCGGGCGGCGCTGCCGATCGACTTCTCGATCAGGTCGGACAGTTCCTCCAGGTTCCTGGCCAGCCTGCGGTACGGGGCGTGGCTCCCCCGCGCCAGGTCCTCGTTCGCCTGGATCAGCTTCTCGCCGATGAGGACGAAGAGCATGTTGTTGACGGACTTCGAGGCCTGGATCGCCACGCTGGATCGTTTCTTTCCGCTAGTGCCGGGTGGTCGTGCTGACGGTGTCGTTCTGTGCCTGGTGGATCGCGCCGAGGTTCGCGTCCTGCGTCTGCAGGATGTTCCGGGCGTTCTCGAGGCTGCCGTGCGAGGCGGCCTCGATCGCCTTGGCCACCGCCCTGCCGGTGTCCAGCGTCGACGTACGCTCCGCCTCCAGGTTCGGGCGCAGGGACTTGCCGTAGTCGTCGTCGCCCTCCCAGCCGCTCGTCGCTGCCGCGCCGTCGGCGAAGTCGGCGACGATGGAACCGGACATGGCGGCGATCTTGTTGATGAGTTCGGCCGCCCTGCGGACCTCCTCCGCGTTCGCGGTGTAGCCGCCGCTCACGTCAGACATCGCGCTCGTCCTCCGCGTCCTCGTGGATCTCGTCCCGCAGCCGGTCGGACGCCCGGTGACCCGGCCGTTCCGTCCCGTCGTCCAGGACGGCGGGGCCGAAGATCGCGCGCCAGTCGACGTCCATCCCGGTCATCTCCGGTACCGCGTCGCTCGGCCGGGTGAAGGGCTCGAACGTCTCCATCACCTGCCGGGCCATCTGCGTCCGGGCGCGCTCCGCCGCCTCCAGGACGCTGCCGGCGAGCTCACCGGCGGTCATGGTCCGGTACTTGCCGTCCAGGAACCGCAGTCCGGTCAGCTCGCCCTGGTGGCCGACCGTGACCTCGACGGCGCGGTCCCGGGAGCGCACCGTGCAGGAGGCCTCGCGCAGTTCCGCCTCCGCCCTGGCCACGGCCTCCTGGGTGGCTTCGAGTTCGGCCATCGCCTCGGCCAGCCGCTGCTCGATCGACGCCACCGGGTCCTGGGGCGCGCCGCCGCCACGACCACCGTTCACCGTCCGCTCCCCGTTCACCGCCCGGTCCGCGTTCACCGTCCGCTCTCCGCTCCTCGTCCGCTCTCCGTTCCTCGTCCGGTCCGCGTTCATCGTCCGATCACCGCCGGAGCGCCTCCCTCGTCCGTGCCCCACACGTCGTCCTCCTCCTCGGTCTCCCAGTTCGACCGCACGCGGTCGCCGGACTCGGTGGCCCGGCCGCCCTGACCGCCGGGCATGCCCATCGGGACGTAGGGGGTGGAGGTCGTGACGGGCCGTCCGCCCCTGGTGATGACCACGTCCTCCTCGTCGTCGGCCGACGCGGCCCGGGACCTCGGCCGGCGGCGCAGCGCGGCGCCGTCGCCGTCGCTGAGCACCGAGCGGACGCGTTCGCCGTTCGAGCCGCCGGTGCCGCCCCCGCCACCCATGCCGCCCCCGCCACCCATGCCGCCCATGCCGCCCATGCCGCCCATGCCCATGGCGCCCATGCCGCCGAACGCCATCGGGTTCAGCGGCACTCCGCCGGAGCTCTGCTGGTCGGCCGTGGAGCCGCCCGTGGCCTCGGTCGAGTCACCGGTGGGGCCGCCGAGCGAGCCGCCGTCGTACGGGGTGCTGTCGTACTCCTCCCACGAGTCGGCGCCGGCGCCTCCGGTCGTGGTGTCACCGGTTCCGCCGAGGCCGGCCAGGTCCTGGCTCAAGGGAGTGGTCGAGAACCCGCCGCCGCTGAGATCGGGAAGCCCGGAGTTCAGGTCGTCGAGGCTGGACGGACTCCAGGTGGGCAGGTCGTCGTTCAGCCCGGAGGTGTCTCCGCCCGCACCGGAGCCGCCCGCACCGGAGCCGCCCGCGGTGTCGGTCTTCCCGGAGTCGCCGGAGCTGCCGGAGCCGGCCGGGGTGCCGTTGAGGTCGGAGGTCGTGACCGTGCCGTCGGGGTCGGTGGTGGTGACGGTGCCGTCCGTTTCGATGGTCTGTACGGTGCCGTCCGGGTACTTGGTGGTCAGCGAGCCGTCCGGGTTCAGCACCGTGGTGCTGCCGTCGGGGTTGGTGACCGGCTTGCCGGTGCCGAGAGGGTCGGTGTGGGTCGTTCCGTCCGGTGCGGTGGTGGTGACCGTGCCCTTGGACGGGTCGACGGTCTCCGTGGTGCCGTCCGGGAAGGTCCGCGTCAGTGTGCCGTCCGGGTTCAGCTTCGTGGTGGAGCCGTCCGGCCCGGTGACCGTGTCCTGTGCCGGGTTCAGTTGCGTGGTGTCGACGGTCCCGTCGGGTTTGGTGGTGGTGACGGTGCCGTCCGGTTCGATGGTCTGTACGGTGCCGTCCGGGTACTTGGTGGTCAGCGAGCCGTCCGGGTTCAGCACCGTGGTGCTGCCGTCGGGGTTGGTGACCGGCTTGCCCCGGTCGACGGGGCCGGTGGTGCTCTTGCCGTCGGGCGAGGTCGTGGTCAGGGTCCCGGTCACCGGATTGAGCACCGACATCGTGCCGTCGGGGTACGCCGTGGTCAGCGTCCCGTCCGAGTTCAGGGTGGTGGTGCTGCCGTCCGGGTTCCTGATGCTGTCGACGGACTTTCCGTCCGCCGTGCCGTTGCCGAAGTCGACGAGCGACCCGGTGCCCGGGTCTGTGCCACCCGCGCCGGCGAGGTCGTTGAGGTTCTTGGTCACGTCGTCGCCGAAGTCCCGCAGGCTGTCGTTCAGGCCGGTGACGTTCTCGCCGATCCCCTTGGCGGTGTCGTTCAGACCTTCGGTGACGTCCTTGCCGAAGTCGTTCATGCCCTTCGACATGTCGTCGCCGAAGTTCTTCAGCCCCTTGTTCAGGTCCTCGGTGAACTCGTTCAGGCCCTTGTTCATGTTCTGGCCGAACTGGTTCAGCCCCTCCATGGCCTTCTTGAGGGAGTCGCCCTCCTTCTCCGCCTCCTCCTTGCTGAGCTTGGCCTCGTCCGCCTGGTACATCTCGGTGAGGGTGCTGGTCCCCACGGTCCGCAGCGGAGCCCCGACGGCCTTCGAGAGGTCTATCCACCGGTTGTTCAGGGTCGACAACGCGCCGCGGGCGGCCTCTTCGACGTAGGAGTCCTGTACCTTCTGCCACTCCCTGACCGCCGCCTCGCCGAGCCGCTTCCAGGCCTCGGGCTTGGTGAGGTCCCCGTAGCTGGGGTGGTTCTGCCTGAAGGCGGCCCTCGTGCTGAACGAGTCCGCGTCGTATCCGCCGAACCGCCCGCTCATACGCCGGCGGTGGGTGAGCACGTGCGCGGCGTTGTTCGCGATCAGCCAATCGCTGAGTTCGTCCAGCTTGTCCACGACGACCTTGTGCGGATCGTGCTGACCCGTCGCGGCCCACTCGGCCCACGCCTGCTGCAACCAGCGGGCCTGGTCCCGCAGGTCGAACTGGGCCCTGGCCAGCGCGTCACCCACGGTAGAGGTGGACCAGTAGTTGTTGAGGGTGAGGTTCGCGGCCGTGTAGTCCCTGCCTCCGAGCTGATCGACGTAGCCGGTGTAGTTCCTGCGCAACTGTTTGATCAGACCACGGAAGACCCCGGCGGCCTTTCCGCGCCAGGCGGACTGTTCCGAGCCCAGGGCCTTCTCCCACTGGTCCAGCACATCGGCCTGGTCGACGAAGAACTTCTTCGCCCGGTCGAACGCCTGCGCCGTGCGTTCGAACGACCCCAGGTCGACGGCGTTGCTGTCCGGCACCCGCTGGCCGTCGAAGGAGAAGTCCTGCGTGGTGTACTTGTGGAAGAGCGCCCCGATCGCCTGCCTGCCCCCGAAGATGTACCTGGCCATGGCGGAGGCGTCCCACTGTTCACCCCCTATGCCGGTGAACGTGTTGTTGCCGTTCCACTGGTCGCCCACCTCGTCGCCGTTCTCCTCGAACAACGTCGCACGGCCGTTGTCGTTGGTCAGCACACCGATCAGCACGATCCGGACCCCGTGCATCTTGACGCCGCTGTGAGCGCCGTCGCCGCCCGAGGTGGTGTAGAAGACGAGGTCGTAGTCCTCACCCTCGTTGTGCACCTTGCGCCCGAAGTCGGACTTCACCACCGCCCGGGTCGGCAGGGTCTCCACTCCGTGCCTGAAGAGAGGGACACCCTCCTTGCTCTTGAGCTTTTCGAAAAGCTCGCCGCGGCTGGGCATGGCGAATCCGGTGAACAGGGTGACGGCCCTGGCCCAGTAGTCGTCGTCGGTGGTGGTGTCGTCGGCCACAGCGGGGCACTCCGTGGGTGGGAGGAAGAGATCAGGACTTGGTGGAGGAACCGCTCGATCCGGCCCCGGAAGCGAGGTCGCCGTCCACGTCGGCGAACAGGTCGAGAAGCTTCTCGCCGTCGATGGCGGTGAGACTGTCGCCCTGGTTCTTCAGCAGAGTGTCCAGAGTCGTCCGCAGGTTGCGCTCGAGGTCCTTGAAGAGGATCTGCTGTGCCTGGAAGACCTCGTCGGCGGACTTGGCGATGCCGGTCACCTGCGTGACCAGGCTCTTGCCGTGGACCAGGTCGTCGGCGCCCATGGTGCCGATGGCGAGGACCGGGTTCTGGTTCAGCGTCGAGGGGCTGGTACGTCCCTCCACCAGACTGCTGAGCGCCCGGACGGAGGTGCTCCCACTGCCCGGCAGGTCCTCGCGGATCTCCTTCAGCGCTTTGATGAACGCGGCCACGTCCTCCTCGAGGAACCGCTTGAGCTGCCCACTGTCGAGATGCGTCAGATCGGTCACTGTCTGTCTCCTGGATACTCGCCCGCCGTCCGGCCCCTCAGGGACGGACGGCGGGCGGCGGCGCGAGCGGACGGGGGAGGGGGCTCGCGCCCGGGGGTGGACTAGCGGCCGATGCCGACCTCGGACCACATCTGGGACAGCGAGTTCTCGCTGTACTTGTAGCTGCCGTGGATGTCGTTCAGCAGGGAGGCGTGCGAGGTGAGCAGCTGCTCCATCGTGGCGACCGCGCGGTCCCAGGCGGCCTGCTTCTCGCGGTAGACGTCGGCGTCCGCGCCGTACCAGGTCTTCTTCAGCTCACCGAGCTCCGCCTCCAGCGAGGCCAGGGTGGTGGCGATGGCCTTGGTCTGCTGGACCATGTCGTCGGCGGCGTTCTGCACGTACGCGTAGTCGACGTGGATGTAACCGTCTGTCAGGTTGTCGGACATCACGCTCTCGTCTCGTAGTCGGGGTGTGGGGTGAGGAGAACGGGATCAGCCCGAGAGCGCCTGGAAGGCCGCCTGGGACGCCTGGGACGCCTGCTGGACCGCGTCGTGCGACGCTGCCTGCGTCTTGGTGTGCTCCCGCAGGCTCAGACCGAGCTTCTCGATCATGTCCTGCAGGTTCTTCTGGATGACGCCGCACTGCTCGTCCCAGAGCTGCAGCAGTTGCCCGAACTGCGCTCCGTCGCTGCCCTGGTAACCCCGCGCCAGGTCGCCCCGGGTGCTGTCCACGTCCCGACGGCACCTCGTGATGCCGTTGAGGGCGGACTCGAGGGCGTGGATACCGTTCCGGGTCGACTGCGCGCTCGACTGCTGTCCGACACCTGCCATGGGTCTGCTCCTGGGGTTGATGAGTCGCTGGGTGAGACCGAGACGTAGATTAGGGCCGAACATGACTGGGAGCGCTCTCAGTTGAGCAACTTCTGAGCTGTCGGTCTCTGGGAAGCTGCCTTTTCGTACACCCGCGGGAAGCCGGTCGCCGCGTCCGGACATGGCGTCAGATGAGCCCGGCGCGTATGGCGTGGGCGACCGTGTGCACGCGGTTGCGCATGCCGAGGCGCAGCTGGACGGAGGTGAGGACGTTCTTGATGGTGCGCTCGGAGTAGTTCAGCTCGGCGGCGATCTCGGGCAGCGTCATTCCGGCCGACGCCAGGCGCAGCACCTCCAGGTCACGGTGGCTGAGCCCGGAGGCGGTCAGGCCCCTCGGCCCGAGCACTTCCCGCTGGATGTGTTCCAACTGGTCCAGCAATGTGCCCTGGACGGTCGCGGGCAGGTACGCCTGCCCCAGCGCCGCGGCGCGCACGGCCCGCACCAGTTTCGCCGCGTCGACCTCGGCACGCCACAGCACCGCCCGCACCCGCTGCCTCACGACAGCGGCCGGCTCGGCGTACCAGCCGCCGTCCGCGACCAGGACGAAGCGGGCCTGCGCCGGCGAGGGCAGGCCACTCAGCAGTTCCAGTGCCGAGGCGTCCACCCGTTGCACCCCGACCACCACGACCGCGGCCTCCCCGAGGGCCGTCAGGGCGATCTGCGGACTCCGGGCCAGGCACGCCTTCAGGGCGGTCTCGGTGAGCGGTTCCTCCGCGTGTACCGCCGCAAGCACCGTCTTCATCCGTCCTCCTCGGGACTCGCCGGGAACCGCTGGGTCCCGCTGGGAACCGCTGCTCAGGGCCCCGCCGGGAACCGCTGCTCAGGGCCCCGTGATCACCGCCCGGTGCGCCGTCCGCAGTGCGGCGCTCAGCCTACGACAGCCCGTCCGGCCGCCCGGAGCACGGGATTCCGGACGCCCGCCCGGAGGACTAGGAGCTACGCGGAGAGCGCGAGAAGAGCGCGAGAAGTGGGCGGGAAGAGCGCGCGGAGAGCACGCGGAGAGCGCGAGGAGCACGCAGTCCCGCGGGCCGGCACCTCGAACGGCGGGCGGTGAACCCGGTGTTCAGGCGCATGCTGTTGTCATGACATATGGCGGAGGTATCCTCACCCCGACCAGTGCCCCTCGGGGTGATTCTGCGGCTGAGGGGGTGCCCGGCGTGTTCTTCATCGACACCATGCCGACAGGGCTCGGCGACCGCGGCCACCCGGCCTGCGGCGAGCGGTAGCGGCCGGATCGCCGTGGCCGCCTCGCCGCGCCACGCGGCCCCGTCCGTCGCTGCGACGGCCCGGCCGGCAGCAGAGATGCCGAGCAGCACGGAGCCGCGCCTCCACCACGACCATGTCACCGGCGGGCCGGAGCCCGCCCGCGGCGCCGACACCGCTCCGGCCCCGCGGGCGACGGCGATCACCGGACGCCGACCGCACCACACCGCTCGGCCCCCGGGGAGAACGGAGGGCGGTCGCGTCGCCCGCCGGGCTGCTGAGGGGAAGAACGTGAAACCAGTCCGTGTGGCGCTGCACGCCGCGGAAGCGCTGACCAGGATCGGCCTGCTGACGTGGTTGCAGGAGAGCCCCCGGGTCGTCCTGACGGCGATGGAGGAGGCCGAGGCCGCGGTGGTCGCGGTCACGGTGCTCGATTCCCCGGCGCTGGAGGTGCTGCGCGGCCTGCCCGCACCGGCGGGCACCCGGTTCGTGCTGGTGGTGAGCGGCGGCTGGCACACCGACCTGGCGGTCGTCGCGGAACACGGGATAAGGGCGGTGCTGCGGCGCGCGGAGGTGGACGGCCCGGCGCTGGTCCGTGCGGTGCGTGACGTGGCGGAAGGGCGGGCCTGCCTGCCGCCGGGTGTCCAGGGCAGGCTGCTGGACCAGTTGGCATGCGTCCAGCGCGAGGTCCTGGGACCCAGGGGCCTGACCTGCTCCGGGCTCAGCGGCCGGGAACTCGACGTGCTGCGGCTGCTTTCCGAAGGGTTGACCCTGTCGGAGATCGCCGCCGAGCTGAACTACTCCGAGCGCACCATCAAGAACGTCCTCTCCGCCCTCCAGCTCCGCTTCGGGCTGCGCAACCGCGTGCAAGCGGTGTCGTACGCCATCCGCAGGGGCCTCATCTGACCGGAGGCCCGGTCCGGCGCTCCGCCCGGATCACCGCGAGCCATGACGTCGGGGCGGTCGCCGGGGCGGTCGCCAGGGCGATTGGCGGTGCGGTCGGCGGGGCGCCGCGCGACTAGTCTCGGGAGTATGGACGTGCACGGGTCCGCGCACACGCGGCTGGCCCTCCTGGCGGCGACCGAGCCCGGCATCGCCGAGAGCCAGATCTTCCGTCTGGCGCTGCACCACGCGGCGGCGGAACTGCAGGCGGTGGCGGGCGCCGTGCACCTGCGCGGGCCGACCTCCGCGCTGCGTCTGGTGTGCTCGGCCGGCCTGCCGCCGGCGTCGGCCGAACGCTGGGACATCGTCATGGCGGACGGACCGACGGTTCCGGCGGGAGCCGTGCGCGAGGGGCGCCACACCTGGGTTCCGGCGCGAACCGGCGGCACCGCCGACACCGGCGACACCAATGGCACCGACAGCACCGACAGCACCGGCAGCACCGACGGCACCGGCAGCACCGACGGCACCGGCAGCACCGACGGCATCGACAGCACCGCCGACACCGGCAGCACCGCCGACACCGTCGGGATCCCGGCGAGCCCATGGCCCGGTACCGGGCTCGCCTCCGTCCCGTTCTTCAGCGGGGACCGCGCCGTCGGCGCGATCACGCTGCTCACCGGCGACCGGGGAGAGCCGGGCGCGCGGGAGTGGGACTACCTGCGGGCCGTCGCCGCGTGGACCGAGCAGCGCATGCGCCAGGCACCGCCGCGCACCCAGCCGGCCCAGGAGACCCAGGAGGTGCTCGCGGGCGACCGGCTCCGGCAGGCGCTGAGGGGCGTCCCGATCGGCACCTGGGACTGGGACCTGCACACCGGCCACCTGGAGTGGGCCGACACCGCCGCCGCCATCTACGGCGCCCTCCCGGCCGACTACGAGCCCCGGATGGAGAACTGGCTGAAGTCCGTCCACCCCGACGACCTGCCGTCGGGGATGGCGGCCGCCGAGCGGGCGATCCGCGACTGCACCGGGTACGAGGCCGAGTACCGGATGCGGCGGCCCGACGGCAGCTACTGCTGGTGCCAGGCCCGTGGCTCGGTGGTGTGCGACGAGAGCGGCGTGCCCGTGCGGATGGTGGGCGTGGTCTGGGACAGCAGTGAGTCCCGCAGCGCCCGGGACGCCCTCGCCCGCGCACTGCGCATGATGAGCGACGGCTTCGTCCTGCTGGACGACACGGGGCGGATCGTCTTCGTCAACCTGGAGGCCGAGCGCGTCCTCGGCGCTCCCGAGCAGGAACTCCTGGGGCGCCTGCTGTGGGAGCTGCCCGCCGTGCGGGGCGTCCCCGACCTGGAGTCCCGCTGCCGGAAGGCCGGCGCCGCCGCGGCGGCGCCGGTGAGCTTCGACGTGTGGCTGAACCCCGACCACTGCCACCGCCTGCGGCTCGTCCCGGGGCCCTCCGGACTCACCGTCTATCTCACGGACGTCACCGAGAAGCGGCGGCGCGAGGCGGAACGCGCCGCCGCCCGGCGCGCCGCCGCCGAGCGTTCCGCACGGATCGCCGAGCTGACCGCCGCGCTCGCGAAGGCGATGACGTCGAGCGACGTCGTGGACGCGGTCGCCCAGCGGGTGCTCCCGCCGCTCGGAGCGAGCGGGCTGGTCGTGATCACGACCGTGGGCACCCGGACGCACGTCGTCGGAGCCGTCGGCTACCCGGTGCCGATGCTCGACACGCTCGACGGCCTCCGGATCGAGCCGGGCGACCCGGTCAGGGAAGCGCTGCTGACCGGTGCCCCGCTGTTCGTACCGTCGGCCGAGGAGTTCGCCAGGCGCTACCCCCGCAGGGCCCGCCTGCCGAGCCTGGCGGGCAAACAGGCGTGGGCCTTCCTGCCGCTGACCGTCTCCGGGCGTACCTTCGCCGTCTGCGTGGTCTCCTTCGACGAACCGCGCCGCCTCGCCCACGACGAGCAGACCCTGCTGACGACGATCAGCGCCCTGGTCGCGCACGCCCTCGAACGCGCCCGGCTCTACGACGCCGAGCACACCCGTTCCCAGGAACTGCAGCGCGCTCTGCTCCCCAGGGAGCTCCCGCGACTGCCGGAGTGCACGGTCGCGGCGCGTTTCCTGCCCGCCACGCAGGACGTGGGCGGCGACTGGTACGACGTGATCCCGCTGTCCGGGGGCCGCGTCGCGCTGGTGGCCGGGGACGTCATGGGGCACGGCCTGTCCGAGGCGGCCACCATGGGCCGGCTGCGCACCGCCGTGCACACCCTGGCCGACCTGGAACTTCCCCCCGACGAGCTGATGGGCCGCCTCAACCAGATCGTCGGCGGCCTCGGCGGGGACTCGTACGCCACCTGCCTCTACGCGGTCCACGACTCCACCACCGGCGTCTGCACCCTGACGCTGGCCGGTCACCCCCCGCCCGCCGTGGTCGAGCCGGACGGCCGCGTCCACTTCCCCGAGCTGTCCCCCGACCCGCCGCTCGGTGCGGCGCAACCGCCCTTCCGGGCAAGCGAGTTGAGGGTGGAGGACGGAACTCTGCTCGCGCTGTACACCGACGGTCTGGTGGAGTCCGGGGGCCGCGAGATCGGCCAGGGCATGGCCGACCTCGCGGCGCTGCTGCGCACGGCCGGCCGTGACGACCTGGAGCGGCTCTGCGACCTCGTCACCTCGAAGCTGCTTCCCGACGAGCCGGCCACTGCCTCCGACGACGCGGTCCTCCTCCTCGCCCGTCTCCACACCCTGTCCGGCGACCGGGTGGCCGCCTGGCAGCTGCCCGACGACCCGCGGGCGGCGGGTCGGGCGCGGGAGCACGTCCGGGACCAGCTTCCCCGCTGGGGGCTCGACGAGCTGGTGATGACGACCGAACTCATCGTGAGCGAGCTCGTCGGGAACGTGGTCCGGCACGCGCGGGGGCCGGCGCGGCTCCGGCTGCTCCACACGCGGCCGGCCGGGCTGGTCTGCGAGGTGTCCGACGGGAGCCTGACGACACCCCGCATCCGTCACGCCTCCGCGATGGACGAGGGCGGGCGCGGTCTGCAGTTGGTCGCGGCGCTGTGCCGGCGGTGGGGCGCGCGCTACACGGCGACGGGGAAGTGCATCTGGGCCGAGCAGGCGCTGTCCGCCGACGGCCACGAGCCGCCGTGGGAGCCGGCGGCCGGCGCCGGATTCTGAGCGGCATTCCCGGAGGGCTTCGCCACCCTCGTTCCGCTCCCGCTTCCCGTCCCGCCTACCATGCGCAGCCGTACGTCAGTCCAGCCGCCGGCCCGTCGCCGGTCCTGTGCGGCCGCCGCCCGACCCAGGAGCACGGAACCGGTGTCCATACCCCCTCCCCCCGGCCCCCAGCAGCCGCAAGAGCCCTGGCAGCCGCCCCATCAGCCGCACCCCCGGGGACCGGCTTCCCCCCAGGGGCCCTCCCAGGGACCTGCTTCCCCCCAGGGACCGACCTCGCCGCAGGGCCCGGCGCACCCGCCAGGTCCGCAGGGGCCGCAGAACCCGTACGGGACTCCCCCGTACCAGCCGTGGGCGCAGGGCTACCACCCGTTCAACCGGCCGGCCCCGGTCAACGGGGTCGCCGTCGGCGCGCTGGTCCTGGGCCTGATGTGCTTCTTCCCCGGCGCCGGACTGGTGCTGGGGCTTGTCGCGCTGCGGCAGATCAGGCGGCGTCAGGAACGCGGCCGGGGCATGGCCGTGGCCGGCGCGGTCCTGTCCGGCACCGGGCTCGCCCTGTGGGCGCTGGCGATCGCCGGCGGTGTCCCGGCCGACGTCTGGGCCGGTTTCAAGGACGCGGCCCGGGGCGACGGCAGTGCCTACTCCCTCCGCACCGGCGAGTGCTTCGACGAGCCCGGCGGCTCCCTGGAGGGCGAGACCTACGACGTCGACGAGGTGCCGTGCGCGGGCGAGCACGACGGCGAGGTCTTCGCCTCCTTCACGATGAAGGGCTACCGCTCCTACCCCGGCGACGGCAAGGTCACGGACGTCGCCGACGCCCGCTGCTACGCGCTGCGTTACGACTACGCGATGGACGCCTGGGCCGTGCCCGACGACGTGGACGTCTACTACCTGACGCCGACCCGGCAGAGCTGGGCCCTCGGCGACCGGGGGGTCACCTGCGTCTTCGGCAACACGGACGAGCGGGGCACCCTGACCGGCTCCCTGCGCAACGACGGCTCCCGGCTGAACGCCGACCAGATCGCCTACCTGCACGCCGTCAACGTCGAGAACAAGGTCCTGGACACACAGCCCGTGGACACCCCCGACGACGACCTCGACGCAAGCCGGGAGTGGGCCGGGCGGCTGTCCGCCGCGCTCACCGAGGAAGCCGGGCTGCTGCGCGGCCACGCGTGGCCCGCCGCCGCGAAGCAGCCGGTCGCGGCCGTGGCCGAGGACGTCCGGGCGGCCCAGAAGGAGTGGGCGCGGGCCGCGCGGGCCACCGACCCGGACACCTTCTACGAGCACTACGGCCGGGCGATGGCCCACTCAGCCACCGACGACTCGGTCACCGCCCGCAAGGCCCTCGGGCTGGACAGCACCCCGCCCGCCGACGCGGAAGGCGACGGCGGGGGAGGCGGCGGCGAACTGGAGGTGTGACAACGGCCGGAGCGGGGAGAAAGTGCCTGCGTGAAACCCCCGGCCCGCACAAGTCATCACTTCGAGTGATTGTCTGGCCTTCAGTTGCACGCTCCGAGCCTCGGTTGCCAGGCTGTTGCCGCATGTACAACCTGACGGGAGCGGCCAGTGACCATCGGTGAACAGCCGGCGTACCTGCGCGTCGCGGGTGATCTCCGCAAGAAGATCGTCGACGGTTCACTGCCCCCGCACACCCGCCTCCCCTCCCAGGCCAGGATCCGCGAGGAGTACGGGGTCTCGGACACGGTCGCCCTGGAGGCCCGCAAGGTGCTGATGGCCGAGGGCCTGGTCGAGGGCCGCTCCGGCTCGGGGACGTACGTGCGCGAGCGCCCCGTGCCCCGGCGCGTCTTCCGTTCCGGCTTCCGCCCGGACGGCGGGGCCACGCCCTTCCGCCAGGAGCAGGCCGCCGGCGAGGCGCACGGCACCTGGGAGTCCGGCAGCGAGCAGACCACGGCCTGTGCCGCCGTCGCCGCGCGGCTCGGCATCGACCCCGGCGACCGCGTGATGCGCACGCGGTACGTGTTCCGCGAGGGCGGTGAGGCGATGATGCTCTCCACTTCCTGGGAGCCCCTGGAGGTCACCGGCCGCACCCCCGTGATGCTCCCCGAGGAGGGCCCGCTCGGCGGCATGGGCGTCGTCGAGCGCATGGCGGCGATCGACATCGTCGTGGACAACGTCACCGAGGAGGTCGGCGCGCGCCCCGGCCTCGCCGAGGAACTGCACGCCCTGGGCGGCGTCCCCGGTCATGTCGTCCTGGTCATCCAGCGCACCTTCTACGCATCGGGCCGTGCCGTGGAGACGGCGGACGTGGTCGTTCCGGCCGATCGCTACCGGGTCGCGTACCACCTCCCGGTGAAATAGCGCACACCCCCGCGCCGCCCACGCCCCGCGGCTCCCGTTCCCGGCGGTCGCGCGCCCCCTCGCCGGGCCGCTCGGAATTGGCCGTTCTCGCAGGTCGTCCCCGTGCTGCCCGGCACGCCGCTGACCGGAGGCAGTACGCTTCCCGGGCGGCGCACGGGGCATCGTGCGCCCCCCTGGTGCTGGCCGGTTGCGTACCTCTTCGTAAAAAGCCGTGTTCGGTGCGTAAAGGTTAGGCGTAGGCTCGGGCATATGCGGATTGCGGTTTCCTTAGCGGGCGGGGCCCGGCGCCAGCCGTCGAGCGGCGGTGCACGGGCCGAAGCGGGAAAGAGCGGTGGGACGCGATGAACGACGGCACGATCACTCTTCCCTGGCTCGTCATACGTCAGGACGACAACGGCAATCGCTACCGCGTGGGCCGGTACGCCACCCGCGCCGAGGCCCAGAAGATCGCCGACAGCCTCGACAACCGCGGACACAAGCAGCTCTACTGGGTCGAGCGGATCACCCCGAGCGCCCCCGGCGTCGACGGCTGACGCCCACGCACCCCGCCTCCGGCCTGCCGTAGGCTCCCGCGCATGACGGAACGGATCGTGGTGGTGGGAGCCGCCCTGCTGGACGGCGGACGCCTGCTCGCCGCGCGCCGCAGCGCGCCCCCCGACCTCGCCGGACGCTGGGAACTGCCCGGCGGCAAGGTGGAGCCCGGCGAGAGTCCCGAAGCGGCCCTCGTGCGCGAACTGCGCGAGGAACTCGGCGTGGACGCCGAGCCCGTGGAGCGCATCCCCGGCGAGTGGCCGCTGAGACCGCCGTACGTCCTCGCGGTGTGGACCGCCCGGCTGCGCCCCGGCTCCGGTGACCCCGAGCCCCTCCAGGACCACGACGCACTGCGCTGGCTCGGCCCCGGCGAACTGTGGGACGTGGACTGGCTCGACCAGGACGTGCCCGCGGTCCGCGAGGCAGCCGCCCACCTGCCCGCCGAATAGCCCCGAACCCGCGCCCGCCCGCTCCCGCACCACGCCGCCGCGGTCCCGCTCCCGCACCGCGCCGCCGCGGTCCCGCTCCCGCACCGCGCCGCCGCGGTCCCGCTCCTGCACCGCGCCGCCGCGGTCCCGCTCCTGCACCGCGCCGCCGCGGCCCCGCTCCCGCACCACGCCGCCGCGGCCCCGCCTCCGCACACTGCCGCCGCGGCCCCGCCGCCGCGGACCCGCCCCCGTGGACCGTCTGCGATGGGCGGATTACGGGATGCCCAATATCGGGTATCTCCCCATCAAGCCCACGAAAAAGGGCATGGGTGTGTTCGGGGGTTCTGGGAAGTGATCGGTGTGTTCGACACCGTGGGCGACTGCGCCGAATGGACCTTCGCCGCGGAACCGGGCGCCGCCCGGGCCGCGCGGGCCGCTGTCCGCGGCCGGCTGCGCACCTGGTGCCTCGACTCCCTCGGCGACCTCGCCGCCCTGCTGGTCAGCGAGTTGGTGACCAATTCCCTGTGCCACGCCACCGGCCCCATCGGGGTCCGCCTCGTGCGTACCGCCGCCCCGGGCGACGTCCTGCTGGTGGAGGTCTCCGACCCGCTCCCCGACCTGCCCCTGGAACGTGAGGCGCGCGCCGAGGACGAGAGCGGCCGTGGCCTGATGCTGGTCGCGATGACCTCGCGCCGCTGGGGCACCCGGCCCCGCGCGAGCGGAAAGACGGTGTGGTTCGAACTCGCCCTGCCGGGCTGAGGGCGTACGGCCGGCCGGAACCGGCCGGAGCGCGTCCCCGGACCCTCTACGGCCCACCGTGCCCTGTCCACCGGCCGGTTCGCGTCAGTGACCGCCGCCCGCGGGTGGGATTCGAGGACCTGTCGGCTGGTTAGAAGACTTGAAGTGTTCTCGGAGCCGGGACCGAAAACCGTCGGGACCGTGCTGTGATCGTGAACACCGTGTTGTAAGGGGCCGTAGTGCTGGATACTGCGGGCAGCCGCCGCCGGTGACCGGTGCCGGAGGCGGTGAGCTGGAGGGGACGGTTCGCGTGAGCGAGATACCAGCGAAGGCCACGGAGTCCGAGGACCCGTCGGACGGCGCGAGGACGAGGACCGCGGGCGGTTCCGGCGCGTCCGCGACCCGCCGCACGACGGGCGGTCCGGGGCTGTCCTCCTTCGGTGACGCGAGCCGGGACATGGGTTTCGGGGACGTGCCGCCCCCCGGCGACGCCGTGTGGCAGAGCAACCCGCCCGGCTCGATCTACGACTACATCAAGGTGGCGTCCTTCTCCATCGGCCCGGACGGGCTGGTCGACCAGTGGAGCCTGCGCGCCGAGCAGATCTTCGGGATCCCGGTCGAGCGGGCCGTGGGCATGGATCCCATCGAGGCCTTCGTCGACTCCGATCTGCGCGAGCGGGGCCACCGCAAGATGGCGGAGATCCTCGACGGGCGGGAGTGGACCGGAGTGGTCCCCTACCGGCTGCGCGGATCGGTCCGGGGCACGGGGGCGCGGGAGGGCCTCGCCGAGGTCTACGTGATGCCGACCCGGACGGAGGACGGCGAGAAGGCCGCCGTCTGCATCGTGGTCGACGTCCGCACCCTGCGCAACATCGAGACCGATCTCGCCGCGTCGCAGGCGATATTCGGCCAATCTCCCTTCGGCTTCCTGCTGATCGACACCGACCTGCGGGTCCGCCGTGCCAACCAGCGGTTCGCCGCCCTCTTCGGCGGCTCACCCGGCGAGCACCGGGGCAAGGGCGTCCACGACTACCTGCCGCGCTCGGAGGCCGAACGGGTCGCAGCCACCCTGCGCCGCGTCCTGGAGACCGGCGACTCCATCACGGACATGCACGTCACCGGCTTCCTGCCGGGCTCCGACGAGCGCCGCCACTGGTCGGTCAACCTCTACCGGGTGCACAGCGGTTCGGGCCGCCCGATCGGTGTCGCCTGGCTGGGGATCGACGTCACCGCCCGGCGCGCCGCCGCCCGTGAGGCCGCCGCCGCGCGGCGCAATCTCGCCCTGCTGAACGAGGCCGGCGCCCGCATCGGCAACTCCCTCGACCTGGAGACCACCGCCCGCGAACTCCTGGACGTCGTCGTCCCCGGCTTCTGCGACCTCGCCACCGTCGACCTCTACCAGGGCCTGCTGGCGGGCGACGAGACCCCGCCCGGCCTCGCCGACGGCAGCGCCCAACTGCGCCGGGTGGCCTTCGCCAGCGCCGTCTCCGACGCGCCGTTCGCCGGCACCGGGACGCCCGTCGCCGTCGGCGCGGTCCACCACTACCCCTTCAACTCGCCCTGCGCGGACGCCCTGCGCACCGCCCGCACGAAGTTCGTCCCGGCCGAGGAGGGCGGGCTCGTGCAGTCCACGCTGGCCGTGCCGATGGTCGCGCACGACACCGTCGTCGGGCTCGCGCAGTTCGCCCGGACCAAGGGCAGCGAGCCCTTCGGCGACCGGGACCGCGACCTCGCGGTCGAGCTGGCCGCCCGGGCCGCCGTCTGCATCGACAACGCCCGCCTGTACCGGCGCGAGCACGAGCGCGCGCTGATACTGCAGCGCTCGCTGCTGCCGCCGGGTGACCCGGTGGCCGCGGGCCTGGACATCGCCTGTCGCTACCTGCCCGGCAACTCCTCCTCCGACCGGCCCACCGAGGTCGGCGGCGACTGGTTCGACGTCATCGAACTGCCCGGTCACCGTACGGCGTTGGTCGTCGGCGACGTGATGGGACGCGGTCTTCGGGCCGCGGTGGCCATGGGTGAACTCCGCTCCGCGGTCCGCACACTGGCCCTGCTGGACCTCGAACCCGCCGAGGTGCTGGGCGCGCTGGACGAGATCGCCCGGGGGCTCGGCGCCCCGGGCGGCGTGCAGCAGGCCACCCGCGCCGCCCGCCGCCCCCGTGAGGCCGACCTGTCCGAGGTCTACCTCGCCACCTGCGTGTACGCGGTCTACGACTCCGTCACCCGCCGCTGCACCTTCGCCAACGCCGGCCACCTGCCTCCCGTGCTGGTCGAACCCGGCGAGGCCGCGCTCATGCTCGACGTGCCGCCGGGCATGCCGCTCGGCGTCGGTGGCGAGCCGTTCGAGGAGGTGGAGGTCGAACTGCCCGAGGGTGCCCTCCTCGCGCTCTACACGGACGGTCTGGTCGAATCGCGCGACCACCCGCTGGACGAGGGCCTGCAGGCGTTCGTCGGTGCCCTCACCGACCCCTCGCGGCCGCTGGAGGACGTCTGCGACCACGTCCTGCACACCCTCGACACCCACCATGGCGAGGACGACATAGCCCTGCTGATGGCCCGCGTCCAGGGCCTGCCGGTGGAGTCGGTCGGCGACTGGACGCTGCCGCGCGAGCCGCGCAGCGTCGGCCGGGCCCGCGAGTACGCGCGGGGGCAGCTGCTGTCGTGGGACCTGGAACCGCTCGTCGACACGACGGAGCTGCTCGTCAGCGAACTGGTGACGAACGCGCTGCGCTACGGCGAGGGCGAGATCAGGCTGAGACTGCTGCTGGACCGCACCCTGGTCTGCGAGGTCTGGGACTCGGGCCTGGTCCAGCCGCGCCGCCGCCGCGCCCGCGACACCGACGAGGGCGGCCGGGGCCTGCAACTGGTCGGCCTCCTCAGTGCCGCCTGGGGATCCCGCCGCACCCCCCTCGGAAAGACGGTCTGGTTCGAACTCCCGCTGCCCGACGGGGAGACGGGCCTGACCGACCCGGCGGAGGCCCTGCTGAGCCTGTTCTGACCCACCGGCCCCGGCAACCGCCCGCGGCCCGGCGGCCCTGAGCAGACACGCCGGCCGGACGGCGCGGGCCCCCTCTCAGGCCCTCCGCCGCTCCGCGGCCTCGTCGCGAGCCCGAGCCGCGGCCCGGTGGTCACCGGCCAGGGTGTGCGCGGTGACCAGGGTGTGCGCGGTGACCAGGGTGTCGTGACGGCGCCTACGACCCCTGCCGAGCCCTGGCCGTCGGGGCCCCCGGGCTGACGGCCCCGCGGGCTACCGGGGCTGCGCGGGGGGCGGGGTGCCGAGGCGGGCGCGGGTTCGAGGGCCGCCGAAGGCCGGGGGAGTGCCGGTGTCGAGCAGGACCCCGGCGAGGACGGCGTCGGTGAGGTCGTTCGCGTGCCGCATCGCCTCCCGTGCGCGGTCGCGGGCGTCCTGTTCGGCCAGTTCGAGGGCGCTGCGGGCCAGCGACTCGGCGGTGAGCAGGCCCGGGGCGTCCGCGACGAGCAGCCGTTGCGCCTCCGCCAGCCGGGTGCGGGCGGTGCCGCCGACGGCTCCCCGGTGGGTCGCGACGAAGCAGGCCGCGGTGTCGGCGGCGTCGCGCGCGACGAGCAGCGCGGCGGCCGACAGCACTCCGGCCCGTCCGGCGCCGAGCGGCACCACCGCCCGCACCACGCGCCGCAGCGCGTCGAGGGGGTCGTACCGGCCGGAGGCCACCTCCTCCCGCACGTCGGCCAGGACCCCGTCGGCCCGCGCGGTGTCCGCCCCCGCCGCCCCCGCCGCCCGCGCCTCCGCGAGTTCCGCCTCCGCGCCCGTCAGCGCGGCCGGCAGCAGCTCCTCGGCCCTGGACAGGGCGGCCGCGCGCTGGTCCACCGCGGTCAGCAGGGTGGCGGCCTGGGCCGTCGCGCCCTCGGCGGCACGCAGGTCGCGGGCCGCCGGTCCGCCGCGGCCGAGGTCGGCCGCCTGGTGCGCCCGGTTGAGCCGCGACGTGGCGAAGAACAGCCGGTCCGTGGCCTGTTCGGCGTGGCCGGTGACGGCCCGGGTCGCGGACGGCGCGTACCGCCCGGTGAGCCGCACGAGCGTCGCCTCGGCGGCCGTGGCGCGGCCGGTCAGCTCCCGGAAACGGACCTCCGCGATCCCCAGCGCCCCGCCCACGCCGCCGTCCGGACCGCGCAGCCGGTCGAAGGCGTCGGTCTCCGCGTCCAGCCGTCTGCCCGCCTCCTGGCACCGTCCGACGATGCCCGCCAGCATGTGCCGCCGGGCCGGCTCGTCCTCCGGCACGCCGTCGTCGTACCGCTGCCGCATCCGGAAGGCGGCCGACAGTTCGGCTTCGGCGTCCCGCACGGCCCGCGCGAACGGCGCCACCGCCGCCGCCCCGGACAGGGCCTCGGCGAAACCGAGTTCCTCCCGGCAGACGCGCACGCAGTCGTCGGCCTCGGCCAGCAGCGTTCCCGCCCGCTCCTCCAGCTCGGGCAGCGGCGGCGCGGCGGCGGGCGCGGCAGCGGTTCCGGGAGCCGTCGCCGTCCGCTGCCGGGCCCGCCGGGTGTGCCGTACGTAGCCGAATCCGGCCAGCGCTCCCACCGCGCCCCCGACGGCGAGCGGCAGCACCAGGTCGGTCGGCGACGCCTCGTCGGCCGACCGTGCGGCGGTGGACGCGGCGGGGCGGTGCTCCGTGCGGGTGGCCGCCGCCGGCGCGCCGCCGTGGGCCGTCATCCCCGGCAACGCCAGCCACACCATCCCGGCGAACCCGCCGAGCACGGTGTGCAGCACCCGCACGGATATGTGGGAGGCCGCGCGCCGCGGCCGGCCCCGGATCAAGGACGAGGTCACCTTTCGGAGCGTATGAGCCGGAATGCGCACGCGCGACCGGGGGCGGCCCACCAGGGCCACCGGTGCCGCCCCGTACGGCGGGTCCGCGGCGATGGCGACGGAGGCGGACCCGGGACCGCCGGACAGGACGACCGCGGGACCGGCCGACCGCCGGACAGGCCGACCGCGGGACCGGCCGACCGCGGGACCGGCCGACCGCGGGACCGCCGGACCGGCCGACCGCGGGACCGCCGGACCGGCCGACCGCCGGACCATCGGACCGGCCGACCGGGGGACCGCCGGACCGGCCGACCGCGGGACCGCCGGACCGGCCGACCGCCGGACCGTCGGACCGGCCGACCGGGGAGACTGGATGCGGTGAGCCGCATCCGACAGCACGACACCGCCGCCCTCGCCCCTCTCGCCCGCGCCGCGCTGGGCCCGCACCGCGTCCTCGTCGACGTGGTGCGCCTGCGCGGCGGCACGAAGAAGGGCGTCCACCGCCTCTTCTTCGACGACGACTCCACGGCCGTCGCCTACGTCTGGTCCGCCGACGAGGACTACTGGGACGCCGGCCCCGCCGACCCGCGCGACCCCTTCTCGCACTCCACCGGCCTCGCCCTCCTCACCGCCGCGCACGAGCGCCTGGCGCGAGCCGGCGTCCGCACGCCCCGCCTGCTGTACGCCGACGCCACGCACACGCACCTCGCGGCGGACGCGGCCGTCGTCGAGGACGTGCGGGGCGGCAGCCTGGAGGAGGCGCTGCGCCGCGACCCGCGCGCGGCGGACCGGACGCTGCGGCGGCTGGCCGACGAGCTGGCGGCGCTGCACGCCCAGCGGGGGCCGGCCTTCGGCAAGGTCGCCCTGGTCGACAACGGCGGCCTGCCGGTGGGCGGTTCGTGCGAACGCGCCGTCACGGACCGGGCCCTGCGCGACATCGAGGAGATCGCCGCCCGGGAGCCGTGGGTCGCCGCGGCCCGCGGCGAACTGGCGGACGCCGTACGGAGTTCGGCCGCCGCGGTGCGGCCACGCGCCCGCCACACCCTCGTCCACGGCGAACTCGGCCCGGACCACGTGCTGGTGACACCCGACGGCGCCCCGGTCCTGATCGACGTCGAGGGCCTGATGTACTTCGACGTCGAGTGGGAGCACGTGTTCCTGCGGCTGCGCTTCGGCCCGCACTACGACGCGCTGCGCGTGCCCGGCCTGGACGAGGACCGTCTCCGTCTCTACTCCTTGGCCATGCATCTGTCCCTGGTCGCCGGCCCGCTGCGGCTGCTGGACGGCGACTTCCCGGACCGGGCTCCGATGCGGTCGATCGCGGAGTGGAATCTGCTGCGGGCCCTGGCCCTTGTGGGACGGTGATCGTATGTACCTATTCCTGCGGGTGGCCATGGCGGTGGCCGTGACCGGCCTGGCCGCGATCGGCGTCGCGGGTGTCGCCAGGGGCTGGACGCCGCCCTGGGGCAGGCGCAAGGTGCTGCGGCCGAAGCTGTGGGGGTACGGCTCGCTGCTCGCCGCGGCGGGCATGGCCCTGTTCGCCTTCCTGGGCCCGCTGGTGGAGCCGCGCCCCACCCTCTACGCGCTGCCGGTCATCGGCTGGTGCGGATTCATGGCGGGTCTGTTCCTCCAGAACCTCAGCCTCCGGCCCGGCCGCCGCGGCGGTGACGCTGCGGCGGAGACCTCCGCCTGATCTTCGAGCCCAGCCACGGCCTTGACCAGGTGGTAGTCGAGCCGGTGGTCGACAACCCGCCAACGGGCCGGGGGCGAGGACGAAAGCCGGGACGAGGGCCGCGGCGAGAGCGGCGAGTACGGCGCATGCGCGACCGGCGACACCCGTGGATCCGGATGGTCCGTGCCCGCTGGTGAGGCGTGACGTTCCTGTCGTGTCGATGACCATGTCGCACCGCGCTCGCCCGGTCACTGCGGTCCGCCGGCCACTCGGGGTGCGGCCTGCCACACCCCCGTCGTGATCCGCCGGACGGAGCCGGGTCCGCACGTGGTCCGCACGTGGTCCGCACCTCGTGGTGACCGCACGACGCGGGGCGCGCGCGGACCGCGCTGACGCGTCCGTTGCGCCGCACGGGTGGGCTTGGGTGCCGCCGCCGCCGTGTCGCCCCGCCCTGCTGAACCCTTTCCTCTTCAGTGGCCATACATCTGATCAGCTCCAAATACCGCCAATCGTGATCGGAACCGGCGGTCCACCCCCGGAGGTAGACGTGATGTCCCACGACGGCGTCGGACTGCGTGCGGTCATGCGCTCGGTCGCCTTCCTCACCGCGGGCACGCTCGCGGTATCCACCCTCGCCGGCTGCAGTTCCGAGGAGGAGGTCAGCAAGCCCCTCGTCGGGCAGGACATCGCGCCCGCCGGCCGCGCCGCGATCGCCGACGGCGGCACGCTGCGCTGGGCCGTGGACGACCTGCCGGAGACGCTGAACACCTTCCAGTCGGACGCCGACGCCACCACCACCCGCGTCGCCCAGGCCGTGCTGCCCGCCATGTACCGGCTGGACGCGGCGGGGCGCCCGCAGCGCGACGCCGATTTCCTTAAGTCCGCCAAGGTCGTCGACACCGAGCCCAAGCAGGTCGTGCTGTACAAGCTCGACCAGCAGGCCGTCTGGAGCGACGGACGCGAGATCGGCGCCGCCGACTTCGCCGCCCAGTGGCGCGCCCTGTCCGGCAAGGACAACGCCTACTGGACGGCCCGCAACGCCGGCTACGAGCGCATCGAGAAGGTCGAGCGCGGCGCGAACAACCTCGAGGTCAAGGTCACCTTCGCCCGGCCGTACGCCGACTGGCGGTCGCTGTTCTCGCCGCTGTACCCGAAGGACGTCATGGGCACCCCGGACTCCTTCAACGACGGGGCCCGCCGCAAGCTCAAGGTCACCGCCGGGCCGTTCGCCGTGAAGAAGGTCGACCGGAAGAACGACCGGATCGTCCTCACCCGCAACCCGCGGTGGTGGGGCGCCCCCGCCAAGCTCTCCGAGATCGACCTGAAGGTCGTACCGCGTGACAAGCGCGCCTCCGCGCTGGCTGCCGGGAAGCTCGACCTGGCCGAGATCGACCCCTCCGCGGCCGGGCAGATCACCGCCGGGGCGGCCGGCACGAGCGCCTCCCCGGGCACCGGCGCCTCCGCGCACAAGGGCGGTTCCCCGGGCGCGGGCGCCTCGCCGCACAACGGTCCCGGCGGCCGTCACGCCGGCACGAAGGCCGAACGGCGGCTGAAGGCCCTGCGCGCCTTCGAGGTCCGCAAGTCGCTGGAGCCCGCCTTCACCCAGCTCGCCCTCAACGGCGCCGAGGGCCCGCTCGCCGACGAGCGCGTCCGCCGGGCCGTGGCCCGCGCGCTGGACCGCAAGGCACTGGCCGAGGCCGTGCTGAAGCCGCTCGGGCTGCCCGCGGTGCCGGTCGGCAGCCATGTCGCGCTGTCCGGCCAGGCCGCCTACGCCGACAACAGCGGCGCGCTGGGCAAGGAGGACACCGCAGAGGCGCAGGCGCTGCTGTCGGACGCCGGCTGGGTGCCCGGCGGGCCCGTCAAGGTCAAGAAGAAGGAAGAGAAGGAAGAGAAGGAAGAGAGCGGGGAGAGCGGGGAGAGTTCGGAGGAGGAAGAGGACAGCGGGAACGCCGGTGCCGGCGGGAAGAAGGCCGGGCACGAGTCCGAGTCCGCGAAGGCCGACGACGGGACGTCCAGCGCCGGCGAGGACGACAAGGCGGGGCGCGAGAGCGACCCGGCGGAGGGGAAGTCCGCCGGGAGCACCGAGGACCCGAAGGACCACGAGCACCCCGCCGGGGAGGCCGGCCGGCGCCTCGCGCAGGGCAGCGCGCCCGGCGCCTACGCCCCCGAGGGCACCGCCGCCCCGGGCGGCACCGCGGTCAAGGCGCTCGCCAAGAACGGCAAGCCGCTCGCGCTGCGCTTCGTGCTCCCGTCGGGGTCCGGCTACCCGACCCTGCGCGCGGTGGCCGACCGGATCGGCGGGATGCTGGCCCGGGTCGGCATCCGCACCGAGATCAGCAAGGTCTCCGAGTCGAGCTACTTCAAGGACCACATCGCCGCCGGCGACTTCGACCTCGCCCTGTGGTCCTGGCCCGCCTCCGCCTTCCCCGCCACCGACGCCCGGCCCATCTACGCCAAGCCGGTGCCGGCCGCCGACGGCTCCCTGAACGTCGAGCAGAACTACACCCGCGTCGGCACCGACCAGGTAGACCAGCTGTTCGACGAGGCCGTGGCGACGCTGGACGACACCGAACGCCGAGGTCTGCTGCGCAAGGCCGACTCCCGCATCTGGGCGGCGGCCGGGTCGATCCCGCTCTTCCAGCGCCCGCAGCTGACGGCCGCCCGCAAGGGACTGGTCAACGCCGGAGCCTTCGGTTTCCAGACGCCCGTCTTCCAGGACATCGGCTTCCTGAGGGAGGGCGCGAAGGTCTCCCCGAGCCCTTCCCGGAGCTGAGCCGCGCGGCCCTGCGGCGGCCTTCGCCGCAGGGCCACGTACCATGGGGTGAGGCCGTGGCGTGTCAAGCCCGGCAGGGCCCGCGTAACACAGACGTTCGCGCAGGCCGTCCTCACACTCCGGGAGAACGCCGCAATAATGGCTGTGTCCGCAACACGTCACGACATCCGCAACGTCGCCATCGTCGCCCACGTCGACCACGGGAAGACGACCATCGTCGACGCCATGCTCAAGCAGGCGGGTGCCTTCGCCGCGCACCAGCTCGACCAGGTCGACGACCGCATGATGGACTCCAACGACCTGGAGCGTGAGAAGGGCATCACGATCCTCGCCAAGAACACGGCGGTGAAGTATCACCCCAAGGACGGCGGGGAACCCATCACCATCAACATCATCGACACCCCCGGCCACGCCGACTTCGGCGGCGAGGTCGAGCGCGGTCTGTCGATGGTCGACGGTGTCGTGCTGCTCGTCGACGCCTCCGAGGGCCCCCTGCCGCAGACCCGCTTCGTGCTGCGCAAGGCGCTGCAGGCCCGTCTGCCCGTCATCCTGTGCATCAACAAGACGGACCGCCCGGACGCCCGTATCGACGAGGTCGTCAACGAGACCTACGACCTCTTCCTGGACCTGGACGCCGACGAGGACCAGATCGAGTTCCCGATCGTCTACGCCTGCGGCCGGGACGGCATCGCGTCGCTGACCAAGCCGGAGGACGGGACCGTCCCGGGCGACTCCACCAGCCTGGAGCCGTTCTTCTCGACGATCCTGGAGCACATCCCGGCGCCGACCTACGACGAGTCCGCCCCGCTCCAGGCCCACGTCACCAACCTGGACGCCGACAACTTCCTCGGCCGTATCGCGCTGCTGCGCGTCGAGCAGGGCGAGCTGCGCAAGGGCCAGACGGTCGCCTGGATCAAGCGCGACGGCTCGATCAGCAACGTCCGCATCAGCGAGCTGATGATGACCGAGGCGCTCACCCGCAAGCCCGCCGAGAAGGCCGGCCCCGGTGACATCTGCGCCGTCGCCGGCATCCCGGACATCATGATCGGCGAGACCCTCGCGGACACCGAGAACCCGATCCCGCTCCCGCTGATCACGGTCGACGAGCCCGCCATCTCGATGACCATCGGCACCAACACCTCGCCGCTGGTCGGCCGCGGCGGCACCGGCAAGGGCGCCGACGCGAAGTCGGCCGTCAAGGACCGCAAGGTCACCGCCCGCCAGGTCAAGGACCGCCTCGACCGCGAGCTGATCGGCAACGTCTCGCTCCGCGTCCTGGACACCGACCGTCCCGACGCCTGGGAGGTCCAGGGCCGCGGTGAGCTGGCGCTCGCCATCCTGGTCGAGACGATGCGCCGGGAGGGCTACGAGCTGACCGTCGGCAAGCCCCAGGTCGTCACCAAGGAGATCGACGGCAAGACGTACGAGCCCGTCGAGCGGATGACGATCGACGTGCCCGAGGAGCACATGGGCGCGGTCACGCAGCTCATGGGCGTGCGCAAGGGCCGGATGGACAACATGTCCAACCACGGCTCGGGCTGGGTCCGCATGGAGTTCGTGGTGCCCTCCCGGGGCCTGATCGGCTTCCGTACCGAGTTCCTCACCAGCACCCGCGGCACGGGCATCGGCCACTCCATCCACGAGGGCTTCGAGCCCTGGTTCGGCACCCTGCAGACCCGTAACAACGGCTCGCTGGTCGCCGACCGCGCCGGTGTTGTCACAGCGTTCGCGATGACGAATCTCCAGGAGCGCGGCGTGCTGTTCGTGGAGCCCGGCACCGAGGTGTACGAGGGCATGATCGTCGGCGAGAACTCGCGCTCCGACGACATGGACGTCAACATCACCAAGGAGAAGAAGCTCACCAACATGCGGTCTTCGACGGCCGACGTGGCCGAGTCGATCGTGCCGCCGCGCAAGCTGTCGCTGGAGCAGTCGCTGGAGTTCTGCCGCGACGACGAGTGCGTCGAGGTGACTCCGGAGGCCGTTCGCATCCGCAAGGTCAACCTGGACCAGCGGGAGCGTGCCCGCGCCGCGAGCCGCGCCAAGCACGGCTGAGCCGACGGCCGGGACCGCGTCCTGGCCGCACCCTCCGAGCCCGGGTGCCCCCATCTTGGGGGCACCCGGGCTTTTTGCAACCGGTTTTCGGGCGCCAGGTGTCCGAAATGCGGAGATCACTGCCCGATAGCCATGTAACAAGTCCGTTTCGCGGCCTTCTCGTCCCGAACCGTTTGTCCAGAATTCGGAAGAAGTACGCACGAGCTGTGACTGAATTGAGATTTAAAGACAGTGGTTCGGCCGTCGGCTCATGGCAGATAGTTAGCCGCGTAGCGCTCGGGTCGATGGGTCTCGCTGTGGGGACAGCGGCGACTCACGAGAGCACCAGGGGGTGTCTGACCCTTCGTCAGGGGTGACGGAGGACAGGCGTGGGCCCCCAATCGTCGGTGAGCATGTGCAGTCACGAGGAGGAGCCCCATGCGCGGTGTCACGAGCACCAAGTGGGTCAGGTCGACAGTCGCCCGCAACTGCTTCACCGCATACGGCAGTTCTCTCTGAGGATTGCGCAGGCCGCTCACCGCGTGGTTACGCTACGCGCGTCCGGCTGCGGCTTCCCCATGATCCGGTCCGTGACCGCGCACATCCCGCGGCGGTCGGCGACCCGGTACACCCACACCTGTGAAATGGGCCAACTGTGACCAGTCCTATCGACGTTGAAGGCGGCGAGGCGTCGGTCGTCGTCGACGGCACCCCGCAGCCTCACGCCAAGGCCGAGGCCGATCAGCTCGAGGGGCGTTCCCCCGGCCGGCTGATGTGGATCCGCTTCAAGCGCGACCGCACGGGGGTGATCTCGGCCTGCGTCGTGGCGTTCTTCTTCGTCGTCGCACTGGCCGCGCCGCTGATCTCGAAGCTGTACGGCAAGGACCCGTACACGATCTACGCGGACGAGCGCCCCGAACTCTTCGACAGCGCGGGCGTCCCGGTGCAGCCCAACGGCGGCATCAGCGGCGAGTTCTGGTTCGGTCTCGAACCGGGCAACGGCTACGACGTGTTCACCAAGCTGATCTTCGGCATCCGCACCTCGCTGATGATTTCCGTGGCGGTGACGCTCGCGGTCGTGCTGACCGGCATCCTGCTCGGTGTGACGGCGGGTTACCTCGGCGGCAAGGCCGACTACGCGATCGGCCGCGTCATCGACTTCCTGCTCGCCTTCCCCTCGCAGCTGTTCTTCATCGCGAGCATGCCGGTCGTGGTCTCACTGTTCGTCAGCCCGCGTGACGAGACGCCGACTTACGTGCGCGTGGTCGCGCTGATCGTCGTCCAGTGGGTCCTCGGGTGGATGAGCCTCGCCCGCATCCTGCGCGGCACCACACTCGCCCTGCGCGAACGTGAGTTCATCGAGGCCGCCCGGGTGAGCGGAGCGTCCCCGTGGCGGATCATCCGCAAGGAGCTGCTCCCCAACGTGGTGACGCCGCTGCTGGTGCAGACGACCTACATGCTGCCGAACTTCGTGACGATCGAGGCCGGCCTGTCCTTCCTCGGTGTCGGCATCGTCGAGCCCACGCCCGACTGGGGCCAGATGTTCTCCAAGGCGTCGACCGAGCTCGTGCTGCAGAACGACATCACGTACATGTTCTTCCCCGGCATCTCGATGATCATTTTCGTCGTCGCGTTCAACTTGCTCGGGGACTCGGTCAGGGACGCCTTCGACCCCAAGACGGCTCGCTGACCGACAGATTGTGGGCGTCCTCGCCCCGGATACCGCACGGCCGAATTCGGCACTGGTGATACACAGATGGGTGGAAACTGAGTGATGAGTAGGGGCGGACGCCACGCATACGCCGCTTTGTCCGTGCTGGCGGCGGGGGCACTCGTGCTCACCGGTTGCAGCAAGGGCGGCAGCGACACCGGCAAGAATGACAAGAAGAGCGAGGAGAACGCCAAGCGGCAGCAATCCTCGATCAAGTTCGGCGACGCCGCGGCCTCCCAGGGCCCCGCGGCCGAGGTGAAGGGCGCCAAGGCGGGCGGCACGATGGAGGTCCTCCAGCGTGACAGCTTCGCCCACCTGGACCCGGGCCAGATCTACGTCTCCGACGAGATGGCGCTCTCGCAGCTGATCCACCGCGGGCTCACCGGCTACAAGGCGACCAGCGACGACGGCAAGTCGCACGAGGTGGTCGGCGACCTCGCCACCGACTCGGGCACCACCACCGACGGCGGCAAGACCTGGAAGTACACGCTCAAGGACGGCGTCAAGTTCGCCGACGGCACGCCGATCACGTCCAAGGACGTCCGCCAGACCTTCGAGCGGCTGTTCGCGCCCTTCATCAACCAGGGCCCGAGCTACATCCAGCAGTGGCTCGCCGACTCCACGGACTACCGCAAGCTGCTGAAGGACGGCCCGTACAAGGGCAAGCACCTGCCTGACAGCGTCATGGAGACGCCGGACGACAAGACGATCGTCTTCCACTTCAAGACGGCGCACCCGGACCTCCCGTACGCGCTCGCCATGTCGGGCTACTCCGTCGTCTCCGCCAAGAGCGACACCAAGGAGAAGTACGACAAGAAGCCGATGACGAGCGGCCCGTACAAGATCCAGTCGTTCAAGTCGGGCAAGTCGATGGTGCTCGTCAAGAACACCAACTGGGACGCGAAGACGGACCCGATCCGCCACCAGTACGTGGACCAGTTCAACATCCAGTTCAACCAGCAGTACGAGCAGTCCACCAAGGCGCTGCTGGCCGACACCGGCGCCGACCAGACCGGCGTCAGCTTCAGCAACGCGGTCGACGCGGGCAACCTGTCCAAGGTGCTCGCCGACCCGAAGCTGAAGTCCCGCATCGTCTCCGGCTACCAGCCGTACGTCGGCCAGATGAACATCAACATGGCCAAGCCGGAGCTCAAGGACATCAACGTCCGCAAGGCCATCGCCTACGCGCTGCCGGTCACGCCGTTCGTCCGCGCCTACGGCGGCACGGACGCGATGGAGGTCGCCGGCGGCCTGCTCAGCCCGACCGTCAGCGGCTACGACGCCTCCTTCGACCCGTTCGGCAAGAAGGAGAAGCCCGCGGGTGACCCGGCCAAGGCCAAGGAGCTGCTGAAGAAGGCCGGCAAGCTCAACATGAAGCTGACCTTCGCCTACATCAACACCAACGAGGGCCAGCAGTACTCGACGGCCATGGCGGCGGGTCTGAAGAAGGCCGGCTTCAACGTCCAGCGCCAGGAGATCCCGGCCGAGTCGTACTACGACCAGGTCAGCAAGGTCAACAACAGCTACGACATCTTCCACACCGCGTGGGGCGCTGACTGGCCGTCCGCCTCCACCGTCCTCCCGCCGCTGTACGACGGCCGGCTGATCGCCGACGGCTCGCAGAACTACTCGCAGGTCAACGACCCGCACGTGAACAGCGAGATCGACCGCATCAACAAGATCACCGACCCGGTCAAGTCCGCGGCCGAGTGGGAGAAGCTCGACAAGTACCTGCTCACCAAGGTGGTCAACGAGGTTCCGACCGCCTACTACAAGCAGACCCAGATCGCCGGCTCCAAGGTCGGCGGCCTCGTCTACGACGACGTGATCGGCGGCCTCGACCCGCGTCGTCTGTTCATCAAGTAACCACCGTCCGACCGGTACCCGGTGCGTGAGCCCCACGAGGGCGACACCGCACCGGGTACCGCCCGGCCTGCCGACGTCAGAGAGCTGCCCCTGTCATGCTGCGCTTCCTCGTCCGCCGGATCCTCGGTGCCGTCGTCATCCTCTTCCTGTTGAGCATCGTGACATTCGTGCTGTTCTTCGGGATGCCCCGTGACCCGGCGCTGCTGATGTGCGGCAAGACGTGTACCCCCGCGAACATCGAGAACATCCACCACGTTCTGGGGCTCGACAAGTCGATCCCCGAGCAGTACGGGATCTTCCTGCACAACCTCTTCCTGGGCAGCAGCGACTTCGCCCAGGGTCCCTGCCCCGCCCCGTGCTTCGGGTACTCGTACCACACCAACGACCAGGTCTGGTCCACGCTGACGGACCGTCTGCCCACCACCGTCTCGCTGACGATCGGTGCCGCCGTGGTCTTCCTGGCGGTCGGCCTGGGCACCGGCATGCTCGCCGCCTGGAAGCGGGGGAGCATGCTCGACAAGACGGTCACCGCCGGGTCGATGGTGCTGAGTTCGATGCAGATCTACTTCCTGGGCCCGCTCGCCCTCGCGGCGCTGGTGTACCAGTCGCACATCTTCGACAAGCCCGCGTACAACGAGTTCACCAAGGACCCGGTCACCTGGTTCTCCGGGCTGATCATCCCCTGGGTGGTGCTGTCCACGATCTTCGCCTCGCAGTACACGCGTATGGCGCGCTCCTCGATGATCGAGCAGCTCCAGGAGGAGCACGTCCGCACCGCCCGCGCCAAGGGCATGTCCCGCAAGTACGTGTTCTTCCGGTACGCCTGGCGCGGTTCGCTGATCCCGATCGTCACCATCTTCGGCATCGACCTCGGCTCGCTGCTGGGCGGCGCGATCATCACGGAGTACACCTTCGGCCTGCCGGGACTCGGCCATCTCGCCGTGGAGGCCGTGCAGTTCAGCGACCTGCCGCTGCTGCTCGGCGTGATGCTCTTCTCCGCCGCCATGATCCTGCTGTTCAACATCCTCGTCGACGCCTGCTACGCCTTCATCGACCCGCGCGTGCGGCTGTCCTAGGCCGTCTTTAGGAGCACAGTCGTGACCACTCTGACCAAGGAAGCCGGAGCACCCGTGCCGGCCGACGCGGGCGCCTTCCTCTCGGTGCGGGACCTGCACGTCAGCTTCAAGACCGAGGACGGCGTCGTGAAGGCCGTCAACGGGCTCTCCTTCGACCTGGAGCGCGGCAAGACCCTGGGCATCGTCGGCGAGTCGGGATCCGGCAAGTCCGTCACCAACCTGACGATCCTCGGGCTGCACAACCCGATGTTCACCACCGTCGAGGGCGAGATCCTCCTGGAGGGACAGGAGCTGACCACCGCCCGGGAGTCGGAGCTGGAGAAGCTGCGCGGCAACAAGGTCGCCATGATCTTCCAGGACCCGCTCACCGCGCTGTCGCCGTACTACACGGTGGGCCGGCAGATCGCCGAGCCGTTCATCAAGCACACCGGGGCCTCGAAGAAGGACGCCTGGGACCGTGCGGTGGAGATGCTCGGCAAGGTGGGCATCCCCAACCCCAAGGAGCGGGCGAAGGACTACCCGCACCAGTTCTCCGGCGGTATGCGCCAGCGCGCGATGATCGCCATGTCCCTGGTGTGCGACCCGGACCTGCTGATCGCCGACGAGCCGACGACCGCCCTGGACGTCACGGTCCAGGCGCAGATCCTGGACCTGCTGAAGGACCTCCAGCAGGAGTTCGGCTCGGCGATCATCTTCATCACGCACGACCTCGGCGTCATCGCCGACATGGCCGACGACATCATGGTGATGTACGCGGGCGGCGCGGTCGAGCGCGGCACCACCAACGAGGTGCTCCGGGCGCCGCGGCACCCCTACACCTGGGGCCTGCTGAACTCCATGCCGCGGCTGGACTCGGACCTCGAAGCGCCCCTCACGCCGATTCCGGGCGCCCCGCCCTCGCTGCTCACCCCGCCCTCGGGCTGCCGGTTCCACCCGCGCTGCACCTTCAAGGACCGGGTGGGCGGCAACCGCTGCCTCACCGAACTCCCGCTGCTGGGCCCCGACAGGGCGTCCGCCTGCCATCTCACGGCGGAGCAGAAGCGCACCATCTTCGTCGAAGAGATCAAGCCCCGTCTGGGCTAGGAGGACCACGTCATGACAGAGGACCTCGTCCTCCCCGCGCCGCGGGAGACCGGCACCGACGCGGCCGGCGACCCCCTCCTGGTCGTGGAGGGGCTGACCAAGCACTTCCCGATCAAGGGCGGCTTCCCCGTCCGGCGCACGGTCGGCGCCGTGCAGGCGGTCGACGGCATCGACCTGACCGTGGGCGTCGGTGAGAGCTTCGGCCTGGTGGGTGAGTCGGGCTGCGGCAAGTCGACCACGGGCCGGCTGATCACGCGCCTGATGGAGCCGACGGCCGGGAAGATCTCCTACCGCGGCCAGGACATCACCCACGCCAGCCGCAAGCAGCTCGCGCCCATCCGGTCCGAGATCCAGATGATCTTCCAGGACCCGTACTCGTCCCTCAATCCCCGTCAGACGGTCGGAAAGATCATCTCCGGCCCGATGGAGATCAACGGGATCGAGCCCGACGGGGGCCGCGAGAAGCGCGTGCGCGAGCTGCTGGAGATCGTCGGCCTCAACCCCGAGCACTACAACCGCTTCCCGCACGAGTTCTCCGGCGGCCAGCGTCAGCGCATCGGCGTGGCACGGGCCCTGGCCCTGGAGCCCAAGCTGATCGTCGCGGACGAGCCGGTCTCCGCGCTCGACGTGTCCATCCAGGCGCAGGTCGTCAACCTGCTCCAGAAGGTGCAGCGGGAACTCGGCATCGCGTTCCTGTTCATCGCCCACGACCTGGCCGTCGTACGGCACTTCTCGCAGCGGGTCGCGGTGATGTACCTGGGCAAGATCATCGAGGTCGGCGACCGCGACTCCATCTACACGCGCCCCCGCCACCCCTACACCCACGCCCTGCTGTCCGCCGTGCCCGAGGTGAACCTCTCCGAGGATGCGGACGACAGCGGCGGCCGGGAGCGCATCCGGCTGGCCGGTGACGTGCCGTCCCCCATCTCCCCGCCGTCCGGCTGCCGGTTCCGCACCCGCTGCTGGAAGGCGCAGGACAAGTGCGCGACGGAGGAGCCCCCGCTGGTCCGGCTCTCCGGCAACCGCGACGGGCACCTCACGGCCTGTCACTTCCCGGAGGAGCCGACGATCGAGGCCCGCGAGCAGGACATCGTGCTGGACCCGGCGCTCGCCGCCCTGGAGGAGACCGGCGACGAGGAGAAGTAGCCGCGAGGAGAAGTAACCGCGAGGAGACGTGACCGCGAGACGCGGTGACCGCCGGCAGTGGTCACCGCGAGCGGCGGTCACCGCGGCGAAGAGCGGCCGCGAGGCGAATCGCCTCGTGCGGTGAGGGCCCGCGCCCCGGGTGGAGGGCGCGGGCCTTCGTGTCCCCGGGGACCGGACGTCCGTGGGCTCGGGTCGATGGGCCGCGAAGGTCCGGTTCCGTGCGGGCGGCCGGCTGAAAGGGGAGTGCCGGAACCGCCGCCCCCGGGTCTGTGATGAGACGCGGGACCGGAGCGCGCGGTTCCCTCTTCGCGGGCGGCCATCCGGATGGCCCGTCACCCCGAACGGTGGGGTGCGTGTGCGTCGTGGGGCGTTTGCGCCGATACCCGTCGGTGGCGGGACCGGCCCGCACGAAGCCGGCCAAGTCCGTGCACGACGGCCGGGTGGGCATGGTTCGTCAGCATGCTGGAACACGAAGCAGCACGGGCCCTGCTGTCCGCAGTCCCGTGCCCGCCCCGGACACCCGCGAGCGCCGGGAACGGATCATCCTCACCGGCGATGTTCCGTCCCCGGTGAACGTCCCCTCCGGCTGCCGGTTCCGCACCCGCTGCTGGAAGGCGGGGGAGCGCTGCGCCCGGGAGGTGCCGCTGCTGGCGGTACCGGCCGCGTACCGCCTGTCCGGCGGCCCGGCGGCGCACGCCTCGGCCTGCCACATCGCGGAGGCGGCGACGGCGTCCCCCGTGCGGCCCGCTCCGGGGCGGGCGGGGCGGGCCGCGCAGGCGGCGCAGGCGGGGCCGGCGGGGCCGGCGGGGCCGGCGGGGCCGGCAGGCAGGCCGCGCAGGCGGGGCAGGCGGGGCAGGCGGGGCAGGCGGGGCCAGCGGGCAGCGGTGCAGGCGGGCCAGGCGGGGCCGGCGGGCAGGCGGCGCAGGCGGGCCGGACAGGCGGCGCAGGCGGGTTGGGCGGCGCAGGCTGGACCGGCCGGGGGCGGGTCGGCCGGGTCGGCCGGGGAGCACGGCAACGGGCCGGGATGACATGGCGCATCCCGGCCCGTTCACGGCACCCGCACGGCCGTACGCTGTTCAGCGTCGCGCGTCCGTATATCGGTACCGCTTCCGTGAAGTTGCTTGCGTGTTAACGCGATTCGCGTGCTTTTGCGGGGTTTTCCGGTCCCGCTTCCAGTCCCAGCGAACGCCGCAGGAAGTCGAGCTGGAACCAGAGCAGGTTCTCCGCGACCGTCTCCTGCGGGGTCATGTGCGTGACGCCGGACAGCGGCAGCACCTCGTGCGGGCGGCCGGCCGTGAGCAGGGCGGAGGACAGGCGCAGCGAGTGGGCGACCACCACGTTGTCGTCGGCCAGGCCATGGATGATCATCATCGGCCGGTGCGGCTCGGCGGCGTCCACCAGACCGGCGTCGTCGATCAGCGAGTTGCGCCGGTAGACCTCCGGCCGTTCGCCGGGATCGCCGAGGTAGCGCTCCTGGTAATGGGTGTCGTACAGGCGCAGGTCGGTGACCGGGGCGCCCACCACGGCCGCGTGGAAGACGTCCGGGCGGCGCAGCACCGCGAGCGCCGCGAGGTAGCCGCCGAAGGACCAGCCGCGGATGGCGACCCGGCCGAGGTCGAGCGGGAAGTCGGCGGCGAGCGCCTGGAGCGCGTCGACCTGGTCCTGGAGGACGACCGCGGCGATGTCGTCCCGCACGGCCTTCTCCCAGGCGGGGGAGCGGCCCGGTGTGCCCCGCCCGTCGGCGACCACGACCGCGAACCCTTGGTCGGCGAACCACTGCGAGGTGAGGTGCGCGTTGTGCGCGGCCAGCACGCGGGCGGCGTGCGGACCGCCGTAGGGGTCGAGGAGGACCGGGAGGGGAGTGTCACCGTGGTAGTCCGTTGGCATAAGCACGGCGCACGGGATTTTCCGTGCGCCCCCCAGTGCGAGTGTCACGCGCGGGGACAAACCGGGATCTTCGGCGTACGACGGGATCACCGCCACCTGCTTCCCGTCCCGCAACACCTGCACCAGGGGCCCCGGTCGGTCCGGCACGGCGGACACCAGCACGGTCACGCCCCCGGCGCGCACCGCCGAGTGCACGCCGGGTTCCCGGGACACACGTTCCAAGCCAAGTTCGTTGACGCGGTAGACGTGTACTTCGCCGATCTCGGGGGACCCGTCGCCGGACAGGGCCGCCTCACCCGCCGACGCGGAGACCAGCACGTCGTCGGCGGTGACGTCCAGCACCGCCCGGATGTGCAACTGGGGTCCGGTCAACGGGCGTTCACCGACCGTCAGCACCCGCGCGCCGCCCTCGTCGGCGATGCGCACGAGCTGTCCGGAGGGGCTCCAGCACGGCATTCCAGGGAAAAGATCCAGCCAAATCGGATCTTCATCCGCGTGCACCAGCCGGGTCGTTCCCGACTCCGGATCCACCGCCAGGAACAGCTGACTCCGCTGGTCGCGCGCCTGTACCAGCAGCAGCGGCGCACCCGCGTCTGACCAGTGCACACGGGCCAGATACGGATAGCGGCGACGGTCCCAGGACACCTCCGTGCGGACCCCGTCCAGACCGATCACGAACAGCCGCACGTCCGCGTTGTCGGTACCCGCCGCCGGGTACGGGACGTGCAGTGGGTCACGTTCCGGGCGAGCCGGGTCGGAGATCCACCAGCGCTGCACCGGCGTGTCGTCCACCCGCGCGACCAGCAGCCGGGTCGAGTCCGGCGACCACCAGAAGCCCCGCGAGCGGTCCATCTCCTCGGCCGCGACGAACTCCGCGAGCCCGTAGGTGACGTTGGCCGACTCCGGCTCGGCCAGCGCCCGTTCGCCCTCGTCCTCGGCGCTGACCACCCGCAGGGCGCCCTGTGCGACGTACGCCACGTGCCGGCCGTCGGGGGAGGGGCGGGGGTCCACCACCGGTCCGGGGACGGTGAGTTCACGTGCCGTACCGGCCCGCAGCTCGGCCGTGAAAAGCCGCCCTGACAAGGCAAAAGAGGCCAACTCCACGGCCGTGTCGGTGGCGTAGCCTACGATGCCGGCGCCACCCTCGCGGCTGCGCTCGCGCCGCGCGCGCTCCTCGGGCGGGAGGTTCTCGGTGGCCCCGCCCAGCAGCGCGCCCGGGTCGGCCGCCAACCGTTCTCGGCCGTTTTCCACGTCGAGAACCCACAGGGAGTTCGTCCGGTCCGTACCGGAACTGGAGCGCAGGAACACGACACGGCTGCCATCAGGCGAGACCGTGAACGAACGCGGCGCGCCGAGGGTGAAGCGCTGGGTGCGGGCGTGCCGGCGGGGGAAGGAATCAGACCTCATCGTCATGCCATGACCATATTGGCCATGCGCCCCCTTGTGCGGCCGTGCGCCGACCGATGCGCGCGTCTTGATAGTTATGATCACTGGCGCACAGTGGGTATGAACCCGCTGGCTACTGTATGGATTTTTCTGCCCCTTGGTCCGACCCCCCGTGCACTTGGGATCTTTGGAGGTGAGCCGCCGTGGCACTCTCGATTTCGGCGGTGGTGCTGCTGGCGATCATCGTCTTCCTGCTGATCAAGAAGTCAGGGCTGAAAGCCGGACACGCGGTCGTCTGCATGTTGCTCGGGTTCTACCTCGCGTCGTCGACCATCGCGCCCACGATCAGCGATCTGACGACGAACATCGCGGGCATGATCGGCAGCATCAAGTTCTGACCGCGGCCCACCGGGCCCCACGGGGCCCGGCAGGCACGGCCTGCCCCCTGGATCAGCCCCCGACCGCGTACGGCACGAAGCCGGCCCACGCGACGGGCGTGAAGACCAGCCGGGGCCCGTCGGCGTGCTTGGAGTCACGGACGTGAAGGGCACGGGGGTCGGTGGCGACCTCGACGCAGGAGTCAATCCCCGCTCGGCGTATGGCAGTCGGCGGACGTGCCGCCGTCGTCCTGTCACGGTGGCCGCGATCCGGCTTTGGCTGCGAGCGTGATGCGCCGACGACGCCTCAGCCCGTGCAGGGATCTTCCACCGTCGGCATGTACGGGGACAGCAGCGTCTCCGTGTGATGCGTGACCATACCTCAAACCAACTTCAGCACGCGTACATCGTTCTCGTGACCTGGGTCCTCGTCGTCGCGAACGTGGAGGAGTCCGTAGGAACCAGGGCGACCGCGGCCACATGCTCGAACAGTTCGACCGCGTCAGGCGACGAGCGGTGATTGGAATAGCCGCCGAGTTGGATGAACGGCTCGCCGTTCATCCAACTGAGGTCAAGCAAGTACGGGCTGTCCAGCTGGACGATGCGAAGGCGAAGCTCATCGACGATCTGTCGCAACCGGAGCTCATCGTCGTCATCGGCCGCGGTCTCCCTGACCGTGATCCACCCGTGGTACTACATCCCACGATCGTCGTGAGATGACCCGCCTGACCTTCCGGCCGCAGCGTGATCCGCCGGAGATGCCTTAATCCGCAGTCGCCGCGAGCGAGTTCACGGTCATCGCCCGTTCGCTGAGCGGAGATGTCGAAGTGCCGGAGGCCGAGTAGGCCGTCAGCCCTCGGACACGAACGGCACGAAGTCGGCCCAAGCCTCCGGTGAGAGCTGGAGGCGAGGGCCGACGGTGTGCTTGGAGTCGCGGACGTGGATGATCCCGAGGGCGGATGCAACCTCAACGCACTCGTTGCTGTTGCTGCTGTCGCTGTGGCTGCTCTTGAACCACCGCAGCGTCGCAGCGTTCTCCTCTGGGCTCTTCCGGATCATGTCTCCCCCATCACTTGCTCGATGAAAGCCAGCGACTCCTCTGGCGAGAGAGCCTGAGCCCGGATGATGCCACACCGCAGTTCCATGATCCGCAGATGCTTCAAATCAGAGACCGGCCGGCTTCCGCAGTCCCCTTCGGCGCGGCCAACTGCCGTGCCGTCGGCGAACTTGAGCACTTGGATCTCTCCTCCCATACCGGCGTGGACCGCGCGTTCGATCGGCATCACCTGGATCTCCACGTTCCTCATGTGGCCGAGCTCCAGAAGGTGCTCCAGCTGGCGACGCAGCACCATCTTGCCCCCGAGTGGGCGCCTGAGTGTCGCCTCTTCCTGGACAAAACAGAGGTCCGGCGCAGGCTCACGCTCGAAGATCGACTTGCGGGCCATGCGCGCACCGATCAGCCGCTCCACCTCGTCCTGCGGGTGAGCCGGCCGCCGCATCTCGAACAGCGCCCGCATGTAGTCCGCCGTCTGCAGGAGGCCGTGCAGGTTGTGGGTGCCGTACGCGGTCAGCTCGGCTGCCCTTGCCTCCATCCGCGCAAGGTCGCGAACTGTCTTGGGGTAGCGGACCTTCTTCACGTCCTCCTTCATCGCCGAGAGTAATCCGCCCGCTCCCAACAACTCGTCCGCCCTCTCCAGGAACTCCGGTCGAGGGATCCGCTTTCCGCTCTCGATCTTGTAGATCATGTCCTCGCCATAGCCGACGGCCTCAGCGAACTGCACGGCCCGCATCCCCTTGGCTTCTCGACGCAGTCTCAACTGCCGCCCCACCGTGGCGACCACCGCGAGTCCCCACTCGTCCTCCGGATCCACCTCCCAGCCCGGCTCGCCGACTTCGCCCGTGCTGAGCCGTCCCGCGTTACTGTCCACGCTCATTCCGCGCCCTCCCTCCGTTCGAACCTGGTAACGACGCTCTCCCTGTCCGCGGCACTCCGGCCGGCCCGGACAGAACTGGACAAAGCTCGGACAGTCACTAAATCAGCGCTGTCGACAGTCGCGTGAATCCTGTGGGCCCGGCTCTGCCCTGCCTGACCGAAACCCGTAGGCCCCGTTGAACGCTCTCGTCAGGCCCCAGAAGATGGTCATGAACCGATGACGTGGTGCCGGTCTTCCCGGACCGGCGGAACGGGGGTTGAGCGGTGCTGGCAGATGGCGAACCGGTCGTGTGTGGTGTCCGATGAGGAACCGTATGCAGGTCGCGCTCCAGATCATGCTGGCGCTGGTCGCCTGCTTACTCGGGATCGCCACCAACTATGCGACCAGCACCGACAGGGTTCCCTGGGCTCTGGAGGCGATTCAGAGGTTCTCCGTTCCGGCCATCGGCGTACTGATCGTGGCCCTTGTGGTCGGGCAGGTCGTCGTCTACCGGCTGGAGAATCCGCCGCCGCCCCGGATCGAGTGGCCGCGTGACCGAGTTCCCTATCCGGGTCTCGACGCGTTCGACGAGGACGAGTCGCCCGTCTACTTCGGCAGGGAGGCGCAGGCTGCCGAGCTGACACGCAGACTGCATGCCACGGCTTCCCGCCCCGCCGAGCGGTTCCTGCTGCTGGTCGGGGCCTCAGGAAGTGGAAAATCCTCGCTGGTCAGAGCCGGGGTGATGCCCCGGCTTCGGGAGCGCCGCTGGACCGTCGTACCGGCCTTCGCTCCCGGCCCCAATCCGCTGGGGGCCCTCGCGGGTGCGCTGGCGGCCGCCGCCGACGGGCAGGAATCGGCGAGCGTCGTACTGCGCAGGCTGCGCCAGGGGCCGGACGCGCTGCGCGGTGAGCTGTCGCGGCTGCGCGGTGGCCGGTTCCGGCGGATACTCCTCGTGGTCGACCAGTTCGAGGAGGTCGTCACCCTGGCAGGGGAGCGTGAACGCGCTCAGTTCTTCGAGGCGTTGCGTGTCTGCGTGGAACAGGATCCTGCGGTCCGCGTACTGGTCACTCTTCGGGTGGACCTGCTCGGCCGGCTGCTCGGCACCGGACACGCGGAGCTCCTCCAGCACCCTGTCGCCATCGGCACACTGGGCAGAGCGCAGCTCGCCGATGTCGTGGAGCGACCCGGGGCCCTCGTCGGTCTTGATTTCGAACCCGGAGTCGTCGACACCATCGTGCGCGAGACCGGGACAGACGACGCCCTGCCGTTGCTCGCCTACCTCCTTCAGGAGTTGTACTTCGCCTCCGGCCCCGGCGGGACGGTAACCGAGGAGCTCTACCGGCGGCTCGGGGGAGTGCCTGGCGCGCTGGCGCGCCAGGCGGACAACACCGTGGCCGGCCTCGGTGCGGGCGGGGGCATCGACTTCGTCCTCCGGGTTCTGCTCAGGTTCGTCACTGTCGAAGGTCAGGACGTGGCTCGCAGGCATGTCCCGCTGTCCGAACTCGACGAGACGGAACGGCATGTCGTCGATGCGTTCATCGAGGCGCGGCTGCTGCGCACAGACGTCGCGGGTGGTGGCACCGTAGTCGGCGATGAACCTTGCGCGCAGGTGACGCATGAGGCCCTGTTCCGCCAGTGGGCCCCGCTGCGGCAGGAGGTCGAGGCATGGGCGGAACGGCTGCGCGAGCGCGCCGAACTGGACCGGTGGGCGGCCGACTGGGAGAGGGCCGGACGCAGCGACGACTATCTGCTCACCGGGGAGCGCCTCACGACGGCCCGGCGGTGGCTCGAAGCGCTGGAGGAGTCCGGGCAGGCTTCCGCACCCGCCCGCGCGCTCGTCGAGTCCTCGCAGCGCCGCGACCTGTCCTTCCTGAGCCGCATCTCCGACAGCATCGGCCGCCAGGTCCTCCTGAGTGCGGAGAGCCACCCGGAGCGTTCCCTGCTGCTCTCGCTGGCCGCGCTCGGCGAGTGCACGCCCACACCTGCGGCCAGGCGTGGGCTGATGGCGGCGCTGGCGGCGAGTCACCTCCGCGCACGGATCGACGGACACACCGATACCGTCCGGCACATCGCCTGGTCACCCGACGGACGCATGCTGGCCTCGGCGTCCCGGGACGGCACGGCTCGCGTTCACGACGCGCCGTCCGGACGGACACTGCTGGTGCTGCCCTGCGACGGTGTCATGGTCGAGTCCGTCGCCTGGTCACCGGACTCGGCGAGGGTTGCGACCGCCGGGCGGGACCGTGTCGTACGGATCTGGGATGCCGCCTCGGGGGAGCCGGTCCGATTGCTCGCCGGTGCCGAAGACCTCAACAGGCAGGTGGCCTGGTCGCCTGACGGCCGGCATGTCGCGGCGAGTTCCAAGGACCGGACGGTACGCATCTGGGAGGCCGACACAGGACGGCTCGTGCACGAGCTGCACGGACACGGCGACGACGTGTGGGGCGTGGCATGGTCGCCGGACGGCAACCGCCTCGCCTCCGCAGCGCACGACCAGACCGCGATCGTGTGGGATCTGACGACCGGCAGGGCGGCCACCACACTCGTCGGACACTCGGACTTCGTGGAGGGCATCGCCTGGTCACCGGACGGGCGGCGCATCGCTACCGGCTCCGGTGACCACACTGCCCGCATCTGGGACGCCGAGACCGGCGACCTGCGTCTGTTGCTGCGAGGGCACACCGACTACGTGTGGAACTTGGCCTGGTCGCCTGACGGGCGGATGCTGGCCAGTGCCTCCTCCGACCGCACCGTGCGCATCGTCGCTACCGAGGACGCCAAGGTTCTGGCGGTCCTGCGCGGCCACGAAGACACCGTGTGGGGTGTTACCTGGTCGCCCTGCGGGACCAAGCTGGCCACCGGCTCCACCGATGGCGCCTGCATGCTGTGGGACCTGCGCCCGCGCGGCGCGGAGGCCGTACTGGCCGATGGGCACCGTGGCCCGGTGAACCAGGCTGCGTGGTCCGGCGACGGCAGCCGTTTCGCCACAGCCTCGGACGACGGGACCGTACGTGTGTGGGACGCGGTCACCGGCGTACCGGCGGGGCCAGTGGTGGAGCTGGAGGACCGGGTCTGGGCCGTCGCCTGGGCTCCCCAGGGGGAACGGCTCGCGATCAGCGCCAACGACGGCCTGTTCCGGATCACCGACGGGCGCGGCGGCACGCTGCTCGAACGACACGGTGAGGTCGTCGAGGGATGCGCATGGTCCCCGGACGGTGGCCGGATCGCCACGGGTGGCCACGACGGAGCTGTGCGGGTCCTGTCCGCGCAGGACGGCACCGAGCTGCTCAAACTGACGGAACACCAGGACTGGGTGGGGCGCGTGGCCTGGTCACCGAGCGGACGGCTGCTCGCCAGCTGCTCCGACGATCGCACGTGCCGACTGTGGGACATCGGGGAGGGGCGGCAGTTCACAGTGCTGCGCGGCCACGACAACTACGTGGAGGAAGCGGCATGGTCCCCGGACGAGACGAGGATCGCCACCGCTTCCGGTGACTGGACGGCCGCTGTGTGGGACGCCGTCACAGGTCGCCGTGTCGAGGTGCTGAAGGGACACCAGGGGCGGGTCCGCTCCGTGGCCTGGTCACCCGACGGCTGGCGCATCGCCACCTGCGCCGACGACCGCACCGTACGGGTATGGTCCGCCACCACGCTGGAGGAGATCGCAGTCGTGGGGGTGCACCAGGACAAGGTGATGTCCGTGGCCTGGTCCCCGGACGGTGCACGGCTTCTCACGGCATCGGCCGACGGGACGGCGCGTCTGTGGCAGGCGGATCCGGACTACGACCGGCTGGAGGCGACTGCCCGAGGACGGGTCTTTCGCACTCTCACCCAGGAGGAACGGCGGCAGCACCTGCTGCCGCTCGCCCCCTGACTGAGTGATCAGTAGACGCCGTCGACCGTGCGGTCTTCGGTGTGGAGGAGGTAGTCGTCCGGGTCCAGGCCCATGGCCTTGCGCTCGGGCGACGACCAGTACTGCGCGTTGCGCTCGGCGAAGGTCTCAGGGCCCTCGTACGAGATCAGCCAGACGAACTGGTTGCGCTCCCGGTCCACCCAGGCGCCGCCGATGGTGAACCCCAACTCCAGCCGCAACGGGACGATTTCCCCCCGCCACCGCTCGACCCATTCGTCGAGCAGGCCGTCCCGGACGGTGTACGTGCGCAACTGCGTGGTCTTCGGCATGCCGTACATCATGCCCGCGAAGGCCGCACCGCCCTACTGCCCCCTGTCTCCCAGCCAGGATTCGCTTGACGCCCTTTCGGCCGGCCATGACAGCCCCGGACAGCGCTGGCCAGGCGACAGACAGTCACCATACCTATCGGCTTTACCCCTGTTCACAGCGCACTCGTGCGGCAACGCTGAGTTGTTGTGATCCACGAAACCGCCGCCTCCGGGCCCCAGCTCGACCGCTCCATCCGCAACTCCACCGTGCTGCTGTCGTCCACCCCGCGCGGTGCCCGCCTCGCCCGTCTGCTCGCGGTGGACGCGCTCCGGAGCTGGGGGCTTCCGCACGAAAAGGCGAGCCACGTCGTCGCGGAGCTGGCGGCCAACGCGGCCACCCACGGTCGCGTCCCCGGGCGCAGCTTCCGCCTGACGCTCTACGTGGTCGGTGCCACGCTCCGCATCGAAGTCACCGACACGCGCGGCGACCGGCTGCCCGCGCGCCAGGTGCCCGACGCCGTGGCCGAGTCGGGCCGGGGCCTGGTGCTCGTCGAGGCGCTGGCCGACCGCTGGGGAGTGACCGAAGGGCGGTTCCCGCGCAAGACCGTCTGGGCCGAACTGAGCCTTACGCCACCGGAACCCGTATCTTCGCGCTCCGGTGCCGTCGGCGGCTGAAAGACCAAAGACTCAGGGGGAAAGCACCTCGCCAAACCCCACCCCTCCCGCCCGTGGCCCGTGCTCACTCGGGCGGGTGAACATCCCCGAATGGACTGGATTTCGCGGCCTCCGAGGCCCGACGCTCAGCGCAACGCACCACCACAACCGCAGACATGAGACGGCCCCCGCCGGGACTGCAATCCCAGTGCGAGGGCCTGACCACCGAGGAAGGTAGAGCTTCCCGATGGATACCCAGAACCCTAGCGTGCCCCCGCGCACCCAGGCTCGCGTTGCGGGCAACAAGAACCCGAACCGGGTCCACTGCAATGCCGGTGGGCTCCAGCACGACAACACCCGCCACAACGCCCGCTTCACAGTGATCGGCAACCACTTGGCCCAGCACAGGGAGCTCTCGCTCCTCGCCATCGGGCTCGGCACGCATCTTCAGTCGTTGCCGAAAGGCGCTCCGGCCGACATCAAGACCCTTGCCGCGCGGTTCCCCGAGGGGGCCACCCGCATCGCCGCCGCCCTGCGCGAGCTGGAGGCCCACGGCTACCTGCGCCGCGAACGCGTCCGCACCGCCACCGGCCGCATCGTCACCCGCACGGTCTCCTGCAACCAGCCGGCGGCGGCCCGCCACCACCACGCCGAGGCGCACGCTCGCCCGGAGGCTCGAACCCCTGCGGCACCGCAGCGGCGGGAGGCGGGCGAGGGCAACGGGATGCACCCCACGGGGACGGCACGAGAGAAGCGAAACCCCCGCAAGCCACTCCCCGCCGTACCGAGCCCCGCTTACGCCGCCCCAGCACTCCTCCAAGCCGCGACCGACCTGCTCGCAGACCTCCACCGCCACGACTCCCGGGTGCTGCTGTCCGCCCTCGACACGGCTCACCTGGCCCCTGGTGTCGCCGCCTGGCTGGAGCGGGATGTCGCCCCCGCCGCCGTACGCCGCGCCCTGACCGCCGACCTGCCGCCCGAGGGCGTACGCCGCCCCGCGGCCCTCCTGGCCCACCGCCTCGCTGCTCAGCTCCCGCCGCCGCCCCCGCTGCGCGCGCCCTACTCGCCACCACCTACCCGCCACCCTCTCCAGAACTGCGACGGCTGCGACCGGGCCTTCCGCGCCCCCACCCCCGGCCGCTGCCGCCAGTGCCGCTCCGACCTTCGGGGAGCCCTCTGATGCGCAACCACGTCAGCCGTGTCCCGTTCCGGCGCGGTCCCCGCCGGATACTCTGGCCGGGGCATGTACTGGAGGACACCATGAGCACTCAGGCCGATCACGGGCACGAGCTGATCCCCCGCCCCCAGCAGACCCCCGACGCCCTGCGCACGGCACTCGCCGTGGTCGACCCTGCCCGCCTGGAGGAGATGCAGGCCACGAAGGACGAAGCTTTCGCCAAGGCGGTGGAGTGGCAGTCGTTGAGCCCCGTGCAGAGCTGGGTGCTGATCTGGGCCAGGGACATCGAGATCGCCCGTCGCCCCGACCTGTCCACCCGCCACGCTCGCGCCAAGGCCGACCTGGAACACCAGGACTCCGTCGTCGCCCGCGAAGCCCTGCGTGAGTTGAGTGCAGTGCTGGACGAAGCCATGAAGGCAGTACGCGGGTGAGCTGGAAATGGGAGTACGCCTTCGGTGCGGAGGAAACCGCTCGTACCGCTCCCGCCGGGTTTCTCGCCGCGGTGGAGAGAAAGGCGGATGAGCTGGTCCGGGCTGCCGAAGCGCTACACGTCCACGGACGAGCTCACGACGGCGTCGATCCCAGAGGCGGTGACGTCACCGTCCCCGGCGGCATGTTCGCCTATCAGGTCGTGGTGCGCAGCGAGCGCGTCTACATCGTCCAGATTACTTACCTGAGCTTCTGAGAAGGCGGTCAAGAGTATTCCGCAGGCGGCGGTGGGGCTTGATCCTGAGGGACGTTCGTCGGCGATCATTCCCACGATGCGGTACGAGGCAGCGCTACGCGATACTCATCCTGTGGAGTGGTTCGAGCAAGCCCGGGCAGCGGAACAGCGCCGGGATTGGGATGTAGCGATCGAGCTGGTAAGTACCCACGCCGAATGCTATTCCACCGATCCCTCCAGACACGACAGCCATCTCTGGCACATGGATCTGCTCGCCCGTGCGGGACGGCTCTCGGAACTCACGGAGCGCGCTCTCACGGATTTCCACGCACGTCGGAGACTCAACGCGTCGCTTCGCGAGCGGGGAATGGGGTCGGCGCTGCGCAATCGCGCCGAAGACGGTGATCGTGGTGCCCTGTACGTCCTTGTTCGGCTGCTGTGCGAGACGGGCCGGATCCCGGAAGCCCATCGAGTGGTCCAAGACCTCGGCCTGGACGACCAATACGCACACCAGATCGTGGCCCGCTTTCGATCGCCATCGAGTGGTGCACATCGAATTCGGCTGATGCCGGGAAGATCGAGCGAGTGCTGAGCGGCGAAACCAGGTCGACGTAGGTCAGTGCGGTACTCGATCATGCGTTCATGCCCCTGAGAGAGACCCTTGCCCGAGTCGATGCAGACCTGGCAGCCGGCCGGGTTCCCGTCGCGCGTCAGCGCCTGCGCGGTCTCATCTCGTCCTTCCCGCACGACCTGACCCTCCGCCGTCGTCTGGCCGAGGTGTACCGGCTCTACGGCGACGCCGCCGAGGCCGGACGCTGGATGTACCTCGAAGAGGACCGGAACGCCGACGAGACCGATGCCTTCCAAACGCGGTACGGGTCTCCCGGGTGGCGGATGAAAGCCCTCGCCTGGCCGGGCCCAGAGGCGAAGGCCGCCACCGTCTTCGCGGAGGAGCAGCTGGTCGCGGTGCGGACCGCCTGCGCCGAGGAACTGGGGCACCCCGTCGACTGGGACGACCCCGCCTCCTACCGGGACGACCTGGAAGGGGAGTAAGAGGCGCCCTCCGAGCCGTGGACGGCCGGCGGTGTGCTGGCGGGCGTCGGCTGCCTGGTGGCGGCCCTTGGGTTCCTCGCGATTTGGGTGAATGGCCTCGTTGCCCTCTTCAGCTGAATCGGGTCACCCGGGCTTGTGAGAAGCGCTGCTCAAGGTTCGTGAGACCGTCCAGAACCGCCGTGAGCGGGACCCTCGATGACGAGTCCCAAATGATCTCGCGGTGTCTGGCAGGAAAGCCGGGCAGGCCGCCGTGCCGTTTCGTGGCGGGGGCCTCGTAGGGTGGGCGGCATGACCGAACTGCCTGCTCGGCGTCTGCTCCTGGTGCACGCGCATCCGGACGACGAGTCGATCAACAACGGCGCGACCATGGCCGGGTACGCGGCCGAGGGCGCCCACGTGACCCTGGTCACCTGCACCCTCGGTGAACTGGGCGAGGTCATCCCGCCCGAGCTGCGGCACCTGACCGGCGCGGCCCTCGGCGAGTACCGCCTCGGCGAGCTGACCGCGGCCATGCGGGAACTCGGCGTCGCCGACTTCCGGCTGCTCGGCGGCGCGGGCCGCTACCGCGACTCCGGGATGATGGGCCTGCCCGACAACGACGACCCCGGCTGCTTCTGGCAGGCCGACGTCGACGAGGCGGCCCGGCACCTGGTCGAGGTGATCCTGGAGGTACGCCCCCAGGTCCTGGTCACCTACGACGACAACGGCGGCTACGGCCACCCCGACCACATCCAGGCCCACCGCGTCGCCCTGCGCGCCGTCGAACTGGCCGCCGCGGAGGGCTGGGACATCCCCCGCGTCTACGTCAACCGCGCCCCGCGCACCGTCGTCGAGGACGCCTTCGCCCGGCTCGCGGCGGACCTGCCCGGGCTGCCCTTCGCCAAGAGCGCCGCCGTGCGGGACGTACCGGGCGTGGTCGACGACGCGCTGATCACCACGCGGATCGACGGCACCGCCCACGCCTCCGCCGCCAAGGCCGCCGCGATGCGCGCCCACGCCACCCAGATCGAGGTCGCCGAGCCGTACTTCGCGCTCTCCAACGAACTCGCGCAACCGCTGTTCACCACCGAGTACTACGAACTGGTGCGGGGGGAAGGCGCGGAGCCGGGCGGAAGCGACCTGTTCGCCGGCCTCGGGGAGGGTTCCTGACATGAGCGGCGACCGGACTCCGATGCTCGCCCAGCCCCTGCGACCGCCGTCCGCGGGCCGGGCGGCCCTGTACCTCGGCCTGTTCGTGTGCGGCGCCGTGGTCGGTGCGGCCGGGGCGCTGGTGCAGGCCGGCTGGTTCCCGGGCGGACTGCTGCTCGCCCTCGCGGGCGAGGCCGGGCTCGTGCTCGGCGGGGCGCTGGCCTCCGGCGGCCGGGCCGGGGCGGTCGCGTCCGCGGTCGGCTGGATGATCGCCGTGGTGTTCCTCACCACCAGCCGCCCCGAGGGCGACTTCCTCTTCGCCGCGGGGGGAGGTTCGTACCTGTTCCTGCTCGGTGGCATGGCCGTGGCTGTGATCTGCGCCACGGTCGGGTGGGGGCGGCAACCGAACGGCGGCGACGCCCGACTTGGGAAGTGACGTACCACTTCGCCGTCCCACGGGCGTGCAAGTGCCGTGTGGGTTTCCCCGGCGGTAGTGGGATACGGGCCAGAAGTGGCCAGTATGGTGGTGCGCGCCGCCGAGCCTCCCCCAGACGCTCGACTTAGCTCGCGCCCGGGGGGACCCCCCATCGTGAGGTCGTGTCGGGCGGCGGAGCCAACCGGGAGAACCTGCCTTGAGTCGTGAAACTGACACTCCGTCCTCCGGCCCCAACGGGCGCGGTGGAGCCGCATACCCGTCGGGCACCCCGCCCTACGGGACGCCGGCGGCTTCCGACGGCTCTGCGGACGCGGGCCGTTCGGCCAAGCCGGAGGACCGCAAGACCGAGACCACGCTGACGACCCGGATCCGGATCAACATCCCCGGGTCGCGGCCCATTCCGCCGGTCGTCGTGCGCAAGCCCGTCGCGGACGCCGAGGGCAAGAAGGACGACACCGCGGAGACCGCGGCTCCGGCTCCGGCGCCGGGTGCGGCGGCCACGCCCACGGGCACGCCCACCGGCACCGTCGACGCCCCGGCCGAGCCGGTCCGGCCCGCGGGGGAGAAGACGAGCGACTGGTTCGCGCCGCGCAAGTCGGGTGCGCCCAAGGGCGGTCAGGGCGGCGCCGCCGCCAACGGCGCCGGTGTCCCCGGCGGTTCGGGTACGTCGGCAGGCGCGCCCGCGGGCTCGGGCACGCCCGCCGCGGGTGCCTCCGGCGGCGCGCGTCCCGGCGGCGTGGTCGGCGCCATGAGCGTGACGAGCGGCTCCCGGCCCGGCGGCGCGAACGGCGCCCAGCCCGGCACGACCAACGGCGCCGGGCTCCCCGGCGCGACCGGCGGGCCGGTGGCCCCCGGACACGGCGGCGGCACCGGTTCCTTCGACGTCACCGAGGCGCTGAACGCGGGCTCGCGTCCCACCGGCCCGCGTCCCGGCCAGGGCGCCGGCGGCGAGGCGCGCCGCGACGACCTGCCGTACTTCTCGGAGGGCGACCGCGGCGGCGCCGTCAACGGCCAGGGCGCCGTCAACGGCCAGGGCGGCGGGGCCGGTCAGGGCGGCTACGGCGGTCCCGGCGGTCCGGGCGGCCCCAGCAGTTCCGGCGCTCCCGGCGCTCCCGGCGGCCCGAACGGGTTCGGCGGCCCGAACGGGTTCGACGGCGCGAGCGGTTTCGACGGGCCGAACGGCTTCGGCGGCCCCGGCGGCGCGCACGGTGGCCCCGCGGGCCCCACCACGGGCCCGGCCACCGGCGACGGCCCGCTGGCCCCGCCCACCGGTCCGGGCGGCCAGGGTGGTCCGGGCGGCTACGGCGGCCCCGGCGCCCCCGGCGCTCCGGGCACGATGCGCGGCGGTGAGCCCTTCGGCTCCGGTCCCGGCACGGCGCCCGGCGGCGGACTGAGCGACGACACCGCGATCCTCACCCCGCAGAAGCCCGCCCCCGAACCGGGCCCGCAGAGCGGCTACCCGGCCCCCGACAACGTCTCCGGGCACACCGTCACCAGCGGCATCCCGGTCGTGCCGCCGGGCGCCGGATCCCCGTTCGGGCCGGGCACCCCCGCCGACGGGCCGTCGGCGCACACGCCCCCGAAGCTGCCCGAGCCGGTCGCCCAGGACGTGCCGGCGGCCGCCCCCGCCAAGAAGAAGGGCCGCAGCAAGCCGGCGCTGCTCTGCGTCGCCCTGTTCCTGGTCGCCGGCGGGGCCTACGGCGCCGGTCTGCTGATGAACCACACCGACGTGCCCAAGGGCACCACCGTGCTCGGCGTGGACATCGGCGGCGGCACCCGCGACGACGCCGTGAAGAAGCTCGACGCGGCCTTCGGCGAGCGCGTGGACCAGCCGCTGAAGCTGTCGGTCGGCGGCGACACCGTCACGCTCAAGCCCGACCAGGCGGGGCTGCAGTTCGACGAGCAGGCCACGGTCGCCGCGGCCGCGAAGAGCGACTACAACCCGGTCTCGGTCATCGGCTCCCTCCTCGGCGAACAGCGGGTCGTCGAGCCCGTCATGCCCGTCGACGAGGAGAAGCTGAACGCCGCCCTGCAGGACGTGGCGGGCGGCTCCGGCTCGATGACCGAGGGCACGATCAAGTTCGCCTCCGGCAAGGCCGTCGCCGTCTACGGCAAGCCGGGCAAGGGCATCGACATCGACAGGTCGACCGACGCGATCGTGACCGCCTACCGCGCCCAGGTCGAGACCGGCTCCACTACCCCGGCCGCCGTGGCCACCACCACCAAGCAGCCGACGATCTCCGACGCCGAGGTCGACCGCGAGCTGAAGGAGTTCGCCCAGCCGGCGATGTCGGCCCCCGTCACGGTGCAGACGGACGCGGCGCACAGCATCATCTTCAGCCCGCAGAACTCCCTGTGGAAGTTCCTCCGGGTGAAGGCCGTCAACGGCAAGCTCGTCGACAGCCCCGACATGGACGCGCTCAAGGAGCTCTACGGCCACACCTTCGACGAGGTCCTGATCACCCGGGGCACCGGCCAGAAGACGGCCGTCACCCCGCAGGACGTCTACGTCGCCCTGCGCCAGGCGCTGCTGAGCAAGACCAACCGGGTCGCGGTCATCGACACCGATCCCAGCTGACCGCCCACGACCGGAAGAGGGGCGCCCAGCGACCGCCGGGCGCCCCTCGCCGTATGACGGCCGGGTGGGCCTCGTCGTACGACCGTCGGGCGCCCCTCGTCGTACGACCGTCGGGCGCCCCTCGTCGTATGACATCTGTCATCCCCGACACCGGACCCCCGACACTGCCGGGCCCGGCGGCCCCGCGGCCACCATGGCTGTCATGACAACGACAGAGACGGCCGCCGCCCCGGTGGTCGGATTCGAGCGGGTGAGCAAGAGCTACGGCGGCGTGCGGGCGGTCGACGGGCTGACGCTGGCGCTGCGTCCCGGGGAGACCGTGGCGCTGCTCGGGCCGAACGGGGCCGGCAAGTCGACCACCCTGGACCTGCTGCTCGGGCTCAGGAGCGCCGACAGCGGCACCGTCCGCGTCTTCGGCACCACACCGCGCGAGGCCATCGTCGCCGGGCGGGTGGGCGCCATGCTGCAGAGCGGCGGGCTGATGGACGAGGTCACCGTCGGCGAACTGGTCCGCCTCGCCTGCGACCTGCACCCCAGGCCCTGCCCGGTGACCGACGTGCTCGCCCGCGCCGGCCTCACCCAGATCGCCGGCCGCAGGGTCGACAAGCTCTCCGGCGGCCAGGCGCAGCGCGTCCGCTTCGCGCTCGCCACAGCCGGCGACAGCGATCTGATCGTGCTGGACGAGCCCACCACCGGCATGGACGTCTCCGCCCGCCAGGCCTTCTGGGCCACCATCCGCGAGCAGGCCGGCCAGGGCCGCACCGTGCTGTTCGCCACGCACTACCTGGAGGAGGCGGACGCCGTCGCCGACCGCGTCCTCGTCCTGCACCGGGGACGGCTGCTCGCGGACGGCACCGCGGCCGAGATCAAGGCCAAAGCGGGCGCCCAGCGCGTCTCCTTCGACCTGGACGGCCCCGTCGACGCGGCGCGGCTGCGCGGCCTGCCGTTCCTGACGTCCCTCGACATCAGCGGCCGGACCGTCCGCATCCAGTCCGCCGACGCCGACGCCACCGTCCACGCCCTGTACGGCCTCGGCCTCTACCCCCGCAACCTCGAGGTCGCCGGCCTCGGCCTGGAGCAGGCGTTCGTCGCCATCACCGCCGCCGAGGAGGCGAAGCAGCCGTGAACAGCCTGATCAAGCTGGAACTCACCCGCGCCCTGCGCAACCGCAAGTTCCTGTTCTTCTCGGTCCTGTACCCCTCGCTGCTGTTCCTGCTCATCGCGGGCAACGCCGACAGCACCACGAAGATCGACGACACGGGCCTGACCCTGCCCGCCTACATGATGGTCTCCATGGCGTCCTTCGGCGCCCTGACCGCCGTCCTGATGGGCAACAGCGAACGCATCGCCAAGGAACGCGAGAGCGGCTGGGTACGGCAGCTGCGGCTGACCGCCCTGCCCGGACGCGGCTACGTGCTCGCCAAGACGGCCGGCGCGGCCGTGGTCAGCCTGCCGTCCATCGTGATCGTCTTCGTCGTCGCGGCCGCCGTGAAGGACGTCCGCCTGGACGCCTGGCAGTGGCTCGCCCTCACCGGCTCCATCTGGGCCGGCAGCCTGGTCTTCGCCGCGCTCGGCGTCGCCCTCGGCTACCTGGCGAACGGCGACACCGTCCGTCCGGTCACCATGATCGTCTACTTCGGCCTGTCGCTGCTGGGCGGCCTGTGGATGCCGACGACGACCTTCCCGCAGTGGCTCCAGTCCGTCGCGAAGTGGCTGCCCACGCACGCGTACGCTGCCCTCGGGCGGGCGATCGAGCAGAGCCGGGCCCCGCACGCCCGGGACGTCGCCCTCCTCGCCGTCTTCTTCGTCGTGTTCGCGGGCGGCGCTGCCTGGCTCTACCGGAAGGACACGTTGCAGGCGTGAGCACGACGACGGACGGCCGGTCGGCGTCGGAGACCGGCACGACGCCCCTCGGGCAGCCGCCCCGCACCCTGCGCGAGGCGGCGCGCAAGGCGCTGTGGATCGTCATCTGGCTGGTCTTCCTCAGCTCGCCCGTGAACGACCTGCTCTCCGGCCACCACACCACCGCCGCCACGGTGGCCGGCTGGACCGGCCTGGCGGTCTTCGTGGCCACCTACCTGACGCTGGTCTTCCGCACCATGGGCCGGCCGTTCCCCGGCCCGCTCGTGGCCGGCCCGGTCGCCGGTCTCGGCGTGCTCGCCGTCGTCCTCTCCCTGGCGCTCGGCCCGCACTGGCTCGGCCTGTTCGTCTACGTCTCCGTCGCCTGCGGCGCCACCTTCCCGCTGCGGACCGCCTACTGGACGATCGCCCTGACCACGGCCGTGATGACGGCGCTCGCCCTCGCCGACGGCGAGCGGGACCTGTGGACCCTCGTCCTGCTGGTCCTGCTCATCGGCTTCGCGATGACCGGAGTACGGCAACTGGTGCGCACGACGGTCGAACTGCGCCGGGCCCGCGCCCAGGTCGCCCAGCTCGCCGCCAACGAGGAGCGGCTGCGTCTCGCCCGGGACCTGCACGACCTCCTCGGCCACTCGCTGTCGCTGATCACGCTGAAGAGCGAGCTGGCCGGCCGCATGCTCCCCGACCACCCCGACCAGGCCGCCCGCCAGGTCGCCGACATCGAACAGGTCAGCCGCCAGGCCCTGGTCGACGTCCGGGAGGCCGTCACCGGCTACCGGCGCCCCCGGCTGGCCGCCGAACTCGCCGGCGCCCAGGTGGCCCTGGCGGCGGCCGACGTCACCGCCGACCTGCCCGCCGAACCCGACCTCACCGGCGTCCCCGAGGAGAGCGAGTCGGCCCTGGCCTGGGCGCTGCGCGAGGCGGTCACCAACGTCGTACGGCACAGCGGCGCCCGGCGCTGCGCGGTCGGACTGCTCACCCGCCAGACCCTCGACGGGCGGGTGCTGGAACTCTCCGTCGAGGACGACGGCCGGGGCGGCCCCGGCAAGGGCGCCGGCAACGGCCTCGCGGGCCTGGCCGAGCGCCTGGAGAAGGCCGGCGGCACCCTGGAGGCGGGCGCCGGCAGGCGCGGGTTCCGGCTGGTCGCCCGCGTCCCCGTGGCCGGTGGGGCGGACGTAGGATCCGGGGCATGAGCTCCACGATCAAGGTCCTGCTCGCCGAGGACCAGTCGATGGTCCGCGAGGCACTGGCCGCCCTGCTCGGCCTCGAGGACGACATCGAGGTCGTCGCCCAGGTCGCCCGCGGCGACGAGGTGCTGGCCGCGGCGCGCGAGCACGACGTGGACGTGGCCCTGCTGGACATCGAGATGCCCGGCTGCACCGGCATCGAGGCCGCGGCCCGGGTGCACGCGGCGCTGCCGGACGTGAAGCTGGTCGTCCTGACCACCTTCGGCCGCCCCGGCCACCTGCGCAGCGCGATGGAGGCCGGCGCCGACGCCTTCCTGGTCAAGGACGCCCCGGCCGCCCAACTGGCCGCGGCGGTACGGAAGGTACTGGCGGGCGAACGGGTCATCGACCCCACCCTCGCGGCGGCGGCCCTGGCCGGGGGCGCGAACCCGCTCACGGACCGCGAGCGCGAGGTGCTGCGCGCCGCGGCCGACGGTTCCACGAACGCCGAACTCGCCGCGCTGCACCTGTCGCAGGGCACCGTCCGCAACTACCTCTCCACCGCGATCCAGAAACTCGCGGTGCGCAACCGGGCGGAGGCGGTGCGGATCGCCCGCGACAAGGGCTGGCTGTGACGCCTCAGCGGTGGTGTGACGCCTCGGTGGTGGCTATATGCGCCTCAGTGGTAGCTGAACGCCTCAGTGGTAGCTGTACGCCTCAGCGGTGGCTGTGCGCCTCAGTGGTGGCTGTGCGCCTCGGTGGCGGCTGTGATGCCTCAGTTGAGCATCGCCCGCGCCGAGTGGGCCTGGCGGCGCACCTGCCGCGCCGTCTGATCGTCGACCGCGGCCACCACCTCGGCGTACGCCTCCAGCTCCGCCGCTCCGGCGAGGAAGTCGCCCCGCTGCACCAGCAGTTGCGCCCGCTCGTAGCGCAGCCGCGCCGGATGCGAGGGCAGCAGCAGCGACAGCTCCACCGCCCACAGCGCCACGTCCGACCGCTCCGGCCGGGCCGCCGCCCACGCGCGGACGTTGTTCAGGATCCGCGAGACCACCTCCAGCGGACCGGCCGGCGTCAGCATCGACGGCTCCAGCGGCGCCCCGGTGGCCCCCGCGACCAGCAGCTCCACGTCGACCCCGCCGAGCACCCGCCCGCCGTCGAAGGGATCGGCCAGCACCTGCTCGTCCTGCGGCCCGAACCCGACGACGAAGTGTCCGGGCAGCGCGACCCCGTACACCGGCGCGCCCGCTCTCCTGGCCACCTCCATCCACACCACCGACAGCATGATCGGCAGCCCGCGCCGCCGTCGCAGCACCTCGTGCAGCAGCGACGACTCCAGGCGCCGGTAGTCGGCGGGGGAGCCGTGGAAGCCCTCGTCCTCGCCCAGCAGCCGTCGCAGCGCGTTCGCCCACGCCGCCGGCCCGCCCGGCCGGAACGGCAGCCGTCCCGCCAGCCGGTCGAGCTCCAGCTGCGCGGCGTCCACGCCCGCCTCGTCCAGCGTTCCGTCCGCCTGCGTGCCCACCAGCAGGCACAGCGTGGCCAGGTCGGGCCGCTCGGAGCGGGCCTCCTCGGCGAACAGCCGCCGCAGCCGCGCGGACCGCTCGGGCGGCGGGGGACAGGGGGACGGGGGACAGGGGGGACTCATATCAGGCTCGTGCCCTTCCACGGCGGCTTCACGGCGGTTTCGCGGCGTTCCGTCACCGCCCGGCTCGGTCACCGGCCGGCTGACGGTAGTGGTGGTACGCGTGGTGCGCGGCGAACCCCATTCCGGCGTACAGCGTCCGCGCCGCCGCGTTGTCCGCCTCGACCTGGAGCCACGCGGCCGAGGCGCCCTCGTCCAGGGCCCGCCGGGCCAGCGCGGCCATCACCGCGGTCGCCAGCCCCCGCCGCCGCTGCGCGGGGTCGACCTCGACGGCGGCGAAGCCCGCCCACCGGCCGTCCACGACGCACCGCCCGATCGCGGCGGGCGCGGCCCCCGCCACGGCCCCCTCCGAGGCGCCCGGCACGGTCGCGAACCACACCGACGGGCCCGATCCCAGCACCTTCAGGGCGGCCTCGCCCACGCCCTTGCGCCGGTACCGCGCCAGCCACGCCGCGTCGGCGGTGCGGGACAGCACGACACCCGTCCCCTCCGCCCGGTCGGCGACCGGCGCGAGCCCGCCGACCCACAGCTCGGCGGTCACCTCGCGCACCCAGCCGCGCCGCTCCAGCTCCGCGCACAGCAGCTCCTGCGTGCCCTCGGCCCCGGTCGAGGTCTGGACGTACGCGGGCAGGCCGCGGTCGCCGTACCACCGCCGTACGGTGCTCAGCGCGTCGTCGAGCGGCACGCCCGGGTCGCCGAGCGGGAGCACCGAGTTGGCCCGCCGGGTGAATCCGGCCGCCGCCCTCAGCTCCCATCCGCCCAGCGGTTCGCTCTCCACCGGCCGCCAGGCGCGCGAGGAGACACGCGCGAGCTCCTCGTAGGAGGTGGCCGGGCCCCGGCGGCGGGCCGGCGCGGCGGGCACCACCTTCCCCGCGACCAGCGCGGACTCCGGTATCCGGACGCTCTCACCGGTCTTCCGTGTGATGAGCAGCACACCTTCGTCCCATGATGTGAGAACACCCACCGTGTCGGTGAACTTCTCCTGCGTGACTCCAGGTTCGCTCAGGCACCGCACGGAGACACGTTTCCCCACGTCAGCAGCGATGATTCGGACCTCGAGGCGTCCAGCGGCCGAGATTTCCACGGGTCGGTTCACCCCTCCTGTTCGGATCATGCCCAGGAACGGAGATACTAGGGGCGGGCATCGACGACGCCGCGCTCCCGCGCGCCAGGCGGCGGAGCCTGAGGAGGCCCGCCAGCGCCCAATCGAGGAGGAACGACAGCGTGACCTACGTCATCGCGCAGCCTTGTGTCGACGTGAAGGACAAGGCGTGCATCGAGGAGTGCCCGGTCGACTGCATCTACGAGGGCTCCAGGTCCTTGTACATCCATCCGGACGAATGCGTCGACTGTGGTGCCTGTGAGCCGGTCTGCCCGGTCGAGGCGATCTTCTACGAGGACGACGTGCCGGAGGAGTGGAAGGACTACTACAAGGCGAACGTCGAGTTCTTCGACGAGCTGGGCTCGCCGGGCGGGGCCAGCAAGCTGGGCCTGATCGAGCGTGACCACCCGATCATCGCCGCGCTGCCGCCGCAGGCCGAGTGATTCCGTAAGCGGCCCCGCGACATGCGCCGCCTCGGTCCCGTACGGCCTGATCGTCGACGATCACCGTGCGGGGCCGAGGCGTTTGCCGTGCGGGGGCCGAGCCGTTCCCTGAGAAAGTGAGCCACCACCCGTGTCCGCAGTCACCGACCGCCTCCCGGCCTTCCCCTGGGACAAGCTGGAGCCGTACAAGAAGACGGCCGCCGCGCACCCGGGCGGCATCGTCGACCTGTCCGTCGGCACCCCCGTCGACCCGGTCCCCGAACTGATCCGGAAGGCACTGATCGACGCGGCGGACTCCCCGGGCTACCCGACGGTCTGGGGCACCCCGGCGCTGCGCGACGCGATCACGGGCTGGCTCGAGCGCCGTCTGGGGGCCCGCGAGGTCACCCACCGGCACGTCCTGCCGGTCGTCGGCTCCAAGGAACTGGTCGCCTGGTTGCCCACCCAGCTGGGCCTCGGCCCCGGCGACAAGGTCGCCTTCCCGCGGCTGGCCTACCCGACCTACGAGGTGGGCGCCCGCCTGGCCCGCGCCGAACACGTCGCCTACGACGACCCGACCGAGCTGGACCCCGAGGGCCTGAAGCTCCTGTGGCTGAACTCCCCGTCCAACCCGACGGGCAAGGTGCTCGGCAAGGACGAGCTGACCCGGATCGTGGCCTGGGCCCGCGAGCACGGCGTGCTGGTCTTCTCCGACGAGTGCTACATCGAGCTGGGCTGGGAGGCCGACCCGGTCTCCGTGCTGCACCCGGACGTCAACGGCGGCTCCTGCGACGGCATCGTGTCCGTCCACTCGCTGTCCAAGCGGTCGAACCTGGCCGGATACCGCGCGGCCTTCCTGGCCGGTGACCCGGCCGTCCTCGGCCCCCTGCTGGAGATCCGCAAGCACGGCGGCATGATGACGCCCGCGCCGACCCAGGCGGCGGTGGTGGCGGCCCTCGGCGACGACAGCCACGTCCGCGAGCAGCGGGAGCGGTACGCGGCCCGCCGTGCCGCCCTGCGCGAGGCGCTGACCGGGCACGGCTTCCGCATCGAGCACAGCGAGGCCAGCCTCTACCTGTGGGCCACGCGCGACGAGTCCTGCTGGGACACGGTGGCCCACCTCGCCGGACGCGGCATCCTGGTGGCCCCCGGAGACTTCTACGGCCCGGCGGGCGACCGCTTCGTCCGGGTGGCCCTGACCGCGACGGACGAACGGGTCCGGGCAGCCGTGGAACGCCTGTAACCCACCTCCAGGGCCGTCCGCGACCGGCTGCGCGGCCCGGGCCCGCACGACCACGGCCCCGGGCGGCATCGCCGTGGCGGACGGTGCCCGGTTCGGTACGGCCGTCCGACTGCGGCCCGGTACGCGCTCCCGGTCCGGCGTATTCGACGGTGGGGTCCGGGCGGCATTGCCGTGGCGGCTGCGGCCTGGTGCGGACGGTCGGCGCGGCCCGCTGCCCGTGGCTGCGGTCTGTCGCGGGGGAGCGGCGCGGCCTGGTGCGGTCGCGCACGGCTGCGGGCCGGCACGCGCCCCCGACCCGGCCGCGCACGGCTGCGCGCTCTGGGCGGCAGCGCCGTGACGGCCGGGCCCGGTGCGGGCTGCGGCCCGGCGCGCGCCCGGCCCCGCGCACATGGCTGTGGGCCCGGGCGGCAGCGCCCGGGCCCACAGCCATGCGGGGGTGGCTCAGCCGCCCAGCGGGAGGCCCTTCGCCGGGAGCGTCTTCGCGGAGGGGATGCCGCCCTTGGTCAGCGCGTCCGTCGGCAGGCCGCCCTTGGTCGCCGTCCTCGCGGTGTCGCCGACGACGTCCTCGGCGGAGCCCGTCGCGTCCCCCACCGCCTTCCGCGCCACCGGCGCCGCCTGCTTCGCCACCTTGCCGCCGGTCCTGGTCGCGGTCGGCACCGCCTTCTTGACCGCCTTGCCGCCGGCGCCGCCCGCGACCCGGGTGACGTTCTGCGCCGCGCCGTCGACGGTGTGGGTGACGTGCGCCCCGTCCAGGGCGGTCAGACCCCCGACGTTCGGGGTGGCGGGCAGTTCGGGGGCCGCGCTCGCGGAGCCGGCCGCACCGACCCCGGCTGCCGCTCCCGCTGCGACAAGCAGCGCGGCACGGGCGATCCGACGGGTCAGGGGGAGGGACATGATGCTCCTTCGACGGGAGAGGGTCTTGCTCGGACGCCGTGACTACCGCTCGAAGCCCCTCCGAGGTTGCGGAGCGGAACCGTAAAGAGTTGGCAATGCGTCGCATTATCGGCTGCGGACGAATGCGGGTGAAAAGGACGCGGCGGGTGCGGCTGCCGAATCCTTACGGCGCCGTGTTCCCAAGGCTTTTCGCGAATCCGCCGGGCATCGGGCGGAAACGGCCGTGCACCGGGCCGGACAACCGGCCCGGGTGACCCGTGCGGGTGAGGATCCGTACTACTGCCCGGTGACGATCCGGACCGCGTCCGCCGTCCGCCCGGCCGCCCCGGAGCCCTCCGTGCCGGTCGCCCGCCACCGGGGGTCACTGGTCCCGGCCGTCCACTCCCGCCCGGCGAACGAGACGCGCTCGATGTGCAGCGCGGAGGCGTTGGCGACCGCCCAGTGCGCCAGCTGCCAGCCGCGCTGCCGCGCGGTGCCGCCCTTCGCGGGGCTCGCGCCGGCCGCCACGGGCAGCGTGACGGTCCGCGTGCCGCCCCGCGCGCTCGGCGAGGGGGAGGGCGTCGGCGTGGCCCGGCCGCCCACCTCCGCGCCCGCGTCCTGCAGGACGTCCCGCCCGAAGTCCCGTACCAGCGCGGAGCGGACCGCGTCGGGGCCCGCCTGGACGCCGGCCGCGTCCGGGTTGCCCCGGCAGGTGAGCGTCGCGGCGGCGTGCCCGGTGAGGGCGGCGGCGAGCAGCTTCGCGTCCGGCTCGTGCTTGGCGTACGCCTCCGGATAGCCGCTGCGCTGCACGCGCTGCGCGGCGACCGTGAGCGGCAGCCGGGTGTAGCCGGGCACCTTGTCGAGGTGCTCGTAGAAGACGCCCGCCGCGTACGCCGGCTCCATGATCTGCCGCGGCGTGCCCCAGCCCTGCGAGGGCCGCTGCTGGAACAGGCCCAGCGAATCCCGGTCGCCGTGCTCGATGTTGCGCAGCCCCGACTCCTGCAGCGCGGTCGCGAGCGCGATCGTCACGGCCCGTTCGGGCATCCCGCGCCCGGTGCCGACGGCGGCGATCGTCGCCGCGTTCACCGCCTGCTCCGGCGTGAACCGGTAGCGCACGCCGTCGTCCCCGCCCGACACCACCGTGCAGCCCGGGCCGCTCCTGCCCCCGGTGACGTACTGCACCACGAGGTAACCGGCGACGGCGAGCAGGGTCACGAGGGCCGCACCGAAACGGAAGACGCGGCCACGGCGCTTGACGGGGTGGAGGGACGGCTCTGACACGCCGTACAAGGTAGCGGAGGCACGAGAGGGCGGCGAGGTCGGAGCGGACGGTGTGACGAGGCAGACGCGTTAGGGTCGACGGCATGGCCGACACCCCGCTTGACCTCACGTTGGACGCCGCCGAGCTGACCGCGCGGCTGGTCGACTTCCCCTCCGAGAGCGGCACCGAGCAGCCCCTCGCCGACGCGATCGAGGACGCCCTGCGCGCCCTGCCGCACCTGACGGTCGACCGGTACGGCAACAACGTCGTGGCCCGCACGAACCTGGGCCGCGCGCAGCGGGTGATCCTGGCCGGCCACATCGACACGGTCCCGATCGCGGACAACGTCCCCTCCCGGCTGGACGCGGACGGCGTCCTGTGGGGCTGCGGCACGTGCGACATGAAGGCGGGCGTAGCGGTCCAGCTGCGCATCGCGGCCACCGTCCCCGCCCCGAACCGCGACCTGACCTTCGTCTTCTACGACAACGAGGAGGTCGCCGCCGAGCTGAACGGCCTCAAGCACGTGGCGGAGGCCCACCCGGACTGGCTGGAGGGCGACTTCGCGGTGCTCCTCGAGCCGTCGGACGGGGAGGTCGAGGGCGGCTGCCAGGGCACGCTCCGGGTGCTGCTGAAGACGAAGGGCGAGCGGGCCCACTCGGCGCGCGGCTGGATGGGCTCCAACGCCATCCACGCGGCGGCGCCCGTCCTGGCCCGCCTCGCCTCCTACACGCCGCGCCACCCGGTGATCGACGGCCTGGAGTACCGGGAGGGCCTGAACGCGGTCGGCATCTCGGGCGGGGTCGCGGGCAACGTCATCCCCGACGAGTGCGTCGTCACGGTCAACTTCCGCTACGCGCCCGACCGCACCGAGGAGGAGGCCGTCGCGCACGTCCGCGAGGTGTTCGCGGACTGCGGGGTGGAGGAGTTCGTGATCGACGACCACAGCGGCGGCGCGCTGCCCGGCCTGTCCCACCCCGCCGCCGCGGCCTTCATCGAGGCGGTGGGCGGCGTCCCGCGGCCCAAGTACGGCTGGACGGACGTCTCGCGCTTCTCCTCCCTCGGCATCCCGGCCGTCAACTACGGTCCGGGCAATCCGCACTTGGCACACAAGCGGGACGAACGGGTCGAAACGGCGAAAATCCTCGCGGGTGAGGAGCGCCTGCGGGCCTGGCTGACGGCACCGGCGTAGGGCCCCGTGCGGGGTGGTGCCGCGCGGCGGACACGTCCAAGTCCCCCGGCCGTAACGGGTGTGGATCTACGCTGAGGCGGAAACACCTTTCCCCACCTCTCGACTTCGCTCGGGACGGGGAGGCATCGACCGCGGAGGGAGCGCACATGGCAACAGGCAACCCGAGGGGGAAGACGCCACCGCCGCAGGAACAGCGCCTGGGACCGGTCCTGCGCAGGCGCGGACAGGTGACGGCGAGCACGACCGACCAGCGGCTGCTGGACGAGCGCGCCCCCGCGGACTGGGTCCACACCGATCCCTGGCGGGTGCTGCGCATCCAGTCGGAATTCGTCGAGGGCTTCGGCACGCTGGCCGAACTCCCGCCCGCCATCAGCGTGTTCGGCTCGGCCCGGACACCGGTGGACTCGCCGGAGTACGAGGCGGGAGTGCGCCTCGGCCGCGGTCTGGCGGAGGCGGGCTGGGCGGTGATCACGGGCGGCGGCCCCGGCGCCATGGAGGCCGCGAACAGGGGCGCCTGCGAGGCCGGCGGCGCCTCGGTCGGCCTCGGCATCGAGCTCCCCTTCGAGCAGGGCCTCAACCCTTACGTCGACATCGGCCTGAACTTCCGGTACTTCTTCGTCCGCAAGATGATGTTCGTGAAGTACGCGCAGGGGTTCGTGGTCCTGCCCGGCGGACTCGGCACCCTGGACGAGTTCTTCGAGGCGCTGACCCTGGTGCAGACCCAGAAGGTCACCCGCTTCCCGATCGTCCTGTTCGGCACCGACTACTGGGGCGGCCTGGTGGACTGGCTGCGCAACACGATGGCGGCCCAGGGCAAGATGTCCCCGGACGACCTGATGCTGTTCCACGTCACTGACGATGTGGACGAGGCAGTGGCCCTGGTCTCCAAGGAAGCGGGCCGCTGACCCCCACCGGCCCCTCCCCTCCGGTCACCGACCCTGAACCCCCTGCCCCTCGCCCCGACACCGGCCCTCGGCCCGCGACCCTGGCCCCCGTTTCCCCCGCGACCCGGCCTTCGGGTGTCGGCCCCGGCTTTCGGGTGTCGGCGGGCCACCGCCGTGGCGTGAGGGTCGGCTCCCGCGCCACGGACGGGTCCCTCGTCCCTCCGGGCCCTGGCCTCCGGGTGTCGGCCCCCGTGTCCGGAGCCTCGGGCTGCCCCGGCGTCCGGGCCTCGGCCCGGCTTTACGGCGGCTCGCGGCCCGGCGTCAGCCTGCACCCCGGCCTCTGACCCCGCGGACGCGGTCCCTCGGCCCTTGGGGACGTCTGCCCCGGGCCCTGCCGGCCGCCGTATCCCGGCGGCCACCGCCGGGGGAGGCGCGGGGGCCTCAGCCCCGGGTTCCCGGGCGTCGGCCCGGTGCCGGGCCCGGCACCGAACCCGCCCTACGCCAGACCCCGGCGAGCCACCGTCGGGGGGCGGTGGCCGGCGATCGCGGCGACCATGTCGAGTACCTGGCGGGTCTCCGCCACCTCGTGGACGCGGTAGACCTGGGCACCGAGCCACGCCGAGACCGCGGTCGTCGCCAGGGTCCCCAGGAGCCGCTCCTTCACCGGGCGGTCCAGCGTCTCGCCCACGAAATCCTTGTTGGACAGCGACACCAGCACCGGCCACCCGGTGGCCACCATCTCGTCCAGCCGCCGCGTCGCCTCCAGGCTGTGCCGCGTGTTCTTGCCGAAGTCGTGCCCGGGGTCGATCAGCACCGACTCCCGCGGCACCCCCAGCGCCACCGCCCGCTCCGCCAGCCCCAGCGTCACCCGCAGGATGTCGGCCATGACGTCGTCGTACGCCACCCGGTGCGGACGCGTCCGCGGCCGGGCGCCGCCCGCGTGCGTGCACACCAGCCCCGCCCCGTGGCGCGCCGCGACCTCCGCCAGCCGGGGATCGACCCCGCCCCACGCGTCGTTGAGCAGGTCCGCGCCCGCCTCGCACACGGCCTCGCCGACCTCGTGCCGCCAGGTGTCGACGCTGATGACGACGTCGGGGAAACGGCGCCTGACCTCCGCCACGAACCCGACCGTCCGCCGCGCCTCCTCCTCGGCGGTCACCTCCTCGCCGGGCCCGGCCTTCACCCCGCCGATGTCGATGATGGCCGCGCCCTCGGTCACGGCCTGCTCCACGCGCGCGAGGGCCGGCTCGTCCCGGAAGGTCGCCCCCTGGTCGTAGAAGGAATCCGGGGTCCGGTTCACGATCGCCATGATCACCGGCTCGTGCGCCTCGAACGTGCGCCTGCCCAGCCTGAGCATCCCCTGTGACCTCTCCTAGTACGTCCTGGGTGTCCCGGCCGTTCGGCCGCCTGCGACCCTAACCGCCAGCGTCGCATGGCACGATCGGACCCTGACACATCGAGGCTGTACGAACATCGAGCTTGGGGACCCCGGCGATGGTTATGTTCCTGTTCCTGGTCGTCGCTCTGGCCGTCGTGGTGGCGGCGGTGACACTGGCCGTGGTGGGCGGCGGCGGAGGAGAAGGTCCGCTCCCGGAGGCCGTCCCGGAGCGGCTGCACGACCCCCTGCCGCCGGACCGCCCGCTCAGCCGCGCCGACGTCGACGACCTCCGCTTCCCCCTCGCCGCCCGCGGCTACCGCATGACGGACGTCGACGACGCCCTGAACCGCCTGGCCGCCGAGCTCGCCGAGCGCGACGCCCGCATCACCGACCTGGAGACCGCGCTGGCGGGCGCGCGGGCCGCCGCCCACACCGCCCACGACGCCCCCACCCCCCTCGACAAGCCCGCGCACGGCCCGGAGGACCAGCAGTGAACGACACGGCCGCACTCGTCGGCCCCGACGGCGCCCCGCGCTGCCCCTGGGCCCTGTCCACCCCCGACTACGTGACGTACCACGACGAGGAGTGGGGCCGCCCGGTCCACGGCGACGACGCCCTCTTCGAGCGGCTCAGCCTGGAGGCGTTCCAGTCCGGCCTGTCCTGGATCACCATCCTGCGCCGCCGCCCCGGCTTCCGCGCCGCCTTCGCCGGCTTCGAGATCACGGCGGTCGCGGCCTTCACGGACGAGGACCGCGAGCGCCTCCTCGCCGACCCGGGCATCATCCGCAACCGCGCCAAGATCGACGCCACCTGCGCCAACGCGCGCGTGCTCGCCGACTGGTCGCCGGGCGAGCTGGACGCCCTGATCTGGTCCCACGCCCCGGCCCCCGGGCCGGCGCCGAAGACGCTGTCCGACGTCCCCGCGGTCACCCCGGAGTCGACGGCCCTGTCCAAGGCCCTGAAGAAGCGGGGCCTGCGCTTCGTCGGCCCGACGACCGCCTACGCGCTGATGCAGGCCTGCGGTCTGGTCGACGACCACCTGGAAGGATGCGTCGCGCGCGATGCGTCCCGCGACGCGCTCAGCGTCCCAGGTACTTCGGCTTCTCCTTGTTGACGAACGCCTCCACCGCGATCATGTGGTCCGCCGACCGTCCCGCGCGGGTCTGCAGCTCGTCCTCCTTCTCCAGCGTCTCCGCGAACGAGTGGGAGAACCCGTACGCCACCGCCTCCTTGATCGCCGCGTACGCCACCGTCGGCCCCTCGGCCAGCGCCCGCGCCACCTTCTCGGCCTCCGCGCGCAGCTCGCCGGCCGGCACCAGGCGGTTGGCGATCCCCAGTTCGTACGCCTCCTGCGCCTTGACGCTGCGCGGGAAGAGCAGCAGGTCGGCGGCGCGAGCGGGCCCGACGACGCGCGGCAGCGTCCAGGAGATCCCGGAGTCGGCGGTCAGCGCCACCCCGGCGAACGAGGTGTTGAAGGCGGCCGTGTCGGCCACCACCCGGAAGTCCGCGGCGAGCGCGAAACCGAAGCCGGCCCCGGCCGCGACCCCGTTCACCCCCGCCACCACCGGCTTCGGCATCTCCGTCAGCGCCCGCACGATGGGGTTGTAGTGCTCGCGCACCGTGCTCATGGTGTGCGAGGTGCCGGTCTCCCGGTCCTGCGCCAGCAGCCCGATGTGCTCCTTGAGGTCCTGCCCCACGCAGAACGCCCGGTCCCCGGCGGCGGTCAGCAGCACCGCCCGCACGGCGTCGTCCTCCGCCGCGGCCCGGACCGCGTCCCGCAGGGCGACCTTGGTCGCGATGTTCAGCGCGTTCATCGCCTCGGGGCGGTTCAGCGTGATCGTCGCGAGCCCGTCGCCCACCTCGTAGAGCACGGTGTCGGCCATGTGTGTCCCCTCCGCATGTCGCGGTCGCGGCGTACCGGCCGGTACGCCCTGTCCGAAGGACAGCATGACGGAGATCACCGTCCGCGCACCGCAGCGGACGTGTGACCTGCGTCAAAGAATCCGGCCCGGTTTCGGGGAGGCGAGAGTCCGCACGGCGGCGAAGTATCGCAGCCACATCGCCGAATTGAGTGGTTTTGCTCGCGCGCGTTGCCCAAGCGATGCCTACCGATGTTGGTCATCGGGTCCTGAGATGCGGGATAATGGCTGGGAAGCAATGTGTTCGATGCCGGTGTTGCGTGTCCCGCCAGGACCGCGCGTGCCCTCCGGGGCCGTCGGCTTTGACGATGAGCTGGTTTCAGGAAGGGGAACGAGCATGGCGGCCATGAAGCCGCGAACGGGTGATGGCCCGCTCGAGGTGACCAAGGAGGGGCGGGGCATCGTCATGCGCGTTCCGCTCGAAGGCGGCGGTCGGCTCGTCGTCGAGCTGACCCCTGACGAGGCCGACGCGCTGGGCGACGCCCTCAAGAAGGTCGTCGGCTGACGCGGAAGCGACCATACCCCTTCGGCGGCCCCGGCACCCAAGCGGTGCCGGGGCCGCTGTTTCGGCACCGCTGCCTTCCGGTGCTGTCCGGGGCCCCGCCCGCCTCGCCCTCGTCCGTCCTCAACGCCGACGCCGACGCCGACGTCGAGGACGGCGCCGACACCGGCGGTGCGGCTAGCGCTTGACCGCGCACAGCAGCCCGTCGCCCACCGGCAGCAGCGACGGCAACAGCTCAGGGCTCTCCCGCACCCCGCGCAGCAGTTCCCGCAGCCGCAGCACCTCCGTGGGCTGCGGTCCCGAGTCCACCGTGCGGCCGGCTGCGAAGACGCCCTCGAAAACCACCAGGCCGCCCGTACGCAGCAGGCGCAACGATTCAGCGAGGTAGTCCATGACCTCCTGCCGGTCGCCGTCGCAGAAGACGAGGTCGTAGCCGGCGTCCGCGAGCCGGGGCAGCACGTCCAGCGCGCGCCCCGGGATGAAGCGGGCGCGGTTGCTGGCGAATCCGGACGCGCGAAAGGCCTGGCGGGCGAACTGCTGGTGCTCCGGCTCGGGGTCCACGGTCGTCAGGACCCCGTCGGGGCGCATGCCGTGCAGCAGATGGATCCCGGAGACGCCGGTGCCGGTGCCGATCTCCGCCACCGCCTTCGCGTCCACCGAGGCGGCCAGCAACCGCAGCGCGGCGCCCGTGCCGGGCGACACCGAGCGCAGCCCCGCCTCGCGGGCCCGGTCCCGGGCCCAGCGCAGCGCTTCGTCCTCGGCGACATAGGCGTCGGCGAACGCCCAGCTCGTCTGCCGGTTGCCGGTAATGACCCTCTCCTGTCCCATGGTTGCCTGGGCGTGACTGTATCCGTTGGCGCCGGGAACCCGCAGATGGGACCAGGCGTTTAGAGGGGTGGAGACGACAGCGGGGGGACACAGTTGGATCACGACGCCGGGCGGACACCGGAGCAACTGCGGGCGCAGCGGCCCGAGCGGTGCCAGCCCACATCAAATTCTCGTAAAACCGCTTATCCGGAGCTAACGGGCGAGGTGGCTATGGTAGGGGCTCCACTGGACACCACCAGAGCCGACAGGGGAGGTGCGGCCGTACCTGTGGATCGGGGAGGAGTGCTGTGGCGCTTTCTCGGATCGGCGGGCAGGCCGAAATCCGTGAACGACACCGCTGCTGACCACAGCCACGCCGCTGAGAACGACCGGACCGCGACCTTCTCCACCGACGCGGACGGGCAGGCGTGGACTCCGCCCACCTGGGAGGAGATCGTCAGCACCCACAGCGGACGCGTCTACCGGCTGGCCTACCGCCTCACGGGCAACCAGCACGACGCCGAGGACCTCACCCAGGAGGTCTTCGTCCGCGTCTTCCGCTCCCTGTCGACGTACACGCCGGGGACCTTCGAGGGCTGGCTGCACCGCATCACCACCAACCTGTTCCTCGACATGGTCCGCCGCAAGCAGCGCATCCGCTTCGACGCCCTCGGCGAGGACGCGGCCGAGCGCCTGCCCAGCCGCGAGCCCAACCCGCAGCAGGTCTTCAACGACGCGCACTTCGACGCGGACGTCCAGCAGGCCCTCGACACGCTCGCGCCCGAGTTCCGCGCCGCGGTCGTCCTGTGCGACATCGAGGGGCTGTCGTACGAGGAGATCGCCGCCACCCTCGGCGTCAAGCTCGGCACGGTCCGCTCGCGCATCCACCGCGGCCGCTCGCAGCTGCGCAAGGCCCTCGCCCACCGCTCCCCGCAGGCCCGGGCGGCCGAGCGCCGCTCCTTCATGGCCCGTGTCCCCGCGCTGGGGGGAGGGGGCGCGACCGCGTGAGTGGATCAAGCCCCGCCGAGAGGCGCCTGTCCGAGCAGCATCTGGGAGACCGACTCTCCGCCCTGGTGGACGGAGAGCTCGGTCACGAGTCGCGCGAGCGTGTCCTCGCCCACCTGGCCACCTGCGCCAGGTGCAAGGCGGAGGCCGACGCCCAGCGGCAGTTGAAGAACGTCTTCGCGGAGGCGGCCCCGCCGTCCCCCTCCGAGAGCTTCCTGGCCCGTCTCCAGGGACTCCCGGCGGGAGGTGACGACACGGACGGCGGCTCGCCCTTCGGCGGGGGAGGACTCCCCGCAGCGGCCTCCGGACGGTTCGGCGGCGGAGTGTTCGGGCTGAGACGAGGCGAGCGCTTCGAGTTCGGCTACGTCCCCGCCCGCGCGCACACCGCCGCACCCGACGCCGACCACGGCTTCCCCGTCCACGACGTCGGCCACCGCGAGCCGGAGCGTCCGTCCTCCCGCGGACTGCGGATCGCGTTCGCCGCCGCCGGTGCGGTGTCGCTCGCCGCGATCGCGCTGGGCGGTGTCACGGGCGGCTCACCGGCCGACACCGCGGACGCCCGCGGCGGCAACGGCACCGGCAGCAACGTCACGCCGATGCGGTCGCCGGGCACCGGGAACGCGACGGCTCCCGAGAGCCAGCGGCGCCGCGGCACCGGCCCGGTGTTCGCCCAGGGCCAGCGCATGCTCGGCGACACCACGACGGCCCCCACGCAGGTCTCCGCGCCGCTGCTGCCGGGCATACCGAGCCCCGCGGGCTCCGGGCAGACGCAGCAGGCCACACCCCCGCTGACCGGGCCCGTGATGGCCGGTGCGGCCGTCATGTCACCGTTGATACGGCCGCTCACCAGCGTCGCCCCGCCGTTCACCCTGACCTCCTGGTCCACCGCGCCCGAGGTCAGGTCCCCCGGCATGCTCGCCGCGCCCGCCCCCGACCCGTCCTCCGCATCCCCCTCCCCGTCGCGCACCGCACGCTGACCGCTGACCGGCCGCCCGGGAACCTGGTTGAATCCGGGGTGAGCCATGCCCGTGGCCAGGACGTGACCTGGCCCGGGCGCGGAGTCGGACAACCGGGGCCGGCGGTGACGAGCCGTGCCGCGGCCAGCTGTGGGGAGAACATGAACGAGGGGAAGCCCACGAAGGCGAAGTGGTGGAGCCGCCCGCGACCGCAGGGCCCGTCGCACCCGGCGGACCCGTCGGACCCGTCGGAATCGTGGAACCCGCCGGTCCGGGCGGAGGGCACGGACCCGGCGCCGGCCGCGTCGGCGACGCCCGCACCCGACGGTGGCTCCGCCGACGGCGACTTCGAGCTGGCCAGGCCGGCCGCGGCGGCCCCCGTCGAGTCGGCAGTCCCGTCGGCCGACCGCGCCGGGACCGGCGTCCCCGTCGACCGCCCCGGCACCGACGGCGACTTCGAACTGGCCAGGCCGGCCGCGGCGGCCCCCGTCGAGCCGGCAGACCCGTCGGCCGACCGCGCCGGGACCGGCGTCCCCGTCGACCGCCCCGGCACCGACGGTGACTCCGAGCTGGAGCGCCCGGCCGCCGCCGTACCGGCGTCGGACCCCGGCCCGGTCGCCCCAGCGACCGCATCCGATCCGGTCGCCCCCGCGGCCGCACCCTCGGCCGAACGCCCCAGGCCCCTGCACGATCCCGACCCCTACAGCACCCCGCCCTACGGCGAACCCGGCCCCTGGGCGCCCGCTCCACCGGTCCAGCACCCCGCGGCCACCCCCACGCACGGAACCCCCGCACCGGCGCCCGGCACGGCGGCCACGCCCCCGCAGACGCCCCTGCCGGTGCCCGGCGCGACCGTCCCCCCGCCACCCACGCCCGTACAGCCGACTCCCGTACAGCCCGTACAGCCCGCGCTCGTACAGCCCACGCAGCCTGTACAGCCCGCGCAGCACGTACAGCCCGCGCCCGTACAGCCCATGCAGCCCGTACAGCCCGCGCCCGTACAGCCCGCGCAGCCCGCGACGCCCGGTGCGCCCGTAGCCGCGGCCCCCGGCCCGGCTGTCCCCGCGCCCGGCGTGCCCGCCCCCGCGGCGCCCCTCCCGGTCGGTGCCGCCCCGATCCCGCAGCCGGTGGCGAGCGCCGGTGGCGACGTTCCGCCCGCCGCTCCCTGGCGGAACTACGACCCTTGGGCCGCCGCCCCGCTTCAGCACACCGGCGCCCCCCGGCCCCGGCGGGCCAGGAAGGGGCTGGTGGCCGGGGCCGTGCTGCTCGCGCTCGTGTCGGGCGGCGTGGGCGGCGCCCTCGGCTCGTATCTCGAGCGTCACGGCGGCGTGGGCGACGTGGAGCTGCCGCAGGCCGGCAAGGAGCCCACCGGGCGCGCCCCGGACAGCGTGGCCGGGATCGCCGCACGGGCCCTGCCCAGCGTGGTGACCCTGCACGTGACCGGCCAGGAGGAGTCCGGCACCGGTACGGGCTTCGTGCTCGACGCGCAGGGCCACATCCTCACCAACAACCACGTCGTCGAGCCGGCCGGCTCCGGCGGCCGGATATCCGTGACCTTCAGCAGCGGCGACACCGCCAAGGCCACCGTCGTCGGCCGGGACAGCGGCTACGACCTCGCCGTCGTGCAGGTGGAAGGCGTGAGCGGCCTCAAGCCGATGCCCCTCGGCAACTCCGACAACGTCCAGGTCGGCGACCCCGTCGTCGCCATCGGCGCGCCCTTCGACCTGGAAGGCACGGTCACCTCCGGCATCATCAGCGCCAAGGAACGGCCCATCACGGCCGGCGGGGAGAGCGGGGACGGCAGCGACGTGTCGTACGTCGACGCGCTGCAGACCGACGCACCCATCAACCCGGGCAACTCCGGCGGGCCCCTGCTCGACTCCCAGGCCCGCGTCATCGGCATCAACTCCGCCATCCGCTCCGCCGACAGCGGCTCGCAACCGGACGGCGGCCAGGCCGGCTCGATCGGGCTCGGGTTCGCCATCCCCGTCAACCAGGCCAAGCGCGTCGCCGAGGAGCTGATCAACACCGGCAGGGCGACCCACCCGGTCATCGGCGTCACCCTCGACATGGACTACACGGGCGACGGCGCGCGCGTCGGCACCAAGGGCAGCGGCGGCCAGCCCGCCGTCAACGCGGGCGGCCCCGGCGACAAGGCCGGTATCGAGCCGGGCGACGTCATCACCGAGGTCGACGGCCAGCGCGTCCACTCCGGCGAGGAACTGATCGTCAAGATACGGGCCCACCGCCCCGGGGACCGGCTGGAGCTGACGGTGCGGCGGGACGGCATCATCAAGAAGATCCCGCTCGTGCTCGGGTCCTCGGACGGGAATTGACAGCGACCCCACGGACGAGGGCCCCGCGCCTGCTCCCCGGCCACACGACCCCGAAAAACCGCCATGTGGACAACTCGCTGCCCACGGGACGGTACCGGTCGTACCGAATCGCCGGGTACCGTGGACCCGGCCCGGACCACGGAAGACCCGCACAGAGACCACCGAGGGCCGAGGACCGAGGAGATGGCGAGGAGCTTCAGGTGTTCAATGACATAGGGCCGCTCGAGCTGGTCACGCTCGTTGTCCTCGCCGTGCTCGTCTTCGGTCCGGACAAGCTCCCCAAGGTCATCCAGGACGTCATGCGGACCATCCGCAAGATCCGTGAGTTCTCGGAGAGCGCCAAGCACGACATCCGGCAGGAGCTGGGACCGGAGTTCAAGGACTTCGAGTTCGAGGACCTCAACCCCAAGACGTTCATCCGCAAGCACCTGGACAACGACGACCTGGGGCTGAAGGAGATCCGCAACGGCTTCGACCTGAAGAAGGAGATGGCCGAGGTCACGGACGCCGTCCACAGCCGCGACAGCGACCCCTCGCCGGCCGCCGGACGCGTCGACATGGTCAAGAAGCCCGAAGCCGACGACCGCCCGCCCTTCGACGCCGACGCCACCTGACCCCTGGCTCGCGTCGCCGCTGGTCACACCCGCCGCACGTGACGCGTTTCATACCTCGCGCGGGCGCCCGGACGGCTTGATCACGACTTCTCGGCGGCTCACGCGCCGGGCGCTTTCCCGGTTGCTCCCAGCGGGGTGGATATGCTGCCGAGTTGTTGCGCGGGCCGGATACGAAAGAGCAACGCCGCCCGAAGGGGGGCGGGCCGCTCCGGTCCGACGAGAGCGAGGAGGCGTCCGGGCACATGGAGACGACGAGTCGGGCAGTCGCGCAGGCGCCGGCCGCGGAGGGCGGACAACAGGTCCCCTCCGCCCGGCGTACGGTCGACGGCTACCTGCAGGCGCCCTTCCCGTGGTACGGCCTCGACGAGGCGTTCACGGGGCCGCGCTGGCTGATGCAGGTCGGTACGGCGGCCGACGGGGCCGTCGAGCACGGTTCGATCGGGCACGGCGACGAGCCCTCCGTGAAGAACGAGTACGCGGCCGGGGCGTCCGACGAGCCCAAGGAGCGGTTCGCGGTCGTGGTGACCGTCGCGGCGAACCCGTCCCGGCGCAGCGCCGACGGCACGGGGCTGCTGGAGGCCACCTCGGTGTCCTCGGCGGCGTGGCTGGCCGGGGTCGGGCTGCTGTCCTTCACCTGGCCCGGTCAGATGGACCACAGCCTGCGCGACGACTGGCTGGAGCAGCAGACGGAGACGGCGTGGGCGCTGGCCGACGACCTGGCCGACCCCGAGTGGTCGATGCTCTCCCTGCCCGTCGACGGGGTTCCCACGCCGTTCCACTACCGCGAGTCGGAGTTCGGCTGGGTGCTCGCCGGGTCCACGCAGGAAGGCGTGCACCTGGGCGCGTACGGCAGGGGCATGAGCGCCTACGGACTGGGCTTCGCCATGATCAAGGACATCGCCGCCTACGCCTAGCCGGGACGGCGCGAGAGCCCGAGCCCGGCCGGGACGGCGCGAGAGCCCACGCCCGGCCGGGGACGGCGAAAAGGGGCGCCACCGCACCGGACGGCGCCCCCGAAGCCGCGGCGGTCGTGAGACCGGCCCCGAAGCCACGGCGGTCGTGAGACCGGCCCCGAGGCCGTGGCGGTACCGGAACCGGGCCCGCGCTGTCGCGGCGGTCCCGGCACCGGCCGCGCTCTCAGAACTTGTTCTTCGGCGTGAGCCCGAGCGACAGCCCGGCCAGGCCCCGCTGCCGTCCGCCCAGCTTCCCGGCGATGCCCCGCAGGGCCGCGCCCGCCGGGGAGTCCGGGTCGGTCAGCACGACCGGCTTGCCCTCGTCGCCGCCCTCGCGCAGGCGGACGTCGATGGGGATGCTGCCGAGGACCGGGACGTTCGCGCCCGTCGTGCGGGTGAGGCCGTCGGCGACCGCCTGACCGCCGCCCGTGCCGAAGACGTCGACCATCTCGCCGCAGTGCGGGCAGGGCAGGCCGGACATGTTCTCCACCACGCCGACGATCTTCTGGTGGGTCTGCACGGCGATGGCGCCGGCCCGCTCGGCCACCTCGGCGGCGGCCTGCTGCGGGGTGGTGACGACCAGGATCTCGGCGTTGGGCACCAGCTGGGCCACGGAGATCGCGATGTCGCCGGTGCCCGGCGGGAGGTCGAGCAGCAGTACGTCCAGGTCGCCCCAGTACACGTCCGCCAGGAACTGCTGGAGCGCGCGGTGGAGCATCGGCCCGCGCCACACGACCGGGGCGTTGCCCGGGGTGAACATGCCGATGGAGATGACCTTCACGCCGTTCGCGGACGGCGGCATGATCATGTTCTCGACCTGGGTCGGCCGGCCGTCGGCGCCCAGCATGCGCGGCACGCTGTGGCCGTAGATGTCGGCGTCGACGACACCGACCTTCAGGCCGTCCGCCGCCATCGCCGCCGCCAGGTTCACCGTGACCGACGACTTGCCGACGCCGCCCTTGCCGGACGCCACCGCGTACACCCGGGTGAGCGAGCCGGGCTTGGCGAAGGGGACCTCGCGCTCGGCCTGGCCGCCGCGCAGCGCGCTCGCCAGTTCCCTGCGCTGCTCGTCGCTCATCACGTCGAGCGAGACGTCGACGCGCGTGACGCCCTCGACGCGGGAGACCGCCTCCGTCACGCGCTGCGTGATCGTCTCGCGCATGGGGCAGCCGGAGACCGTCAGGTACACGGTGACCGCGACCGCTCCGTCCGCGCCGATCTCCACCGATTTGACCATCCCGAGCTCGGTGATGGGGCGGTTGATCTCGGGGTCGTTCACCGTCGCCAGTGCTTCGCGCACCGCGTCTTCGCTAGCCATAAGGACGATGGTACGGCGCCGCGCGGGGGCCCCGGCACGCCCGTCACCGGTCGTCTACGTCACGTCCGTGCGACCGTTCTGCCGGGAATACGGCGGGTTCGTGGTGGCCGTCCCGCCTGCCGTCCAGTTCCTTGACCAGGTCCTGCAGTTCGGAACGGATCCAGTCACGGGTGGCGACCTCGCCCAGGCCCATGCGCAGGGCGGCGATCTCGCGGGTCAGGTACTCGGTGTCCGCGATCGACCGCTCGTTCTGCTTGCGGTCCTGTTCGAGGTTGACCCGGTCGCGGTCGTCCTGCCGGTTCTGCGCCAGCAGGATCAGCGGGGCGGCGTAGGAGGCCTGCAGGGACAGCATCAGGGTCAGGAAGATGAACGGGTACTCGTCGAAGCGCAGCTCGCGCGGCGCGGTCACGTTCCACAGCACCCACAGCACGATGACGAACGTCATCCAGACGATGAACCGGCCGGTGCCCAGGAAGCGCGCGATGCGCTCCGAGAGGCGGCCGAAGGCCTCCGGGTCCCATTCGGGCAGGAACCGGCGGCGCCGCGGCCGCGGCTGGTCCAGACGGGGGCGGGCGCGGCCGGCCGCCGTCGCTCCCGCCACGGTGCGCTCGCGGGTGCCGTCGCGCTCAGGAGTCACCGGCCACCCCCTGCGCGCCCTCGTCCCCGCTGAGGTGGAACTCGGTCTCCCGCCAGTCCTCCGGCAGCATGTGGTCCAGGACGTCGTCGACGGTCACCGCGCCCAGCAGCGACCCGGCCTCGTCCACCACGGGCGCCGCGACCATGTCGTACGTCGCGAAGAACCCGGCGACCACCGGCAGCGCCGCCTCGGGGACGAGGGGCTGCAGGTCCGCGTCGACGATGGAGCTGACCAGGGTGTAGGGCGGCTCGCGGAGCATGCGCTGGAAGTGGACGGTGCCGAGGTACTTGCCGGTCGGGGTGTCGTCGGGCGGGCGGCAGACGTAGACCTGGGCGGCGAGCGCGGGGGACAGGTCGGGGTTGCGGACCCGGGCGAGCGCGTCGGCGACCGTCGCGTCGGGGCGCAGCACGATCGGCTCGGTCGTCATCAGACCCCCCGCGGTGTGCTCCTCGTACGACATCAGGCGCCGCATGTCGGCCGCGTCGCCGGGCTGCATCAGGCTCAGCAGCCGTTCCTTGTCCTCCTCCGGCAGTTCGGAGAGCAGGTCGGCCGCGTCGTCCGGGTCCATGGCCTCCAGCACGTCGGCGGCGCGCTCCTCCTTCAGCTTGCCGAGGATCTCGATCTGGTCGTCCTCCGGCAGTTCTTCGAGCACGTCGGCCAGGCGGTCGTCGTCGAGGGCGGCGGCGACCTCGGCGCGGCGCTTGGCGGAGAGGTGGTGCAGCACGTTGGCGAGGTCGGCGGGGCGCAGCTGCTCGAAGGTGGCGAGGAGGTTCTCGGCGCCCTGCCCGTGCTCCTCCAGGGAGAAGCCGGTGACCGCGGACCACTCCACGGTCAGCGTCTCGCCCTTGCCGCGCCGGAAGGCGCCGCCCGTCCTGCCCCGGCGCACGAAGACGCGGTCGATCTCCCAGTCCCGGCGGGCCGGCAGCTGCCGTACCGACAGGTCGAGGACGGTGACCTGCTCGCCGGTCTCGGTCAGCGTCACGCGCCGGTCGAGGAGGTCGCCGAAGACCAGGCGTTCGGTGGGGCGCTGCTCGAAGCGGCGGACGTTGAGCACGCCGGTGGTGATGACCTGGCCGGACTCGATGCCGGTCACCCGCGTCATGGGCAGGAAGATCCGCCGCCGGGTGGGCAGTTCGACGACCATCCCGAGCAGCCGCGGGGGCCGCCGCCCGACGCGCAGCATCACGACCAGGTCCCGTACCCGGCCCACCAGGTCGCCGTTCGGGTCGAACGCGGCGACGTCGGCGAGGTGCGAGACGAAGATCCGGGGGGCACCCCCTGCCATGGCCGCGCCTCCTTCTCCCGTGGGTGTTTCGTACGGTGTCTCTTTTCCGAATTGCCCGCTCGAGTGGGCTTCAGGCTAGCCCGTCCCGATCGGAGCCGTCCTGGCAGGGGGGCCGGTCGGACCGGCTCCGCCGCCCGGTCACCGCCCCGGTACGCTGCCGTACGCCGCTCAGGACCCGTCAGAAAGGCAGCCCCACCTGTGACTGCGACTCCCCAGGGCCGTACCCGCCGGATCGTGCTGGTGAGCGGGGTGTGCGCGCTGGTCGTGACAGGGGCGGGACTCCTCGCGGGATGCTCCGAGGACCCGGACGCGGGCACCAACGGGGTCGGCAGACTGCCGGCCGACCAGATCCAGTCCCGGACCAGGAAGGCCGCCGAGTCCGCCGACGCGGTGCGCCTCTCCGGCACCGTGGTCACCAGCGGGCGCACCTACCGCATCGACATGCGTCTGAAGTCCGACGGCGCCACCGGGGCGGTCACCTCCAAGGGTGCCTCGTTCAAGCTGCTGCGGGTTGGCGAGCACCTGTACCTCAAGGCCGACGCGGACTTCTGGAGCCACCAGGACGGCGACGGGGAGGTGGCCGCGGCCGACAAGCTGGAGGGCAAGTACGTGAAGGTGCCCGAGGGCGACCCCTCGTACAAGAAGTTCAGCGGCTTCACGGACAAGGACGTCCTCCTCGACGGTCTGCTCACGCTGCACGGCACGCTCGCCAAGGACGGCCACCACGAGCAGGCGGGCGTCCGCACGATCCGGATCACCGGGGACGACGGCTCCGGCGGCACCCTGGACGTCTCCCTCCAGGGCACGGCCTACCCGCTCCGGCTGGTCCGGGCGGGCGGCGCCGGGACGCTGACCTTCTCCGCCTGGGGCACTGACTTCGACCTGACCGAGCCGGACAAGGGCGAGACCGTGGACTACGGCAGGCAGCTCCCGTCGTCCTGACGGCGCTGACGGCCGTCAGCGCGGTGACGGCCGTTGCCCTGACGGCCGGTCGGCTGTGACGGTCGTTGCCCTGACGGCCGGTCGTCCTGACGGATGCCGAGCGCCGGACGTGGGACGCGGGACGTCCTGGCGGATGCCGGACGCGCGTCGGCCGGCCGGCCGACGCTACTTCCGCTTGCGCCGCTTCGTCAGCAGCCGCGGCAGCGCCGCGGGGGCCGGCTGCCGTGTCGTGGCCGGCGACGGCAACGGGGCCCCGGCGAGACTCCCGTCGGGCAGCGGCCGCGTCCCGCCCGCCGGTTCCAGCCGCAGCACCCGGCACTCCCGCGCCCAGCGCTCCGGCACGGCCTCCCCGTCGGGGGCGTTGAGCCGCTTGCCCTTCAGCTCGGCCACCGCGGCCGTCCACGCCTCGGACCCGGACGCGAGCTCCACGACGTTCGCCGTCCAGGTCAGCAGCCGGCCGCCCTTGTCCTTGCTGCGCACGGTGACCTCGGCGGTGCCCCGGTCGGCCAGTCCCGGCAGCGGCTGTTCGCCCGGACCGTCGCCGACCACGCACGCCGCGCCCTCGTGCCACACGTGCCACAGCGCGCGGGCCGGGACACCGGGCCCCTGGACCCAGATGAGGCCGGACTTCTTGGTGGCCTCCTCGACGAGGGCCTGCTCGAGCAGCTCGCTTGTCATGGGCCCAGCCTATCCAGGCGCCTCACAGCCAGCCGTTGCGCTTGAGGGTGCGGTGGATCCCCAGGCAGATCACCCCGGTGATCATCATGATCACCGGGTAGCCGTAGCGCCAGTGCAGCTCGGGCATGTGCTCGAAGTTCATGCCGTACACCCCGCACACCATCGTCGGCACGGCGATGATCGCGGCCCACGAGGTGATCTTCCGCATGTCCTCGTTCTGCGCGACCGACGCCTGCGCGAGGTTGGCCTGGAGGATGGAGTTGAGCAGTTCGTCGAAGCCGAGGACCTGTTCCTGCACGCGCGCGAGGTGGTCGGCGACGTCCCGGAAGTACTTCTGGATGTCGGGGTCGATCAGCCGCATCGGCCGCTCGCTGAGCAGCTGCATGGGCCGCAGCAGCGGCGAGACGGCCCGCTTGAACTCCAGCACCTCGCGCTTGAGCTGGTAGATCCGCGCCGAGTCCACACCGCGCGAGACCCCGCCCCGCCGTCCCGGCGAGAACACCTCGGTCTCGACCTCGTCGATGTCGTCCTGCACGGCGTCGGCGACCGCGATGTAGCCGTCGACGACATGGTCGGCGATCGCGTGCAGCACCGCCGAGGGCCCCTTGGCGAGCAGCTCGGGGTCGTCCTGGAGCCGGTGGCGCAGTGCCCGGAGCGAGCCCTGGCCGCCGTGCCGGACGGTGATGAAGAAGTCCCGGCCGGTGAAGCACATGACCTCGCCGGTCTCCACGACCTCGCTGGTGGCGGTGAGCTGGTCGTGGTCGAGGTAGTGGATGGTCTTGAACACCGTGAACAGGGAGTCGTCGTAGCGCTCCAGCTTGGGCCGCTGGTGGGCCTGGACCGCGTCCTCCACGGCCAGCGGGTGCAGCCCGAACTCGCGGGCGATACCGGCGAATTCCGCCTCGGTCGGCTCGTGCAGGCCGATCCACACGAAGCCGCCGTCGCGGCGCACCAGCCGCATCGCCTCGTGCGGGGTGAGCGGCTGCGGCGTCTGGACGCGGGCACCGTCGCGGTAGACGGCGCAGTCGACGACGGCCGAGGGCGTCGCGGGGTCGCGGGTGGTGTCGTACGGGCCGCTGTCCATGCGCACGGGCCCCTTGCGCAGTGAGGGGCGGGACGGGCGGACCACGGCACGCAGGTCGCGGATCATCGACATGGCAGGCTCCTTCGCACGAGCAGCGAGAGGCCGCGACGACGGGTGGAACTGCCCGGAATGGGGACGTCCTGAACGCGTCTCCCCAAGCTGGGAAGGGGAAGGATGTTTGGCACGTCCACAAAGCGGGGAGCACCGCACCGTCGCGGTGGCGCGCTTCGCTGCTGATTCAGCTACTGATGCAGATCAGACAGATCAGGCAAGACGAAACGAAGTGCTCTTCCGTGATGAAGACGCGAATGCGAGAGGCGGCAGCCGGCGGGAGGCGCAGCAGCTACATCAACGACAGGAAGAGCGGGTGGTACTGCACGGTCGACTTCGGTCCATCGCAGCCCCACCTCCTCCGGCCGGTCCCCCGTGAGGGAATCCCATCGGCGTCGGGACCCGATAGCCACGCTTCGGCGTGCTGCCCCGAACCACCGGGCCAGACTAGCAGCCGCCCCAAGTGTCAAGGCGCCGCTTTGCCCTGCCCTGACGAGATCTATGCTCGCCGCATGGTTGATGTTCTTCCTCTGGTCGAGGCCCGGTTGCGCACCGCGCTGGGCGATCCGGACGCGCGCGCCGCGGTCACCTTCCTCGGCACGGACCGCATCGAGGTGCTCCGGTTCCACGAGGGGGACGTCGTCCGCTACGCCACCCTCGGCATGTCCGCGCGGCCGATGACGGACCCCACGGCCGTGGTCGCCGACCCCGTCAGGGGGCCGCGCGCCGAGTTGGTCCTCTCCGTCCGCGCCGGTGCCGCCGACACCGACAAGGTGCTGCGCCCGCTCGCCGTGCTCGCCGCGTCCCCGCAGGTGGAGGGCGTGGTCGTGGCGCCGGGGGCCTCCCTCGACGTCGGTGAACCGCTGTGGCCCGGCGCGCCGTTCACCTCGGTCCTGGTGGCCGAGCCCGGCGGTCTGGTCGAGGACCTGGAACTCGACGAACCCCTGGACCCCGTGCGGTTCCTGCCCCTGCTGCCCATGACGCCGAACGAGGCCGCCTGGAAGCGGGTGCACGGCGCCCAGGCCCTCCAGGAGCGCTGGCTGGCGAACGGGACGGACCTGAGGGATCCGTCCCGGAGGTCCGTCCCGCTGGAGTGAGCCGGAGCGGGCCGGAGCGGGCCGGAGTGAGCAAGCTCACCGCCGCGTTCCGCGCGCCGGTCAGTCGGCGAAGACGGCGACGCCGTCCTCCGTGGCGTGCCGCGCCCCGAGTTCTTCCGCCTCGGCGGTGAGCGCGCGGCGCCGTACGAGGACCACCAGCGCGCCCAGCACCGCCGAGGCCGCCGCGACCACGAACGGGACGTGGAGGTCGGTCCACTCCTCGATCTTCGGCGCGAGGCAGGGCGCGGCCGCGGCCGCGAACCACCGCACGAAGTTGTAGCCGGCGCTCGCCACCGGGCGCGGAGCGTCCGACACGCCGAGCGCCAGTTCGGTGTAGACCGTGTTGTTCACGCCGATGAAGGCGCCGGACAGCACCGTGCAGACGACGGCCGTGGTGTGGTCGCCGTATCCGAGCGCGAGCACGTCGGCCGCCAGCAGCGCCAGCGAACCGCCGAGCACCCTCAGTGAGCCGAACCGCTCCTGCAGGCGCGGCGCCACGATCACCGAGAAGACGGCGAGCAGCACACCCCAGGCGAAGAACACCGCCCCCGACCGGTAGGGGGTCATGTGCAGCACGAACGGGGTGAAGGCCAGCACGGTGAAGAACGTGTAGTTGTGGAAGAACGCCGAGACCGCGGCGGAGGCGAGCCCGCCGTGGCCGAGCGCCTCGAGCGGGTCCAGCAGCGAGGTCTTGCGGGCCGGCTTCGGCTGTTCCCCCAGGAACGCCGTGATGCACAGGAAGCCGACCGCCATCAGGAAGGCCGTGCCGAAGAACGGGTAGCGCCAGCTCGCGTCGCCGAGCAGCGCGCCCAGCAGCGGGCCGCACGCCATGCCGAGGCCGAGCGCCGACTCGTAGAGAAGGATCGCCGCGGCGCTGCCCCCGGCCGCCGCGCCGACGATGACCGCGAGGGCGGTGGAGACGAACAGGGCGTTGCCCAGGCCCCAGCCCGCGCGGAAGCCGACCAGCTCGGCGACCGAGTCCGAGGTGCCCGCCAGGCCGGCGAAGACCACCACGAACGCGAGGCCGAGCAGCAGCGTCCGGCGGCCGCCGATGCGGCTGGAGACGAAACCGGTGAGCAGCATCGCCACGGCGGTGATGAGGAAGTACGAGGTGAACAGGAGGGATACCTGGCTGGGCGTGGCGTCCAGGCCCGCGGCGATGGACGGCAGGATCGGGTCGACGAGCCCGATGCCCATGAACGCCACGACGGACGCCCCGGCGGTCGCCCACACGGCCTTCGGCTGCCGCAGGATGCCGCCCGCTCCCGCGTCGAACGGGTCCATGCTTCCCCCACTCCGGGTCGAATCAGTTGGCATTTGCACACAGTAGGTTAGCGAGTCTAATTAGTGCAAGATGCATCTAATTTTGTCCGGAACGGGATCCGTCCGGACGGGTGATCGTCCTTGACGTGGCGGGGCGGGGGTAGGACCGTGGGGCTCTATGAGGGGCGAACCCAGTTGCCCGAAGTGTGGTGGCCGGGTCAGGGCTCCCGGCCTCTTCGCCGATTCCTGGCAGTGCGAGGTGCACGGGCCGGTGCATCCGGTGCAGCCCGTGGTCCCGCCCAGCGTCGATGCCCTGACCGTCGTGGTGCAGCGCACGCAGGTGCCGGTGTGGATGCCCTGGCCGCTGCCGGTCGGCTGGCTGTTCACCGGGGTGGCGTGCGCGGGCGACGACCGCAGCGGCGGCCGTGCCACCGCGGTGGCCTGCTCGGGCCCCGGCCCGCTCGGCGGAATGGGGGAGCTGATCCTCGTCGCCGAGGAGCTCGGCGTCGGCCTCGGCGCGCGGTACGCGGGCATCGACGCCCCGGATCCGGGGCCGTACCTGGACGTCGAGAAGCCGGCCGAGACCAAGGTCCTGGCCGGTGGTCGTCCCACCCCGCTCTGGCACGTCGCCGACACCCCCGACGACCGCGCGGTCTTCGCGGGCGAGGCGCTCGGGATGTGGCTGTGGGCGGTCCTGTGGCCGGAGCAGTCCGGGCTGCTGCTGTACGACGAACTGGTGCTGACGGACCTGCGCGAGGCGGGCGCCGAGCTGGAACTGGTGCCGTGCGGGGCACTCTCGCCGCGCCTGCTGGAGCCGTAGCGGCCGAAGCGTCGCCGGGCCGGTGCGGGGGCGTCTGGCTGGGCGAGGTCTGTGGTCCGGTCCGGCTGGTCCGGGCGGATCGGCTCGGGCTGATCGGCCCGGAGTGATCGGCTCGGGCTGAACGGCTTGGACTGATCGGTCCGGAGTGATCGGCTCGGGCTGATCGGTTCGGGTCGGGGCTGTGCTGTGCTGGGCGTTGCCTGTAGGGGGCGCTCGGCGGTTGCGGGTGTGACGGGGCGGTCCGGAAATGCGGTTACCCTTGAGCGTCACCTTCCGTACCGTCACCGCCTGGAGTCCGCGTCGTGCGCATCGACCTGCACACCCACTCCACCGCCTCCGACGGCACGGACACCCCGGCCCAGCTGGTGCGCAACGCCGCCGCGGCCGGTCTGGACGTCGTCGCGCTGACCGACCACGACACCACCCGCGGACACGCCGAGGCGATCGCCGCGCTGCCCGAGGGGCTCACCCTCGTCACCGGCGCCGAGCTGTCCTGCCGCATCGACGGCGTCTCCATGCACATGCTGGCCTACCTCTTCGACCCCGAGGAGCCCGCGCTGCTGGCCGAGCGCGAGCTGGTGCGCGACGACCGGGTGCCGCGGGCCAAGGGCATGGTCGCCAAGCTGAACGAGCTGGGCGTGCCGGTCACCTGGGAGCAGGTCGAGCGCATCGCCGGCGACGGCTCCGTCGGACGGCCGCACGTCGCCTCCGCGCTCGTCGAACTCGGTGTCGTACCGACCGTCGGCGACGCCTTCACCCGGGACTGGCTGGCCGACGGCGGCCGGGCCTACGTCCCGAAGCACGAGACCGACCCCTTCCGGGCGATCCGGCTGGTCAAGGCCGCGGGCGGGGTCACCGTCTTCGCGCACCCGGGCGCCGACAAGCGGGGCCGCACGGTGCCCGAGCCGGCGATCGCCGAGATGGCCGCCGCCGGGCTCGACGGCATCGAGGTCGACCACATGGACCACGACCAGGACACCCGGGCGCGGCTGCGCGGCCTAGCCAAGGAACTGGGGCTGCTGACGACCGGGTCCAGCGACTACCACGGCAGCCGCAAGACGTGCGTGCTCGGGGAGTACCTGACGGACCCCGAGGTGTACGGGGAGATCACGCGGCGGGCGACGGGCGCCTTCCCGGTGCCGGGGACGGGCGGGGCCTGAAGGCCGAAGGCCGCCGCACGCTCACGCCGACGGCCTGTCGCACGTCACCCCCATTCACCGCTTCTCCCTCACCTGCAAGGCCCCCATGTTCGACACTGCCGTCTTCGGCTCCCTCTTCCTCACCCTTTTCGTCATCATGGATCCCCCCGGGATCACCCCGATCTTCCTCGCGCTGACCGCCGGACGCCCCGGCAAGGTGCAGAAGCGGATGGCCTTCCAGGCCGTCTGCGTGGCGGGCGGTGTGATCGTCGTCTTCGGGCTCCTCGGCCACCAGATCCTCGACTACCTGCACGTGTCCGTCCCCGCGCTGATGATCGCGGGCGGGCTGCTGCTCCTGCTGATCGCGCTCGACCTGCTCACCGGCAAGACGGACGAGCCGAAGCAGACCAAGGACGTCAACGTGGCGCTCGTGCCACTGGGCATGCCGCTGCTGGCGGGCCCCGGCGCCATCGTCTCCGTCATCCTCGCCGTGCAGAAGGCTGGCAGTGTGGCCTCGCAGGTGTCGGTGTGGTCGGCGATCCTCGCCATCCACGTCGTGCTGTGGCTGGTCATGCGCTACTCGCTGCTGATCATCCGGGTCATCAAGGACGGCGGCGTGGTCCTGGTGACGCGGCTCGCGGGCATGATGCTCTCCGCGATCGCCGTGCAGCAGATCATCAACGGCGTCACCCAGGTGGTCGGAGCCGCCTGATCCCCTCGGCGCCGCCCGATCCCCTCGGCCGATCCCCCGGGGCGACGGGCCCACCGCAACGACAGAGCCCCCGCACGGCACGGTGCCGTCCGGGGGCAATGAAGCTCTCGCGGTGATCCGCGGCTGTTATGAGGCCGTGGTCTCGGCCGGGCGGATCCACAGGCGCTGTCCGATCGCGGCGGCCTGCTGAACGATCCGGTTGACGGAGGCGGCGTCCACGACGGTGCTGTCCACGGGGGTACCGTCGACCTCGTCGAGTCGCATGATTTCGAAGCGCATGGCTTCTCCCTTCGTCTGGTCATCCTCCTGAAGGAGAACTACTGGGTGGGTGGCGCACGAGGCGTCGGTGCCCCCTGTTCCACACGTATTCAACGGGCTGCGTGTTACAAACATTCCCTTGGCTAAAGAAATTTTTCGAACGGCTAATTACTGACCGGTAAGAGTCAGTTGTCGCTCGTTCGGAAGACTGACCGGGACCAGTTGTGTTCGCAGCGTGACCGCCGGGACAATGGAAGCGATGAACGACGACCTCGCTGCGCTGAGCGCACGCATCGACCGCACGAACGAGCTGCTGCAGCGCATGCTCGCCGAGGTGGCGAAGACGCCCTCCACTCACGCGATCTTCGTCGACGCGGGCTACCTGTACGCGGCCGCTGGGCGGCTGGTCGCCGGCACGGAGGACCGCCGGGCCTTCGACCTCGACGCCGAGGGCCTCATCGAAGCGTTCATCGACCGCGCCCGCACGATCTTCGCGGACAGCCGGCTGCTGCGGGTCTACTGGTACGACGGCGCCAGACGCCGCATTCACACCTCCGAGCAGCAGTGCATCGCCGAGCTGCCGGACGTGAAGGTCCGCCTCGGCAACCTCAACGCCAACAACCAGCAGAAGGGCGTCGACTCACTCATCCGCTCCGACCTGGAGTCCCTCGCCCGGCACCGCGCCATCAGCGACGCGGCGCTCCTCGGCGGCGACGAGGACCTGGTGTCCGCGGTCGAGGCGGCCCAGGGCTACGGCGCCCGCGTCCACCTCTGGGGCATCGAGGCGCCCGAGGGCCGCAACCAGGCGGAGCCCCTGCTCTGGGAGGTCGACAGCCAGCGCACCTTCGACCTCGACTTCTTCAAGCCCTACGTCTCCCGGCGCACCGCGCCCGCCTACGAGGGCACGGCGGCCCGGCCGACCCGCGAGGACGTGCGCTTCGTGGGCGCGCAGATCGCGGCGAAGTGGCTCGCGGCACGCGGCCGCGAGTCGCTCGTGGAACTCCTGCCCGGCCACCCCTACCTTCCCGGCTTCGTGGACCAGGACCTGCTGGTGGAGGCGGAGGGGCTGCTGCAGTACTCCCTGCGCGGCCAGGCGGACCTGCGCCGCGCACTGCGCGACGGCTTCTGGGAGCACCTGCGGGCGCTGTACTAGGAGCACTGGGAGAACCCGGCGCACCCGGTGCGCCCGGTGCACCCCGTTCGGGCGCCGTGTCAGGAGACTCTGGCGGACGCCGTACTAGGAGCCTTCCGTGGTCCCGTCGCCCCGGACGCCCTGTGGGCCGCCCGTCGTCGGATCGTCCCAGAAGTCCGCGAAGGCGCGGGCCGTCTCCAGAGGCCTGTCGGTGTTGGGGGAGTGCTCGGCGCCCTGGATCACGGTCCGGCGGGCCCGCAGTCGCAGCGCCATCTCGTCGAGCAGCGGCACCGGCCAGGTGTCGTCGCGGGCGCCCGACACCACGTGGAACGGCAACGGCACGGCGGCCAGTTCCGCCACGCGGTCCGGCTCGACGCACAGCTGGCGTCCGGTGCACAGCAACTGCGCGGGCCTGGTGCCCAGCCAGCGGCGGCGCAGGTCCTCCTGGTCGTCCGGCCCGGAGTCCGGTTCGCCGGTGTCGGTCTCCTCGGGCGGCTCCATGGCCTGCATCGCCTCCCACACCTCGGCCATGGTCATCACCGAGAGGGCGTCCCGGAGCAGCTTCACGCGCTGCTGCTGGGAGGGTGAGATGTGGGCCGGACCGGAGGACATGAGGGTGAGCGAGAGGAACGGGGAGCGGTCCAGCAGCACCGCCGCCCGGGCGATCTGCCCGCCCAGGGAGTGCCCGACGAGGTGCAGCGGGCTGCCGACGGCTGCCGCCTGCGCGAGCACGTCCCGCGCCAGCTCCTCCTGTGCGTAGGCGGATTCGTCCAGCTCGGGGCCGGCGGACTCGAACTGGCCCCGCCCGTCCACGGCGACGGTCCGGTAGCCGCGGGCCGCCAGGGGCACGTGCAGCGGGTTGAAGTCCTCCTTGCTGCCGGTGAAGCCGGGCAGCAGCAGCGCGGTGCCCCTGTGCGGGACACCGTCCGCCGCGGGCGCGTCCACGACGGCGAACTCCCCGCGGGCGGTACGCAGCGAGTACGCGCGGGCGCCGGGGGGCGGGGCGAAGGTCGGTGGCCTGCTCATGCGCTGAGGCTACCGGGCGCGCGAGCCGGGAGGCGGCGGGGCGGTCCGCCGAGACGGAGGGGCCGGTTCCGCGAGGCCGGGGCGCCGTCCGCGGGGACGGACAGGCTGGCCCGCGGGGACGGACAGGCTGGCCCGCGGGGACGGACAGGCGGGTCCGTGTGAGTCCGAGGCCGGAAGGCCGCGGGTGCGGGGAGCCGACGGCGGGGCGGAGAAACGGCCGACGGCCCGGTCCCACCTGACGTGGGGCCGGGCCGTCGTGCTCGTGAGCGGTCAGCTCTCCGCGGCCTCCGGGGTGGCCGCGGCCTTGCGCGTGCGACGCACCCTCGGCTTGGCCTCGGCCACGTCCACACCCGCCGCCTCGGCGGTCGCCGTGGCCTTGCGGGTCCGGCGGGCCGCCGGCTTGGCCTCAGCCTCCCCGGCGGCCTGCGCCGGGATGCCTGCCACGGTCGCGGCGGGCTCGGCGGCCTTCCGAGTGCGGCGCGGCTTGGCCTCGGCGGTTTCGGCCGTGTCGACCGCGGTTTCGGCGGTGGCCGCGGTCTTGCGGGTGCGGCGGGGCTTGGCCTCGGTGGTGGCGGTTTCGGCGGCCTCGGTGGTTTCCGGGGCGGCTGCCGCCTTGCGGGTGCGGCGCGGCTTGGTCTCCGTGCCCTCCGCGGTGTCGACCGCGGCGGGCTCGGCGGCCTTCCGAGTGCGGCGCGGCTTGGCCTCGGCGGCTTCGGCCGTGTCGACCGCGGTTTCGGCGGTGGCCGCGGTCTTGCGGGTGCGGCGGGGCTTGGCCTCGGTGGTGGCGGTTTCGGCGGCCTCGGTGGTTTCCGGGGCGGCTGCCGCCTTGCGGGTGCGGCGCGGCTTGCTTGGCCTCGGTGGTGGCGGTTTCGGCGGCCTCGGTGGTTTCCGGGGCGGCTGCCGCCTTGCGGGTGCGGCGCGGCTTGCTCTCCGTACCCTCCGCCGTGTCGACCGCGGCAGTCGCCTTCCGCGTACGACGCGGCGCGACCGCCGACTCCTCGGTGACCTGCGCCGGGATCTCGGCCGTCTCGGCCGTCTCGGCGGCCTTGCGGGTCCGACGGCGCGGCTTGGCCTCGGTCGCTTCGGCGGCGTCGACCGCGGTTTCGGCGGTCGCGGCGGCCTTGCGGGTGCGACGCGGCCTGGCCTCGGCGGTGTCGGTCGCCTCGGCGGTGGCCACCGCGGTCTCCGCGGCGGCCGTGGCCTTGCGGGTACGGCGGCGCGGCGCGGGCTCCTGCGCCTCCGGGACGGCCTCGGCGGTCGCCTCGGCCGTGTCGACCGCGGTCTCCGCGGCGGCCGCGGTCTTGCGGGTACGGCGGCGCGGCGCGGCGGCGGGAGCCTCCGGCTCCGCGACGACCGGCGTCACCGGCGCTGCCACGACGGCCTGCGCCTCCGGCGCCGCGGCGGCCACGGCCGGAGCCGTGTCTACGGGCGTCCCGGCGGTCGGCTCGGCGGACCGGCGGGTACGGCGGCGGCGCGGCTTCGCAGCGCTGTCGAGGGCGGCGTCCACGGCGGCGCTCTCGGCCGTCGTCACGGCGGCCTCCGCCGCCTCGGACGCGCTGGGCTCGACCGCCGTCACCGTGGCCGGCGCCGACTGCGCCGAGGAACCGCCGCGGGTACGGCGGCGGCGACGCGGCGTACGGGTGGCGTCGGCCTCCTCGGTCCCGGCCGGCGCGGTGCCGGCCGAAGCGCTCTCGGCAGAGGTGGTCTCCGGAGCGGCCGTGCCGTCCAGCGGAGCCCCGCTCCGGGTACGGCGGCGGCGACGCGGCGTGCGGGCCGGACGCTCACGCTCGGTGGACCGGGACTCGCCCCGGTCGCCCCGGTCCCCTCGGCCGCCGCGCCCGCGTGCACCGCGACCGCCGGTCTCGCCGAGGTCCTCCAGCTCCTCCGCGTCGAGCCCGGCGCGGGTGCGCTCGGAACGCGGCAGGACGCCCTTCGTCCCCTCGGGGATGTCGAGCTCGGCGAAGAGGTGCGGGGAGGTGGAGTAGGTCTCCGGCGGGTCGTTGAAGTCCAGTTCCAGCGCCTTGTTGATCAGCTGCCAGCGCGGGATGTCGTCCCAGTCGACGAGGGTGATGGCGATGCCCTTGTTGCCCGCGCGGCCGGTGCGGCCGATGCGGTGGAGGTACGTCTTCTCGTCCTCCGGCGACTGGTAGTTGATGACGTGCGTCACGCCCTCGACGTCGATGCCGCGCGCGGCCACGTCGGTGCACACGAGCACGTCCACCTTGCCGTTGCGGAAGGCGCGCAGCGCCTGCTCGCGGGCGCCCTGGCCGAGGTCGCCGTGGACCGCGCCGGAGGCGAAACCACGCTGCTTGAGCTGGTCGGCGAGATCGGCCGCCGTGCGCTTCGTGCGGCAGAAGACCATGACCAGTCCCCGGCCCTGCGCCTGCAGTATGCGGGCGACCATCTCGGGCTTGTCCATGTTGTGCGCGCGGTACACGTGCTGCGCGATGTTCGCGACCGTCACGCCCTCGTCGTCCGGCGCGGTGGCACGGATGTGCGTGGGCTGCGACATGTAGCGGCGGGCGAGACCGATGACCGCGCCCGGCATGGTGGCCGAGAACAGCATGGTCTGGCGCTTGGCCGGCAGCATGTCGATGATCTTCTCGACGTCGGGCAGGAAGCCCAGGTCGAGCATCTCGTCGGCCTCGTCCAGGACCAGGCACCGGACGTGCTTGAGGTCGAGCTTCTTCTGGCCCGCGAGGTCGAGCAGGCGGCCCGGGGTGCCGACGACCACGTCGACGCCCTTCTTCAGGGCCTCGACCTGGGGCTCGTAGGCCCGGCCGCCGTAGATCGCGAGAACGCGCACGTTGCGGACCTTGCCCGCGGTCAGCAGGTCGTTGGTGACCTGCGTGCACAGCTCGCGCGTCGGGACGACGACGAGGGCCTGCGGGGCGTCGGTCAGCGCCTCCGGCCGTGCACGGCCGGCCTCCACGTCGGCGGGGACGGTGACGCGCTCGAGGAGCGGGAGGCCGAAGCCCAGCGTCTTGCCGGTGCCGGTCTTGGCCTGGCCGATGACGTCCGTGCCGGAGAGGGCGACGGGGAGGGTCATCTCCTGGATGGGGAAGGGGGTGTTGATGCCGACGGCCTCCAGGGCCTCGGCCGTCTCGGGAAGGATTCCGAGATCTCTGAACGTCGTAGTCAGGGTGCTGCCTCTTCTGTGTGGGCGGTGCGAGGCGAGCGCGGGGGGTCTTTGACGGACCGTGCCGGGGACGTCGGCTGCCTTACGGGCTTGGCCGTAGGGCACGGGACCACTGCCGACGCTCTAGCGCTCGTACCGCTGAGGGTGTCCCTCCGGTCGTCGTACGCACTCGTCGTACGGCCAGGGAGGGCTGTCGGGTCGGAGCCGATCGGGCCACCGACCGGGCATCCTCAAACGTGCGGCCCGTCGAGCGAAGCAGACTCCTCAGAGGTGCGTACTCAGCAGGCGCATTACCACCATACCCCGGAATCCCGCACATGCGATGGCCGATTTGGTCACGCGGTCGTCGTCACAGGGGTCGGCCATGACCTTCCGTCGTGCCGCGAGCGGGCTATTGTGCGCTTCATGACGACCTCTGACAAGCCTGACAACGCCTCCGAAGCCTCGGCCGGAACCACCGGAGTCGCCGCCCAGGACTGGGCGAAGGCCTCCGCCGACCCGCAGTACCGCGCCGCGGTCGTCGACCTGCTCGGCGCCCTTGCGTACGGCGAGCTCGCGGCGTTCGAGCGTCTCGCGGAGGACGCCAAGCTGGCGCCGACGCTGGAGGACAAGGCGGAGCTGGCGAAGATGGCGTCGGCCGAGTTCCAGCACTTCGAGCGGCTGCGCAACCGGCTGACCGAGATCGGCGAGGAGCCGACCCGCGCGATGGCGCCGTTCGTCGCCGCGCTCGACGGCTTCCACCGGCAGACGGCTCCCTCGGACTGGCTGGAGGGCCTGGTCAAGGCGTACGTCGGCGACTCGATCGCCAGCGACTTCTACCGCGAGGTGGCGGCCCGGCTCGACTCGGACACCCGGGGGCTGGTGCTGGCCGTCCTCGACGACACCGGGCACGCCAGCTTCGCCGTCGAGAAGGTGCGCGCCGCGATCGACGCGGACCCGCGCGTGGGCGGCCGGCTCGCGCTGTGGGCGCGGCGTCTGATGGGCGAGGCGCTGTCGCAGTCGCAGCGGGTGGTGGCCGACCGGGACGCGCTGTCGACGATGCTCGTCGGCGGTGTCGCGGACGGCTTCGACCTCGCCGAGGTCGGCAAGATGTTCTCCCGGATCACCGAGGCGCACACGAAGCGGATGGCGGCTCTGGGACTCGCCGCCTGAGCGCTCCGCTGGATGTGCGGCGTTGCTCCGAGTTGCGCCGCGTTGCGCCGTGGGCTGCGGGCTGCGGCGCCGTCGTGGCTGGTCGCGCGGTTCCCCGCGCCCCTTCGGGGCGGTGGCTCACCGCAGTGGGGTTCGCCCGATCCGCTTGGCCTTCCTCTTCCGGGTCCCGGTGGTCTTCCCGGCCGTGGCGGGCTTCTTGTCCGAGGTGACGCCGTCCGAGGTGACGCCGTCCGATGTCACGCCGGCGCCGAGCGCCGGCGGAGTCTGCCCGCCGGGCGCAGCAGCAGCGACAGCGAGGCCGTGGAGACGATCGCGGCGCCGATCAGGATCAGCGGGAGGCTGCCGGGGCCCAGCGCGCTGTGCGTGACGAACGCGCCGAACAGGGCTCCGGCGACACCCGTCGCCAGCACCAGCGCGCGGGCCGGCAGACGGTGGGACAGCCGGTGGATCGCCCCCCAGGCCAACGCGAGACCGAGCACGGCGGAGCCGACTGCTTCCAAGATCATCACGGGGTTCCTCCCACAGGGCCGGCCTGCGCGTCGCGGTCGTAGCCCGTCATACCCGTGACCTGCGGAATGCAATCCACCCCTGTGGCCGACTTGTGCTCCATCCGTGGAGGCGGAAGCGGAAGGCGGCGGCGGACCGCGGAAGCGGACGGCGGAAGGCGGAAGCGGACGGCGAAAGGGGCCCGGCGACCGTCGGGACGCTGCATCCCATCGGTCGCCGGGCCCCTCGGTCCGCGTGCGCTTACAGGGCGCCGAAGCCCACCTTGCGCGGGGCCGGCTCGCCGAGCTCGACGTAGGCGAGGCGGTCGGCAGGAACCAGCACCTTGCGGCCGTGCTCGTCCACGAGGGTCAGCAGCTGTGACTTCCCGGCCAGTGCCTCGGCCACGATCCGCTCGACCTCCTCGGCACTCTGACCGCTCTCCAGAACGATCTCGCGGGGCGCGTGCTGCACGCCGATCTTGACCTCCACGGCTATGTCCCTCCGACGGTCAGTGAAGTGCGCGACCTTCCGCGCCGTACCCAGCACACATTAGCCCGGCGAGGGGACGCGCACGCTCCGCCCGACAACGCCAGGAGCGAACAGCGGGCGGGAACAAAGGGCGACTTCAGTGCTGCTGGTCGGTTCCGTGCAGCGGGAAGCCGGCGATGCCCCGCCACGCCAGGGACGTGAGCAGCTGAACCGCCTGGTCACGCGGGACGCTGCGGTCGCTGTGCAGCCAGGAGCGGGCCACGACCTGGGCGAGGCCGCCGAGCCCGGAGGCGAGCAGCATCGACTCGGCACGCGAGAGGCCGGTGTCCTCGGCGATCACGTCGCAGATCGCCTCGGCGCAGTCGTTCGTGACCTTGTCGACACGCTCGCGCACCGCGGGCTCGTTCGTCAGGTCCGACTCGAAGACCAGACGGAAGGCACCGCCGTCGTCCTCGACGTACGCGAAATAGGCGTCCATGGTCGCCCGGACGCGCTGCTTGTTGTCGGTCGTCGACGCCAGCGCGCTGCGCACGGACTGGATCAGGGACTCGCAGTGCTGGTCCAGCAGAGCCAGGTAGAGGTCGAGCTTGCCCGGGAAGTGCTGGTAGAGCACCGGCTTGCTGACCCCGGCGCGCTCGGCGATGTCGTCCATCGCGGCCGCGTGGTAGCCCTGCGCCACGAAGACTTCCTGGGCGGCGCCCAGCAACTGGTTCCGGCGGGCACGGCGCGGCAGGCGCGTGCCTCGCGGGCGTGCCGCCTCTGTCTGCTCGATGGCTGTCACGCCGCCTCCCAAGATCGTCCACATGCGGTGTGCGCCGCGTGGCCATCGTACTTTTCGGTAACCCTGGTGTGCGCGGTGCGAGCGCAGAATTTCACGGACCGGACAGTGGCGAAAGCCGCGCAGAAGGTTTCAAGGCGGGGCAGAGCGGGCAGCCACCTGGCTCTTGCCGGCTCAGCGGCGCTCCGGGTTCCGTCAGCGGTAGTCGTCCTCGTCCAGGGAGACGACGCGGCGCTGCTCCACCAGGTCGGCCTCGTTCGCCCGGGCCGGGTCCACGTCCTCGAGGGGTTCGTCGCGGTCCGGCGCGAGGTCGGCCAGCTGTTCCGCCGCGTCGTTCTCGGGGGCTTCGACGTCGAACTCCGGCGCCTCCTCCGTCTCCTCGTCCTGGAACGTCCCGGGGTCGGTGGGGTCAACGGTCATGATGGGCTCCCTTCCTACGTCCCACTCCTGCGAACCTCGCTCCGAGAAGCAGGGGTCACTCGCGGGTGCCCTCTGCACGAGCCTAGGAGACACCCGGTCCGGACGCCATGCGATCCGCCTCCGGAACGTCACTCGACGCGTACCCCGTGAAGTCCCCCGGATCTGTGACGGCGAACACGTGAGCCGCTACGTGATCGTCTCGTAACATTGCCGCATGTCTTCGACCGAGCTGCCGTCCGTTCCGGCGACCAATGTGCTCCCGAGGGTGTCACCCGTCAGGGTCGCCGAGGGCGAGCGGCTCAGGTCGGTCGGGCTGGCGGGGATCACGCTCACGGTGCGTTCGCGCCCGCCCGCCCGCGAGGGTCTGCCGCCCGCGCTCTACGTCCACGGACTCGGCGGATCCTCCCAGAACTGGTCCGCGCTGATGCAGGAGTTGGAGGGCGTCGTCGACGGCGAGGCGGTCGACCTGCCCGGCTTCGGCGACTCGCCCCCGCCGGACGACGGCGACTACTCGGTCACCGGCCACGCGCGCGCGGTGATCCGCTATCTCGACGCCTCGGGACGCGGGCCCGTGCACGTCTTCGGCAACTCCCTCGGCGGCGCCGTCACCACCCGGGTCGCCGCGCTGCGGCCCGACCTCGTCCGGACGCTCACGCTCGTCTCGCCGGCGCTGCCGGAGATCCGTGTCCAGCGCACCGCCGTGCCCACCGGAATGCTGGCGGTGCCCGGAGTGGCCGCGCTCTTCACGCGGTTGACCCGCGAGTGGTCGGCGGAGCAGCGGGTCCGCGGCGTCCTGGGGCTGTGCTACGGCGACCCCGGGCAGGTGACGCCGGAAGGGTTCCGCCATGCCGTGGAGGAGATGGAGCGGCGGCTGCAACTGCCTTACTTCTGGGATGCGATGGCGCGCACCACGCGCGGGATCGTCAACGCCTACACACTGGGCGGGCAGCACGGGCTGTGGCGCCAGGCCGAGCGGGTCCTCGCCCCGACCCTGCTCGTCTACGGCGGCCGGGACCAGCTCGTCGGCTTCCGCATGGCCCGCCGGGCGGCCCGCGCCTTCCGCGACTCCCGCCTGCTCGCCCTGCCGGACGCGGGGCACGTGGCGATGATGGAGTACCCGGAGACGGTGGCCCGCGCGTTCACCGAACTCCTCGCGGAGAAAGGGGAGTCGGGCGTCGCCCCGCGGGGTGGGGCCAGTGGGTCGAGGGTGGATACTGGGGGCAGCGCCGACAACGGCGCCGGGACGGACACCGGGGGGAGAGCCGGTACCGGGGGCGGGACCGCCGCCCGTGGTGCGGGCTCCGTCGTGGGCAACGGTGACGTCCTCGCCGAGAGCGCGGGGGGCTGAGGGGCGACGTGGGACGCCACAGCCGTCGTGGTGCCGCCAAGGGCGGGGCCGCGGCCACAACTGCAGGACAGGACGACCGGTCCCCGGCTCCGCAGGCGCGGGCCGACGTGCGCCGGGATGCCGCGCGGCAGGACGCTGCGCGGCAGGACGGGCCGGGGGCCGGCGCCGTGCCCGGTGTCCGGCAGGACGGCCGGCCGCAGCAACAGGGTCCGGCCGGTCACCGGATGCCCGGACCGCCGTACGGACAACCGCCCGGCCAGCCGTACGCACAATCGCACGGACAGGCGTACGCACAACCCCATCGGCAGCCGTACGCACAACCGCACGGGCAGCAGTACGGACAGCACGGCGCACCCCTGCCGCCGACGGGCGGGACGCCCGCCGGCGGGGTGCCGCGGATGCCGGACGGGACGCCCGCTCATGGGGTTCCGAGGGTGCCGATGGACGGGACGCCCGCGCGTGGGGTTCCCCGGGTGCCCGACGGCACTCCCGCCCACGGCGTTCCCCAGGTTCGCGGCGGCCACCCCGAGCAGCGTGAAGCCGGGGGCGGCTGGGGCGAGTTGAGAGGGCCGACCGTCGGCGGTCACGGCGTGGCCGCGGCGCCCGGCGCCGTCCTGCCCCGCCAGCGGCAGGGCGCGCCGGCCGGTCCGCGCCAGGACTACCTCGACGCCTTCGGCGAGGACGACGACGTCTTCGCGCCCCGCGCCCGCACCTCCGCGTCCGCCGTCGGCCCGTACGCCTCCGCCACCGACTGGGACCCGCGCACCGGCGTCGGCGTCCCCTCCGAGACCGACGCCGACGACGACGCGCCGCCGACCGGAGTGCCCGCGCAGACCAAGGGCACCAAGGGGCGCACGTTCACCGGCATCGCGGCGGCCGCCGTCACCACCGTGCTGGCCGTCGTCGTCGCCGGTCAGGTCGCCGACGGACAGGACGACGGCCCCGTGCGGCAGCAGTCGGCCGTCGGTCCGGCCCGGGACCTCCGGGACCCGGCGTCACGCGGGGAGGGGCGGACGACGCCCTCGGCGGCGCCCGGACCGGTGACGCTGACGTACGAGCAGGCGATGGCGCGGAAGTACCCCCTCAGCGCCACGCTCAAGGGCTCGGGCAAGTTCGACGCGGTCCCCGGCACCGCCGAGGCGCCGGGCAAGGGGCGCAAGTACACCTACCGGGTCGACGTCGAACAGGGGCTCGGGCTCGACGGCGAACTCTTCGCCCAGGCGGTGCAGAAGACGCTCAACGACGACCGCAGCTGGGCGCACGGCGGCGCCCGCACCTTCGAGCGCGTCCAGTCCGGCGAGCCGGACTTCGTCATCACCCTCGCCAGCCCCGGGACCACCGCCGCGTGGTGCGCCAAGTCCGGTCTGGACACCACCGAGGACAACGTCTCCTGCGACTCGGCCGCCACCGAACGCATCATGATCAACGCCTACCGGTGGGCCCAGGGCTCGAAGACGTACGGTGATCAGATCAACGCCTACCGGCAGATGCTGATCAACCACGAGGTCGGCCACCGGCTCGGCTACTCCCACGTGACCTGCGACAAGGACGGCGAGCTCGCGCCGGTCATGCAGCAGCAGACCAAGTTCCTCGACCACGACGGCATTCGTTGCCTGGCCAACCCCTGGGCCTATCCCGGAAGTTGACAGCCGGTCCGGCGGGCGTCACGGCGGGCCCGGGCCGCTGCCTGGTGAAACGTGACTGCATGATCTGCTAGCGCGATCGAACGCGGCTTGCACGGGAAAGTTACGACTGTTCACCCCTTTTGGTGGTGCGACGGACGGTTGTCACCCATCGAGCCGTGCGCGGACGCCGGGGCGGCGGCGAGGGCGGTCAGCGCGAGCGGGGCCGCGCCGAGGGCGGCGAC